>NZ_JBVJMD010000054.1:0-51845 GCF_055584385.1 Streptomyces sp. NPDC104096
CCGCCGCACGGCGACCACACCACGCCTCCGCCCTACGGTGGCGACGAGACCACCCCGCCGCCGCACGGCGACCACACCACGCCTCCGCCCTACGGTGGCGACGAGACCACCCCGCCGCCGCACGGCGACCACACCACGCCTCCGCCCTACGGAGGCGACGAGACCACCCCGCCGCCGCACGGCGACCACACCACGCCTCCGCCCTACGGAGGGGACGAGACCACCCCGCCGCCCTACGGCGGTGAGGAGACCCCGCCCTACGGCGGCCATCACGAGGGCCCGCCCAGCATGGCGAACACCGGTAACGAGAAGATGCTCGCCGCCTCGGGCATCAGCGCCGTGCTGATCGCGGCCGGGGCCTTCCTGTTCCGGCGGGGCAGGGCCGGGTTCCGGCGGTGACGTGCCGGGTGCCGGTCGCTCTCCCGCCCGGCACCCTTGCCCGTCGGCGCCGTACCCGCCAGGCCCCGGCCGCGGCACGGCAGTTCGTGCCTCAGCGGCTGCCCGCCCTCCTGTCGTCCGCCGGCCCGACCACGTCGGCCGCACCGGCTGCTTCGGCCGCCCCGGCCACCTCGTTCGTCGAGGGCGGGGCGGGCAGGACGGCCGGGGACGGGACGGTGGGCGGGGGCGCCTGGCGTACCACGCGCGGCCGGACCTCCGGGTCCCGCCGCGCCTGCCCGCCGCGCAGCCGGTCCAGCAGCCGGTGCGAGACATGACGGCACCACAGTCCCCACATCGCCCGCCCGGGGCCGCGGTCGTCCGAGGCGTGCCAGGCCAGTTCCCGGCGGACCCGGACGGGCCGCAGCACGGTCAGCGGTGCGTAGTTCTCCACCACGAACTCCCGTCCGTGCAGCGGCGCCCCGGCCGGCAGCGGGCGATGGGTCAGATCCAGGTGCAGGGCGCGTACGACGTCCAGCCCGGCGGTGTCGCAGAAGAGCCGGAACTGGGCGCCGGGGCGCGGATTGAAGTCGAGCAGGTGGTAGCGGCCCGTCGTGCCGCAGCGGCGGAAGTCCAGGTCGAGGATGCCGCGGTAGCCGAGCTCACCGGTGAGCCGTTCGGCGAGCGCCCGCACCTGGGCGTCGGGGGTCCACCGGCCGACCGCCGTCAGACCCGCGCCGCGCGGCCAGGCGTGCAGTTTGCGGCCGGGGCCGCCGCCCCGGACGGCACCGGTGCGGTCGGCGTACCCGTGGAAGAACCAGTCGCGGTCCGGGCCCGGCGGCAGGAACTCCTGGAGGAGCAGACGGCTGCCCGCCTCCTCGGCGCGTGCGTACAGTTCGCGGGCCTCCCGCATGGAGCGCACCACCACCGTGCTGCGCAGCCCACGGCCGGCGGGCAGCAGCCAGGGCCGGCTCCACTTCGCCACCACCGGCAGACCGAGCTGCCAGGCGGCCCCGGCGGCCTGCGCCGCGCTGTCCGGGATCACGGTGACGGGATGCGGCACGTCCACGGCGGCGCACACGGCGGCCAGCTCCGCCTTGTCCGCCACCCGTTCGGCCAGCGCGCCGGGCTGCTGCGGCAGCAGGTACGAGGGAGCCAGTTCCTCGCGCAGCCGTCCCACCGCGACGGCGCTCGCGTCGTCCATCGGGATCAGCACTGCGGGGCGCGCGATCCGGGCGGCCACCCGGCGCAGGGTCGCGGCGATCTCGGCCGTGGACGCGCGGGGCGGGGGCGGCAGGTGCAGCCGGGTCACATAGCGGGACCTACGGACCGGGCTGCCGGCTAAGTCGGCGACCACGTGCACCTCCACGCCGGCCCTCCCGAGCGAGCGCACGGCGCCGAGCGTGCCGTGGTGGAAGGGGTTCCGGTCGACCCGCAGCAGCACGGCGGGGACGCGGATGTCGAGCAGTGACACGGGCTTCTTCCCTCAGGTCGGTTCACCTGCGCGGCGGAGCGGATCACCCGAAGGCCCTGTCGCGCTGGCTGGATTCATCTGCATATGTCTGATTGTCATTGTCTGAAGTGTCGGAGCCCCCGTCGGAGCCCTCACCGGAGCCTTCAGAGGAAGCGTCAGGAGTCGGTGCGCGCATGAAGAACGGAGCAGGCATGGCCCCACAGCAGTCGCACGCCCGGTCTCGACGGCTGGCCGCCGTCGTGGCCGCGGTCGCCGCGTCGGCAGCCCTGGCCTCCGGTCCGGGGTTCGCCGCGTCCGATCCGGTCCACCCGTCCACGGCGGCCGCCCCGGCGAAGCCCGCGACCCCGAAGTCCGCGGCGCCGGAGTCCGCCGCCCGAAAGTCCGGGAAGGACGTCCCCGCCTTCGGCGCCTACCTGGACTACGGGGCCGGCGGCGTGGCCCGGATCGCGGACTTCAGCAACTGGCTGGGCGGCGCGGAGGTGCGGGTCGGACACACCTATCTGCCGGGCGACAGGTGGAGCAACATCGAGGGCGACGTCGGCTACCTCGGCGCGTGGGCCGACTGGCGCAGACAGAAGAGCGACCGGATCTTCGTACTCAACGTCCCCATGCTGGAGCACAACGAGGCCGGCGTCTCCGACGAGCAGGTGCGGCGGCTGCTGCGCGAGGGCGCCGCCGGACAGTTCGACCAGCACTTCCGCGCCCTCGCCGAACGGCTGGTGGCGCTGAAGGTGCCGGACACGGTGATCGTGCTCGGCTGGGAGATGAACGGCACCACGTACACCCATCGCTGCGGTCCGGACCCGGAGGCCTGGAAGCGGTACTGGAACAGGATCGTCACCACCATGCGGTCGGTGCCGGGCCAGAGGTTCCGGTTCGACTTCACGCCGAGCCGGGGCCGGGACGCCGTCCCCTGGACGCAGTGCTACCCGGGGGACGACACCGTCGACATCGTCGGCATGGACTCCTACGACCAGCCGTCCGGGCTGTCGTTCGAGGAGCAGGTGAAGGAGCCCTACGGCCTTCAGGCGCACGTCGACTTCGCCAAGGCGCACGGAAAGCCCGTCTCCTATCCGGAATGGGGTCTCTTCCGCAACGGGGACGACACCGCGTACGTGCGGGGCATGCTCGCCTGGATGGACGAGCACCGGCCGGTGTACAACACGCTGACCGACTACTGCCCGCACGGCGTGTGGCAGTGCTCGGGCAACCCCGCCTCGTCCGCGACCTACCGCGCCCTCCTCGCGTCGTCCACCGGACAGACCACCCCGACCACCCCGACCGGGCCGACGACTCCGACCACCCCGACCGCTCCCACGGAGCCGGCCGTCCCGACGGCCCCGGCGGCCGAGCCACCGGCCCCGGAACCCGGGGCCGGCTGCCTGCCGCTGGAGCTCGGCGACTGGATCGAGTACTGGATCGGCGGGAAGATCTGCACCCGGATCGGCGGGCTGCCGCGCACCTAGGGCGGGTATCCGCGGGTGGCGGCAGGCCCGGTCAGGACCTGTCGTCACCGTCGCGCTCCCTCAGCCGGGTCAGCAGTTCCTTGCCCCGCCGCCGCGCGGCGACGTCGCACACCACCGCCGACAGCAACGGGGCGGTACGCCGCCGGGCCAGCAGCAGCCGCTGGTTGACGACCGGTTCCGGCCGCCAGTGGTGCTTGTACGGTTCGTTGCCGCGCAGCAGGCTCAGCGTGCCGCGCCCGCCCGCGCGGGTGTGCTCGGCGCACGCGTCGAGCAGCATCACCGCCACGTCCGCCTTGCGTTCGCGCAGCCGGGGATGGGCGCCGTAGAGGTAGCCGCCCGCCAGCCGTTGCGACAGCAGGGTCAGATCGACGGCGACCACGTCGTCGTCGAGCCGGAACTCGGTGACCACCGCGTCCCCGGAGCGCACCATCGGCCCCACCGACCGCACCAGGTGCTCGCAGAAGCGCGTCTGGAGGTGTTCGGACGTCACCTTCCGTCCCTGCCACTGGAGCCGGTGCAGTTCGAGCAGCCGGCGCAGCGCGGGGTCGACCTCGTCCGGTCGGACGAGGTGGCGCTGCACGCCCAGCGCGGTCAGCTTGCGCAGCTTGGCCCGCACCCGCTGGGCCTTCGCCGGCGGCAGCCGGGCCACCAGTTCCTCCATCGGCACGGCGGGCAGCTCCAGGCACAGCGAGTCGCTCACCCGGCGGCGGGGCCCGGTCCAGCGGTCGTAGACCCGTTCGACCGCGCCGCCGGGGCGGACCTCGCGGAAGTCGATCAGCGCGGTCCGGGCGGCGGCCGTGAGACCGGCGGTGAGCGCGGCCACGGCCGCCTCCCCGCGCTCGTCGTCGACGAGGACGTCCCCGTAGTCGGAGATCGCCCCGCCGAGCGGCACCAGCGCGGACACCGGACGGCGTACGGCCGTCAGCGGGGCGGCGGCGACCAGTTCGGCGCCGTCGCGCACCACCAGCAGCCGCAGCCGGCCCGGCCGGCCGTAGGACAGCCACCACGAGTACAGCCAGGCATGGCTCTGGAACGGGGTCGCCGTCCGGGACCGCGCGTACAGCCGGTCCCAGGCGGGGGCCAGCGCGGCGAAGGTGCCCTCGTCGGTGACCAGGTCGGTGGTGTACGCGGGTTTCACCCACGTCCGTGCGGTCACAGCTTTCCGTGCAGGTCGGCGGCCAGGGCCGGGCCGGGTACGGAAGCGGACCGGGGCGGTTCCTGGGGGGCCCGCCGGGGGCGCACCAGCAGCAGCAGTCCGCCGAGCAGTCCGCCCGCGCTCGCGCCCACCAGGCCGGTCACCGCGGGTGACGCCGAGGACGGCGAACCCGGCCGGACCGCCTTGGCGAACTGCTGGAGCTCGACATGGGTGGCGTCCTTGCTGTCGTCGGCGTGCCGGGTCAGGGCGAAGGCGACGGCGTTGGCCATGTCGGCGGCCTGGGCCGGACGCGACGAGGTGGCCGTGACGGCGACCATCGGGGCGTCCGGCGAGGTCGCCGTCTGCACGCTCGCCTGCAGCACCTTCGCCGAGACGCCCGCCCTGACCTGCGCGTCCCCGAGCACCGCGAGCTGTGTGGCGACCCGTCCGTACGCCTGCGCGAAGCCGAGCGCGGCCGCCGGGTCGGACTTCTCCGTCGGTACGGCGACGACGTAGGCCGTGGCCGTGTACGACGGCGGTTCGACGACGCCGTACGCGCCGCCGAGCAGGCCGCCGGCCAGGACGCCGGACGCGAGCAGGGTCCAGGCGGCCAGGGTCCGGGGGCGGGAGTGGGCGGAGGCCGGGCGGTGTGGTCCGGTCGGATTCTCGGTCATGAGGTGCTGGCTTCCTGAGGCGACGGGGACTGCGGAGACTGAGGTGACGGAGAAGGCGGAGGAGGCGGAGGAGGCGGAGGGGGGAGCGCGGTGGCCCTGCCGGAGAGGGCCGCCGTGTAGACGCCCATCAGCCGGGCGGCACTGCGCTCGATGCCGTAGTGGCGGACGGCTTCGGGGGCGGCGCGCGGGTACGGGCCCCGGGCGCGGGCCTCGACGATCGCCCCGGCGAAGGCCTCGGGGCCGCCCGTCACACGCACGGCGCCGGGCGCGGTGTGCGGCGGCAGGTCCTCGATCGCCGGGCAGGAGGCGTAACGCACGGGCAGCCCGCAGGCCAGGGCCTCGACGACCGCCAGTCCGAAGGTCTCCTCGGGGGACGGTGAGGCCAGCAGGTCCATCGCGGCGGTGAGCGAGGGCAGGTCGGGTCCGGGGGAGCCGTCGGGCACACAGGGGCGTTCGCCGGTGAACAGCACGCGGTCCGCGACCCGGGCCTCGTACGCGATGCGGCGCAGCACGCTCTCCTCGGGGCCGCCGCCGACCAGCAGCAGCCAGCAGTCGTCGGGGAGCGCGGCGAGCGCCCGGACCAGGACGTCGAAGCGCTTGCCGGCGACGAGCCGGCCGATGCCGCCGACGACGTAGGCGCCTTCGGGCAGGCCGAGGCGCCGCCGGGCGCGCTGCCGCTGGATCGGGTCGAAGCGGAAGCGGGCCAGGTCGATGCCGTTGGGGACGACCTCGATGCGCGGGGCGGGCACGCCCCAGTGCTTCAGCCGGTCGGCGACCGTGGGGGAGACGGCGACGGTCGTGGTGCCCAGCCGCTCCCCGGCGAGGTAGAGGGCGCGCACCCCGGGGGTCAGCCTGCGGCCCTCGATCCGGGAGTCGCCGAGCGAGTGCTCGGTGGCGACGATCGCGCGGACGCCCGCGAGCCGGGCGGCCAGACGACCGTAGAGGCAGGCGCGGTAGAGGTGGGTGTGGACGAGGTCGTAGCGGCCCCTGCGGACGAGCCGGACCAGGCGCGGCACGGCCGCCAGGTCGCGGTTGCCGCTCATGCCGAGGTGGACGACGCGCACCCCGTCGGCGACCAGTCCGTCGGCGACCGCGCCGGGGTCGGTGAGCGTCACGACGTCGCAGTCGACGGGCAGATGGCGCAGCAGCAGCCGCAGTTGCTGCTCGGCGCCGCCCACGCCGAGTCCGGTGATGATGTGCAGGGCCTTCATCACAGCCCCTCGACGGGTCGGCGGCGCAGCCGGTGCAGCCGGTGCTTCAGGAACAGGCGTACGGCGCCGTCGTTCTGGCCGATGTGGACGCGGGGCAGGGCCAGGCGGCCGCCCAGCGGGCCGGGGTCGATCGCGCAGGCGTAGTCGTATCCGGCGTCCCGTACGGCGTCGACGGCCCGCCGGTCGACCGTGCCGTACGGGTAGCAGAAGCCGCCGACCGGAGCACCGGTCAGTTCCGTGAGCGCTGCTCTGCTCTCGACGGTCTCGCGCTTCAGGGTGAGGTCGTCCGCCGTGGTCAGGTCGACGTGGGTCAGCCCGTGCGAGCCGATCTCGACGCCCTCGGCGGCGGCGTGCCCGATGCCGTCCGCGGTCAGCAGCGGCTTGCGCGGGCCGAGCGGGTCCCAGGCGTTGTCGCCGCCGAGCCGGCCCGGCAGTACGAAGAGGGTGGCGCCGAAACCCCGGCGGCGCAGCCGGGGCAGGGCGTGCTCGACGAAGTCGGCGTACCCGTCGTCGAAGGTGAGCCCGACCAGGCCCCGGCCCTGCCCGCGACCCCGGGCGGCGAGCAGCGCGGCCATGGACACGCCCGTCAGGCCACGCCTGCCGAGCCACTCCAGCTGCCGCTCCAGCCGGTCCGGGGTGACGGTGACGCGGTAGGGGTCGTCGGAGCAGTCGCCCACGGAGTGGTACATCGCGACGAACGGGACGGGGGCGGCACCGGTCCGCCCGGCATCCCGGGCGGGCCGGGCGGAGACGGTGGGTTCGATCGGGCCGGCGGAGTCAACGGAAGAGGCCATGCGCAAGCCTTCGGGTCGCGGAGGATACGGATCTCAGTGCGGGGGCGAAACCCTGGGCACCCAGGGCCAGCCCGACCAGGACGAACACGCAGACCACCGTCACCGTGCCGGCCGCGAGACCGGCCGACGCGGAGGCCGGGCGGCTCGCCGCGAACACGCCGGCCGCCGTGGCGACCGCCGCGGCGCGCACCGGCTTGGCCAGCTCGCACAGCACCCGCCGGGTGCGCACCGGGACACTGCGCGGACCCAGGCCGGCCAGCAGCAGCCCGGCCGTGACGGTGATGCCGAACGCGTTGGCGGCGGCGATCCCGGTGACCCCCCAGCGGCCCACCGCCCACGCGCCGGCCCAGGCGGTCGCGGCCAGCCCCGCTGCCATCGCGCCGAGCGGATACCAACTGGTCCGCCCCGCCGAGAAGTACGAGCGCACCAGCGCGCCCACCAGGGTCTGGCCGAGCAGCCCGAGCGCGTACACCCGCAGCACGGCCGCCGTCGCCGAGGTGTCAGGCGCGGTGAACGCACCCCGCTGGAAGAGCAGTTCGATCAACTGCGGAGCGCACGCCACGACGGTGGCGGTGCCCAGCAGCACCACGCACGCGGCCAGCACCAGGTCCCGCTCGACCCGGTCGCGGGCCCGCTCGGTGTCGCCGTCGGCCAGGGCCCGCGCGACCACCGGGAAGGTGACCGTGCACAGCATCAGCGACAGCGTCATCGGGATCTGCGCCACCTTCTGGGCGTAGTTCAGGTGCGAGATGGCACCGGCCGGGAGACCGGAGGCGAGAAAGCGCTCGACGAGGACCTGCGACTGACGGCACAGGGCGAAGAGCAGGACGCTGGCGAGCAGGGCGGAGCCCATCGGCCGGTCGCCCGGCCCCGGAAGAGCCTCACCCCCGTCCTCCCCTTCCCCCTCACCCCCGCCTCGGCCCTTGCGTCGCAACTGCCCCATCAGCGAAGGCAGTTGTGTCAGCACCATCAGGAATCCGCCGACCGCGACCCCCGCCGCCGCCGAACGCACCCCCCAGCGCCCGCCGAGGACGAACATCCCGGTGATGATGCCGGTGTTGTAGGCGACGTAGATCGCCGCCGGTGCCAGGAAGCGGCGGTGCGCCCGCAGCGCCGCGCTGGCGTACCCGGCGAGTCCGAAGCTCAGGACGCAGGTCGCGGTGAGCCGGGTGCAGTCGACGGCGAGCGCGGGATCGGGCAGGCCGGGCGCCAGGGCCTCGACGAGCCGGGGGGCGGCGGCGATCAGCAGGCCGGAGACCGCGGCGAAACCGAGCGCCAGCCGGGGCAGGGTGGTGGCGACCAGCGCCCGCACCGGGTCGCCCGGTGTGCCCTGCGCCCGCCGGGCCAGCGCCAGGCTGAACGCCGGGATCAGCGCGATCGCCAGCCCGTCCTCGATGAGCAGCGTGGCCGCGAACTCCGGCACGGTCCAGGCGACCAGGAAGGCGTCCGTCTCGCTGCCCGCCCCGAACAGCCGGGCCAGCGCCTGGTCGCGCACCAGTCCGAGCAGCGACCCGGCGATGGACAGCGCCGCCGTGACGAGCGCGGCCCTGGCGAGGAACCGCCGGGTGACGGAGGCGTTGTCGCTCCGGTGCGGGACGGCGGGCGCGGACCGGGCGGCCGGTACGGACACCCTGCCCTCCGTGTCCCCCCTGCCCTCGGTGTCGTCCCTGTCCTGGGTGTCGTCCCTGCCCTCGGTGTCGTCCCTGCCCTCTGTGGCACCCCTGTCTTCGGTGGCGTCCCTGTCCTCGGTGTCGCCGCGGCGCGAGCGGCCTGCTCGGGTCGACCGGTCGGTCCAGCGCGACCGGTCGGCCCGGCGCGGCCTGGAAGGTGTCACCGTCATCGCGCCCCGGCCTCCTCGGCCGGCCGGCCCGCGAGCACCGGCGGGTGCGCCGGGCGCCGCTCGCGCTCGTTCCCGGCCAGCGCCCACCAGGCCACCAGCCCGAAGCAGACCGCGGTCAGCACGGTGGAGGGGCCGCCGATGTCGGCGTACAGGAAGTCGACGAGCTGCCACACCAGCAGCCCGCAGGCGACCAGCGCGCAGTCCGCGCCCGGACCGGCCGCGCGCCCCCGCAGCCCGCACACCAGCAGCGCCAGCCAGCTCCCGGCGAGCGCCAGCAGCCCGATCAGCCCCTGCTCGGCCAGCACCAGCAGGTACATGTTGTGCGGGGACAGCAGCGGCTGCCTGCGGAACGCGGCGCCCGCGCCCTCCGTGTCGCTGCCCGACGACAGTGCCAGCGAGGCGTGCGCGTCCCGGTGGTCGGGGAAGCCCTTCAGCCCCACGCCGGTCAGCGGATGCTCCCGCCACATGCCGGTGGCCGCCGCCCACAGGGCGTACCGGTCGGTGACCGACTGGTCGGGCGCGTCCGCGACCCGGGTGATGCTGCTGATCCGCTCCTGGAGCATCGCCGTGCCGACCCCGAAGCCGCCCACCAGGATCACGGCCGCGGCGGCCACCGCGGCGCCCACCCGCAGCGCGCGCCGCAGTCCGGCCAGGAGCAGCTGTACGACGCAGGTCAGCGCCGTGGCGATCCACGCCCCGCGGCTGAAGGACAGCGCGAGCGGCACCAGCAGCGCCAGCGCGCAGACCGCGGCGATCACCCGGTGCCGCAGTGGCGTCCGCCCGAGCGCCAGACCCAGCGCGCACACGAGACCGAAGGAGACGACGGTCGCCATGCCCATCACGTCCTGCGGCCCGAAGGTGCCGACCGCGCGGATCTCCTCGCCCTGGTACGAGGCGCCGGTCCCGGTGACGTACTGGTGCACGCCGACCGCCCCCTGCCACCCGGCGAGCGCCACGAACGACCAGGCCAGCAGCCGGAAGTCGGACCGGCCCCGGATCAGCAGCACGACGGCCGCCGGGACCAGCACGAAGACCTGGAGGTAGCGGCCCAGGCCGGTGACCGCGGCCCCCGGTGAGGACGCGCCCAGCGCGGCGGCCGCCAGCCCGACGACCGGCAGCCCCAGCACCACCGCGGCGACCGGCGACAGCGGGCGCCTCCGCTGCCGTACGAGACGCACCACGCAGAACACGACCACCAGCGCGGACAGCGCGTCGGCCGGACCCGCGCCGCTCTCCCCGCCGGGGGAGACGGGCAGGGCGAGCAGGGCGAGCACGGCCACCACGGGCAGCACCGGGGAGACCTTCGGGGCGAGCTTCCCGAGGGTCCCGGGGGACAGGGACAGCCGCGGGGAGCGGACCGGGGTCGGGGCGAGGCTCATCGTCGTCAGCTCCCGGTCGGACGCACGAGCGCGGCCGCGGTGCGCAGCAGGATGCAGATGTCCTGCCACAGCGACCAGTTGTCGATGTACGCGTTGTCGAAGCGGGCCCGGTCCTCGATCGAGGTGTCGCCGCGCAGCCCGTTGACCTGGGCCAGTCCGGTGATACCGGTCGGCATCCGGTGGCGGGCCGCGTAGCCGGGGTGGTGCTGGCTGAACTGGGCCACGAAGTAAGGGCGTTCGGGCCGCGGGCCGACCAGGCTCATGTCGCCGGACAGCACGTTGAACAGCTGGGGCAGCTCGTCCAGCGAGGTCTGGCGCAGGAAGCGGCAGAACCGGCTCATCTCCGGTTCGCCCGCCACGCTCCAGCGGGTGGCCGCCTCGTGCTCGTCGACGGGACGGTGGGTGCGGAACTTCAGCAGCGTGAAGGGGCGCCCGTCCTTGCCGATGCGCTCCTGCCGGAACACCACCCCGGGCCCCTCGGTGATCCGCAGGACCGCCGCGCACACCAGCAGCAGCGGGCCGACCAGCAGCAACGCGGCCCCGGACAGCAGCACGTCGACAGCCCGCTTGCCCAGGCTGCCCCGGCGCCGGCCGCCCATGTCCAGCCGCCGGCAGGAGTACCCCGCGAGCTGGTCGCGGGTCGTGTACGACGGGGAGTCCGGGTCGACCTCCCGCACCGTGCAGCCGGACTCGGCGAGCGCCCGCAGCAGAGGGCCCTGCGCGGTGCGCACCGAGGGATGGACGGCGAGCACCTCGCGCACCCCGTTCTGGATCAGCGCCCGCTGCACCTCCTGACCGGTCGTCAGCACCGGCAGGCCCTGGTGCCCCTGGGGCCTCCCGGTCCGCTCGGCGACGATCCCCACCGGCCGCACCCCGCACCGCGGATGGCGCAGCACGGCCGCGGCCACCCGCTGCGCGGTCGCCGCGGGTCCGATGACCAGAGCGGCGCGCGGGCGCCGCAGCAGCGCGGCGCGCCGCCGGCCGTGCGCGATCCCGCGCCCCAGACAGGCCGTCGCCGACTGGACCAGGACGCCGAGGACGAGTGTGCGCACGGACAGCACGTGCTCCGGCGTGTACGCCGCCACGAGCGCCGCCAGCGCCAGCCAGCCCACCGCGATCCGCCCGCAGACGGCGGGCAGTTCGTCCAGCACGCCCCGCACGGGCCCGGTGCGTCTGGCGCGCAGCAGTATGGTGGCGCCCACCAGCAGGGCCACCACCAGCGGTGTGCGCTGGGCCTCGCCGAGCACCGAAGCGGCGACGAAGGCCGCGGCGAGGTCCGCGAGCAGCAGCGGAAACGAGGAGGCGGGCCGTGCCGGGGGCCGCCGGGCGGGGAACCGGAAGCCGGTGCCGCGCTCGCGCGCGGGCATGACGGAGACGGGCGAGGGTCCGTGGTCCCGTGGCTGCGCGCCGGGGGAGGGGACGGTACTTTCCGCAGTCACGAGTGGATGGACTCCCTGCACTCGGAGGGCACCACGCGCCCTGTTGCCTGGTTCCGACCGCCGCCGAGCAGGTCGTCGTAGACGGCCGCGACGGCCTCGGCCGTGCGCCGTACGTCGTGCGCGGACAGGACGTGCCGACGCCCCTGCCGGCCGAGCGACGCCCGCAGCGGCGGGTCGAGCAGCAGCCCGGCCACGGTGGCGGCCAGCGCCTCCGGGTCCCCGGGCGGGACGAGACAGCGCCCGGCCAGGGCGGGCGGCAGGCTCTCGCGGGCGCCGTCCACGTCCGTCACCACCACCGGCCGGCCGCAGCCCATCGCCTCCAGCGGGGCCAGTGCCATCCCCTCCCAGCGCGAGGGCAGGACCACCAGGTCGGCGGCCCGGTACCAGGGCACGGCGTCGGCGACGGCCCCCGCGAACAGCGCGGACCGCGGTGCGCGGGCGCGCAGCCGGTCCCCGTCCGGGCCGTCGCCGACCAGCACCAGCCGGGCGCCCGGCACCCGCCGCAGGACGGCGTCCCAGGCGTCCAGCAGGATGTCCTGGCCCTTCTGCCGGCACAGCCGCCCCACACAGACGACCAGCGGAGACCCAGGACCGACGGCCGCTTCCGGCACGGCTCGCCCGTGATCCGCCGCGGCCGGGCTGAAGCGCTCCGGGTCGATCCCGTTGGGGATCACCGACCACCGTCCGGCGATACCGGCGCGCACGCCGGTGACGCGTTCCGCCTCGCTCACGCACACCACCCGGGAGGCCCAACGCGCGGCCCACCGCTCCCACTTCAGCGCGAGCGCCGCCGCGGTACCGCCGACCGCCTCGAACGACCAGGCGTGCGGCTGGAACACGGTCGGGATCCGCCCCCGTACGGCGATCCGCCCGGCGAGCCCGGCCTTCGCGCTGTGCGCGTGCACCAGGTCGGGCCGGACCTCGTCGAGCAGCCGGGCGAGCTGCCGCACCTCGCGCACGAGGGCCGGACCGGGCGACCTGGTCGCCCGCCAGTGCCGTACATCGGCGCCCGACGCGCGCAGCGCGCTCGGTAGTTCGCCGTCCGGGCAGGCGACCGTGAGGTGCAGACCGGCCGTGAGCTGGGCCCGCACGAGGTCGGACACCACTCGGGCGACCCCGCCGTCCACGGGTTGGGTGAGGTGGAGGACCCGTGGCCGAGGGTCCGTTGCTGGCAGGTGCATTGCGCGGTTTTCCTCGCTCACGATGGCGCTCGGTTCGTGCGGGAACGCGCCGTCTCACCGCTGTGCGTCGACGGCGACCGAGAGTGCGCCGGTCCACGCCGCGTCCCGCTGGGGAACGAGCCGGGCAGTCAGCTGGTCACCACCCCGCAGCACGGCCTGGGCCGGATCGAACATGCGGCGGTCGTGACCGAGCGTGTTCGCGCACCCGGGCCCGCGCCGGGTGCGCGGATCGGGGTTCGGTGCGCGGGGCGGAGCAGTACGCGCATCCGTCGCGCGGCGCGGCGGCGGACCCAGGGAATGGCGCATGACCGGCGTTGCCCTTTCGAGGAGGTTCGTCGACCGGGGGGTCAGCGGAATCGGACGCCTGCCGTAAGAGTGCGGAGAGGTCCGCAACTCTAGCTGCTATACGTGCTAATCGGTAGAAAGCAGACAGTTGTGTCGGAATCGTGAATCCTCGCCCCTGGGGATCACCCCAATGGCGGCACAACTCGTGTGCGCCCGGCGCGTTGACACAGCGCCGGACACCCCCGTCCGGCCGTTTGTGTCAACTCCCAAGGAGCACCTCTCCATGTCGCGTATCGCGAAGGGCCTGGCCCTGACCACCGTTGCCGTCGCGGCCATCGCCGGGACCGCCGGCATCGCCGCCGCCGACAGCGACGCGCACGCCGCCGCCGCCAACTCCCCGGGTGTGCTGTCGGGCAACGCCCTCGAGGTTCCGGTGCACATCCCGGTCAACCTCTGCGGCGACACCATCGACGTCGTCGGCCTGCTGAACCCGGCCTTCGGCGGCTTCTGCTTCAACGACTGACGTCGGGCGCATCCATCGCGACCGGCCGCTCTCCGGGACGGAGGGCGGCCGGTTCCGCGTTTTCGGACACGGAGCGTGACCGTCCTGAAGTGCGGGAGGCCTGTCCCCGCCCGGTGCCCTCCGGGGGCGTTACTCCGAACGGGGGACCGGGTTCGAAGCGGCGGCCCGCCGCGCGGCGGCAGCTTCGCACCGGGCGCGGGGAGACTTCGCGCGGGGCGCAGAAAGTCTGCGCGCGCGGGGTTTCCGCCCCGGTCAGGAGTCGTTAGGCACGACGTCAGACATCAACGAGGCGACGTGAGTTGCCGAAGAGAGGAACACGATGAAGTCGCTGAAGGCCGCCGCTGTCGTCGCCGGGTCCCTTGTCATGGCCGGTGCCGCCGCGCCCGCGTTCGCCCACAGCTCCGCCGACCTCACGCCCTCCAGCCTCAACGGCGCTGTCGACACGCTCGCCAGGCACCCCCTGGAGCTGCACGACGTGATGCCGTTCCAGCACCAGTCGGACGCGCTCAACACCGAGAACAAGGACTCCGTACTGCACACGGTGAAGGGCGCGGCCACCGCGCTCAACACCCACAACCGGCTCCTCGGCGGCCTCCCGCTGCAGAGCTGACGCGCCACGGCCGGGGCCGGCGCAGGGGTGCCGACGAACGGGCGTCGGCGAAGGGACGCCGGCGGTGCCGCGCCGAACGGATCCGGACGTCCGGCGCTGTTCGAGACGCGTTGCCGCACTGCGTCCCTCGTTCGTGTGGAGCACCTCCGGAGCGTCGCCCGGTCGGGTGAGAACGGCCCCGGCGGCCCTCCGGAGCGTCGGTAGGGTCGCGCGGTGACCTCAACCTCAAGCGAAACCCGCCCCCTTCGCGTCGCCGACCTCGGCACCCTCGTCGTGCTCCCCTGGAGCGGCGAGACCTCCGACGGTGGCGACATGCCCTACCTCCTCGCCTACTCGCTCGGGGACGCGCCGGCCGGCCCCGAGGCCTCGGCGGCCGCCGTCGCACAGCTGCTGAACGGCAACCGCCTGCCCGTCGGCGGAGACCTGGTCGACGGCAACGCCAAGCCGAGCCTCCCGGTCAGCCTGCTCGTCGAGGCCGGTCAGGCCGTCGTCTCGATGCCGCCGTACCTCAACGCCCAGTGCACCCCGCCGCCGGAGTGGCTGGAGGCGGTCGCCACCCGCGGCTACGCCTACTTCGTGTTCACCACCCGCCCCTGGCCGCAGGCCGCGCCCGGCCTGCCCGTCACCCCGGAGGCGCTGGCGGCGTTCGCCGGCGCGGACGAGACCCTCGCCGCGGCGGCGCACATCGTCCTTCCGGCCCGCAGCCTGCGCGCTTGACGGTCAGGACGGCGGGCGCGGGCCGCGGTTTCGCCCTGCTGCTGGTCCTCACCGGCGCGGCCGGACTGCTGGCCTCCTGGGTCATCACCCTCGACAAGTTCAAACTGCTGGAGGACCCGGACTTCGTCCCGGGATGCAGCCTGAACCCGGTCGTCTCCTGCGGCAGCGTCATGAAGAGCGCCCAGGCCTCGGCGTTCGGGTTCCCCAACCCGATGCTGGGACTGGTGGCCTACGGCATCGTCGTCTGTGTCGGCATGAGCCTGCTGGCCGACGCCGTGTTCCCGGGCTGGTACTGGCTGACCTTCGACGCCGGCTGCCTGTTCGGCGTCGGGTTCGTGTCCTGGCTCCAGTTCCAGTCGCTGTACCGGATCAACGCGCTGTGCCTGTGGTGCTGCCTGGCCTGGGTCGCCACGATCATCGTGTTCTGGTACGTGACGTCGTTCGTCGTACGGAAGAGGTTCCTGCCCGCACCGGAGCCGGTGCGGAGGTTCCTCGCGGAGTTCACCTGGGTGCTGCCACTGCTGCACGTCGGCGTCGTCGGCATGCTGGTCCTCACCCGGTGGTGGGAGTTCTGGACCGGATGATCGCCGGAGCCGGAGCCGGAGCCGGAGCCGGAGCCGGAGCCGGAGCCGGAGCGGGGACCGGGCCGCGAGGGCGCGCGGTACGGCCATGTGGAGCCCGGTTCGGCAGCCACGGGTGACCAGGCGGGCCGCCGGACGGTTACTTCTGGGGACAACCGAACCGGACCGAGGAGCACGACATGGTCGTCAGCGTGGACGGCGCAACGGTGGTGAGCGCCGGGTGCGGACCGGCGAACCCGGGGAGACCCGGACAGGAAGCACGACGGGGACGAGGGGGACGGGCGGGAACACGACGGGACCTGCTGCGCGGGCTGCTGGCCCCCGCGGCCGCCCTCGTGCTCGCTCCCCTCGTCGCGGCCTCCCGGCCCCCGCGGACCACCGGCGGCCCCGGCGGCGCCGCCTTCGACGAGACCTACCGGGGCCGCCGTATCCAAGGCGTGGCGCTCTCCGCCGGGCGCCGCACGGCCACGATCGGCGCGGTCGCCTGGCAGGTCACCGTGGACGGACGGCCCCTGCACCTGATGCGCCGGGCCGACGGCACCTGGCTGAGCATGGTCGACCACTACAGCTCGTACGGCACCCCGCTGGAAGCGGCGCGCGCGGCGGTCGACGAGCTGGGGCCGGGCGAGCGACTGCGCGCGGAAGCAGCCCCGGCCCACGGACCGGGGCGGAGCGCGGAACAGCAGGACCAGAGCAAACACACGGGGGGACGGCATGGTCTACACACGTAAGGACGCCGCCACGCTGACGGCCGCCGAGAAGCGGCGGTTCGTGAACGCGATGCTGGAGGTCAAACGGCGCGGCGAGTACGACGAGTTCGTACAGACGCACATCGACCACTACGTCGCCGACGGCGAGACCGGCCTGCGCACGGCCCACATGGCGCCGTCCTTCCTGCCCTGGCACCGCCGGTTCCTGCTGGAGCTGGAGCAGGCGCTGCGCCGGGTGGACTCCTCCGTGACGGTGCCGTACTGGGACTGGACCCGCGACCGGTCCACGACGTCGACGCCGTGGACCGGGGACCTCCTCGGCGGCAACGGGCGGCGCTCCGACCACCAGGTGACCACGGGCCCCTTCGCGTACGCGGCGGGCAACTGGACGATCCGGGTGGGGGTGACCGACGGGGAGTACCTCGCCCGGGACCTCGGACGCGCCCGGGCCCCGATCTCCCTGCCCACGAGGAACGACGTGGAGTGGGCGATGTCCGACCCGGTCTACGACGTATCACCCTGGGACTCGACCACCACGAAGGGCTTCCGCAACAGGCTGGAGGGGTGGGGGCGCGGGAGCGGCAGCGCCTCCTGGCGCAACCACAACCGGGTGCACCGCTGGGTCGGCGGGGCCATGCTCGGCGGGGCGTCCGTCAACGACCCCGTCTTCTGGCTCCACCACGCCTTCGTCGACCTGCTGTGGTCCCAGTGGCAGGACCGGCACCGCGAGCACCGCTACCTGCCCGCCAAGCCGCCCGGTCCCGGCACCGCGCAGCACGGCCGGGTCGTCGCCCGGAACCAGATGCTGCCGCCGTGGGACGTGACACCGGACAGTCTGGAGGACCACCGAGGGGTGTACCGGTACGCGTGAGCGGCCACGGAAAGAGCCCCGGCGCTCGAGGTGCCGGGGCTCTTTCCGAGTACGACCGTGTCAGCGGCGAGTACGTCCGGGTCAGCGGCCGTAGCCGTGATCCGACTGGTGGCTGCTGTGGTGGCTGCTGTGGTGCCCGGTGTGCTGGCCGCCCTGCTGGGGGACCCCGCGGAGGCGGCCGGTGTCGGCGCAGGTGGTGCCGAAGGCCGGGTTCAGCAGCCCGACCACGTCGATGGTGTTCCCGCACACGTTGACCGGCACGTTGACCGGGACCTGGACGACGTTGCCGGACAGCACGCCGGGCGAACCGACGGCCGCGCCCTGGGCACCCGCGTCAGCCATGGCCAGACCGGCTCCGCCGAGCGCCACGGCACCCGTACCGAGAGCGACCACAGCCGCCTTCGCGATGCGAGACATGCGTTCTCCTTCTTTTACTTGGGCGAGTGCGGCGGCAGGACTCGCGCCGCACGTCCCGTTCAACGCGGCGATACGGGCCGGGACACGGCGTACGACGCACATCATTTTTATTTCGACGAGGGCTGACAGGTACGGACGCGTGGACCGCCCGCGATGACGGGCGCGGGCCCCGGACGCGAGGCTTGCGACAAGCTTGGGAATCTCCATACCTCTCCCCGAAGTGACCGCTCCTAGGCTGTGCGGATGGAGACGGCGCCCCGCACACCGCCCGTCCCGGACGTCCTCGTGCTGCCCACCGTGACGGACGTGCCCCGGGACGCGGACGGCGTACCCCTGCTGGACGAGACCGTGGACCTGATGCTGCTGCCCCTGTCGGCGCGGCCCGGTCGGGACCGGCTGACGGCACTGGCCTTCTCCACCGTCGCCGGTCTGGTGGAGGCGATGGGCGAGGAGCAGCCCTGGGTCGCCGTCGCGGGCACGGACCTGACGGACGCCCTGAGCGGATCGGGCGCCGAGGCCGTCCTGCTGGACCCCCGGCCGGGACCTGCCGGACCCCCGGCCGGCCGGCGCGGCGGGGAGGTCGGTGCGTGACCGACCCGGACTTCTCCGGCATCAACCCCGACAACCTGGCGAAGACCATCGGCGACCTGGCCGACGGCAGTACGACCCTGCGGCAGGCCGGGAACGCCTACGCCGCCCGCTTCCGGAAGTTCGGCCTGGACACCGGCAGTCTCACCGAGATCGGGAGGATAGCCTCCTGGGTCGACGGCGAACTCCCCATGCTGCGCCGCCGACACGCGCTGGCCGCCGCCATGGAGTTCCGGGGCGTCGGTCCCCGGCCCACCATGGTGCAGGTGCCCGAACCCGTCCAAACCGTCCGGCAGGCGCGACAGCAGGGCGCCGAACTGGCCGAGCAGGCCGACGCGTTGGGTGCCATGGATCCCGACCGGGCCGGGCCCGCGCTGCACCGCATCGCGGAGGAGCCGGCCGCCCACCGCGGCGACGGCGACTTCGCCTCCGCCTTCTACGCCCAGGCCGACCCCGGCCTGGTCAAGAACCTCCCCTCGGTCATCGCCACCGCGAACGCGCCCACCGCCCGGGAGGACGCCAAGATCTTCGGCACGGCCTTCACCGCCGCGATCGACGCCGACGCCCCCGCCCCCGGCTTCGACCGGGTGCTGGACCTGTTCCACGGCGACGTCCCCGAGAACGAGCCCGCGGCCGTCTTCGACCGGGCCCTGATGCAGGGCGACGACCCCGATCTGTGGGACACCGCCTGGAAGCATCTGGAGAAGGCGACCACCGACCTCGGCGACCCCAGGGCGACCTGGACCGTGCACGCCGGACTCGTCGCGGGTGTCGTCGGGTTCCAGTCCCACCGGGCGGAGAGCCTGTGGGACGAGGCGGACAGGTTCTCCCAGGAGGCCAGGGCCGCCTACGAACGCCGGGTCGACGCCCTCACCCCCGCGCAACGGGCCCTGTTCCGCAAACAGACCAGGGCCGCGGCCAAGGCCGTGAAGGGCGCCTCCCGCGAGGCCGAGCAGATCTACGGCAGGTTCGGACTGGGCCCGCTGTCCCGGTTCATGGAGGCCTCGGTCGGCGACTCCGGCCGCTGGATCGCCACCCGGATCCCGGTCGGCGCGGTGTCGGCGAGCGCGGAGGCCGGCTGGCTCGGCAAGGCGTTCCGCACCGGCGACCGGCTGCCCCTGGTCGGCACCGTGCTCACCCTCGGCGGCATCGCCTACGACATCGAGGTCAACCACTCCGACACCGATGTGGCCGTCGTCTCCAACGTCGCCTCCCTCGGCGCGGGCATGGTCGGCACCTGGGCGACCGAGGCCGCCGTCGTCGCCGCCGTCGGCGGACCCGTGGGCTGGGCCGTGGGCGCGGGCATCCTGGTCGGCGCCGGTCTCGGCTACGCCGCCTACTACGCCCTCAACACCGACACCGGCAAGAAGGCCGTGCACGCGGTCACCCACGCGGTCGAGGACGTCGGGAAGGACATCGGCGGCGCCGCCGAGAAGCTCGGCGGCTGGCTGGGCCTCTGAGACACACGGGAACCGGATCGATGACGAAGAAGACACGCATGAAGCGGACGCGCCCGCACGGGGCACCCCCGCCGCCCCCCTCCGAGCAGAAGGCCCGGCTGGACGAGGTGCGCAGGGCGACGGCCGGGGTGCGACGGCCGGTGCCGCAACGACGTCTGATCGCCACGCTGGCCGCCCTGTTCGTGGCCACCGCCTGCGGAACGCTCTTCCTGCTCTGGCTGCCCTCGCACACCCTGGTGCACGATCTGCGCACCCGGGGGGGTGGCCACCTGGGCCCAGGTCACCTCGTCCCCCAGGGACAAGTTCGGCAGCGCCGGGAACGTCGAGGTCCGGTTCACCGTCTCCGGCCGCACGGTCGAGACCGCGCTCAGCGACTGGGGCGGCGAGCGCCCGGACGGCCTGGAGCCGGGCGGTACGGTCCCGGTGACCTACGACCGGCAGGACCCCCACCGGGTGCTCACCACCGCCTGGGTGCAGCACCCGCCGGCCGTGACGGCGCCGATGCTCTGGGGGCTGGTGCTCTCCCCGTTCTTCCTGGCCGGCACGGTCCTGCTGGCCGTACTGCGCCACCGCGGACTGCGCGACCGGCAGCCGCGGGAGCGGACGACGCCACCAGCCGGAACGCGGAAGGAGCGCCCGTGACGGAGCCGAAGGTGGACAACCCGCGCAAGGCCGATCTGCTCAGGCTGCGCGGCGATCTGGCCAAGGAGGTCGAACGCCTCCGGACGGCCCTGCGGCGCCCCACCGAGGACCTGGGCGGTGACAAGGTCTGGGTCGGCAGGAACGCCCGCACCTGGCACACCGGCCTCGCCGGCCGCGACAAGAAACTGGGCATCGAGGTGGACAAGCTGCTCCCCCTGCTCGACGCGGCGATCCGTGCCGAGGCCGACCAGGTGTCCCCGGCCGACGCCCGCGCCTATCGGCGGGGGTACTGACCGCCCGCCCGCGCCCGGCGTGACCCGATCAGCGCCGTTTTGGGTTGTCCGGGCTGTTCTTGCAGGTCACGGACTCGACTGAGCAGTCGGACAGATAGGACGCTCACCGACGTCGGCCTGCCGTTCCCGCAGGTAAGGTCTCGCCATTCCAATGGGACGGCAACGCGCAAGTCAAGGGACGGAAACGTGAGCGAGAACGCGCTCGGCGACGGCAGCATCTGGAAACTGGGGCCGCAGGAGGGCGGAGAGTTGGCCGCCCGATGGTGGAAGTGGGCGCTGTCGGCACCGGACGATCGGAGCCCGGTCATGGATACGACCGGTGAGTTCGCCGACTGGAGGCAACCGGAGGATCTGTGGTTCCTCGCCGGCACCTACGGGGGGCGCGTGGTGCGGCGGTGCCGAATACCCGCGCAGCGGCGTGTTTTCTTCCCTGTCTTCAACACGCAGCGTGGAGGCCTTGTCGCTCCTGCCCCCATGCTCGTCGACGTCGCGAAGGCGGAAGCGTTCTTGAACGGCCGACCGCTTCCGCTGCAAGAGTTCACGTCGAAGCCATTTCGCATGGGTCTGTACCGAACGGTCGCCTGGGGGCTGTGGTGCGGACTCGAACCCCTCACGGCAGGGCAGTACGTGCTCGAAATCAAGGCGGCCACCACGGGAGGCTTCTGGGTGGACACCACGTACCACCTGACGGCAGTCGGCAGCTGACGGGGCGGGCACCGGGGCATCCCGCGCCGATGCGCATGCTGCGGCAGCGCATCGGGCACGAGCGGCTCATGCCGGGAGACCCGTTGTTCCGGAGGGCGAAAACCCGGTGACAGCCGGACGGCCCCGGAAGCTTCCCTTGATCGTCGGGGGAGCGGCCGGGGCCTCGCCGTGTTGACCGGGACCCGCTCCGACCAGCAAAAAGCCCTCCCCAAGGGGAGGGCGGAGACTGGCGCCCCCGGCAGGACTCGAACCTGCGGCCAAGCGCTTAGAAGGCGCCTGCTCTATCCACTGAGCTACGGGGGCCTGGTGTGGTGGCCTCGTGCGTGGTGCCCGGGTGCGGGCTGATCCGCGACGATGCCGGGGACAAGGATAGGGCTCCCGGATCCTTCTCCCTGTTGCTTCGCCTCCGTGGCTCGATGTGGAGGTTCGGTGAAGCGGTCCTGATAATCGCAGGCAGGTACGAATCGTGCATCGCTTTTGGGGTCTCGCGCTACGGGTGTTGTGCACTCGTTATGCCTGGGCTGTGCCCTTGTCCCAGTCGTACCTTCCGTCCCTTGTGTTCGATCGGCGCGCAGGCATGCCTATGTGCTTCAGAAATCCCCCAAAATTGGGCATTCTTCGCATGTGGTGACCTTGGACGTACGGCCTCAGCTGCTCGACGCACTCTCCGCCTTGCGCGACCGTGTCGCCGCCGCACGCTTTCCGCTGCCCCTGGCGGGGGCCCCGCGCGCGCGTGCCAACCGCGACGAACTGCTCGCCCAGCTCGACGACTACTTGGTGCCCCGGTTGAGAGAGCCCCATGCGCCCTTGCTGGCCGTCATCGGGGGTTCCACCGGCGCCGGGAAGTCGACCCTCGTCAACTCGCTCGTGGGGCGCCGGGTCAGCGAGGCGGGCGTGCTGCGGCCGACGACACGGACTCCCGTTCTGGTGTGCCATCCGGAGGACCATCACTGGTTCAGCGGCATGCGCGTCCTGCCCGACCTCACACGCGTGTGGGTGCCCCACCAGGACTCCGGCGAGGAACTGCTCATGCCCGGGGAGGACGGCAAGCGCATCCTGCGCATCGAGACCGCCGAGACCCTCCCGCGCGGCCTCGCGCTCCTCGACGCACCCGACATCGACTCCCTGGTGGCGGAGAGCCGGGTCCTCGCCGCCGAGCTCATCTGCGCGGCCGACATCTGGGTCATGGTCACGACGGCCGCCCGCTACGCCGACGCCGTGCCGTGGCATCTGCTGCGTACCGCCAAGGAGTACCGCGCCACCCTGGTGACCGTGCTCGACCGAGTGCCGCACCAGGTGGTGTCGGAGGTGTCGCGGCAGTACGGTGCCCTGCTCACCAAGGCCGGGCTGGGCCATGTGCCGCGCTTCACCGTGCCCGAGCTGCCCGAGTCGGCCTGGGGCGGGGGCCTGCTCCCGGCCACCGCGGTGGCCGCCCTGCGGACCTGGCTGGTCCAGCACGCCCAGGACCCCGTCGCCCGGCAGGACGTCGTGGCCCGCACGGCGCACGGCGTCCTGGACTCCCTCAAGTCGCGGATGCCCGAGCTCGCCGGCGCCGCCGCGGCCCAGCACGCGGCGGCGCTGCGCCTCACCGCCGCCGTCGAGGGGGCCTACGACAGCGAGTACACCCGCGTACGGGGACGGCTCCAGAGCGGCGCCGTACTGGCCGGTGGCGCCCTGAAGCGGTGGCGGGCCTTCCCGCTGGACTGCACGGCGGGTGAACTCTTCGACGCCCTCGTCGAGAGTCTCGGCTCGCTCCTGCTGTGCGCCGTCACCGCCGCCGACGAACGTATCGACGAGGCCTGGCGGCGCGAGCCCGCGGCGGGCGCCCCCGGGCTGGCGGGACACGACCCGGCGCCGGAGAGCGCCGAGCACCGGATCGGGGTGGCCGTACGGCGCTGGCGGCGGGAGCTGGAGGAGTGCGCCGAGGAGGAGCTGCGCGATCTCGACCGTGGCGCCGCCGTCGATCCGGAGGCGGTCTCCGCGCTGGTCGCCACCGTCCTGCTGGGCGGCCGCAGGGCGCGCAACGCGGGCGAGCGGCTCGCGGAGCGGATCGGCGCGCACGGCGCCCTGCGGCTGCGCGACCGGGGCGGGCGGCTGCTCACCGGATACGTGGACCGGGTGCTCCAGGCCGAACGCGAACGCCGCCTCGCGCCCCTCGACGGGCTCGACATCCACGTGGAGCCCCAGGCCGAACTCATCGCCGCGCTGTCCGTACTGCAGAAGGAGAGGTGACCGGTGACCGCCGTCGCCGACCAGGACCACACGGAACATGCCGATCACGGCGGGGGGCAGGGCCCCGGACAGCCGTCGGGACCGCCCGCGCGCGAGGAGCAGGCGGGTCATACGGGTCACACGGATCGCGCAGGTCGCGCAGACCGTCCGGACCCTTTCAACCGCATGGATCACTTGATCGACGTGGTCCATGTGGATCACGTGGATCACGTGGATCACGTGGTGCGGGCCGGGCAGGGGGGCGATGGGGACCGCGGAGACCGCCAGGGCCCCAAGGATCCCAAGGGCAACGAGGGGTTCGAGGGGTCCGAGGAGCGTCGGGACCGTGCGGGTCGGGGGGATCCTGCGGGCCGGATCGACCGGGCGGACGACGAGGAGCGCACTGATCGCCCCGATCGCGCGGACCGTGGGGATTCCTCCGGCGCCTGGGACGACGGGCTGATCGCGCGCCGGGTGACCGAGGAGACCGCCGCCGAGGCTGCCACGGCTGCCGTCGGCGCCGTCGAGAAGCGGGCGCAGTCGGGGCAGATCCCCGCTCCGCTCGCCTACGACGGCCCGCTGCGCTCGCGGCTGGACGCGCTGCGGGAGCTCGTGGGGCTCTCCCGGGCCCGGCTCGACAACAGGACGCTCGCCGAGGCGGGCCGGGTGCTGGACGAGTCGGCGGCGCGGCGCAGGCTCTCCGGGCAGCACACGGTCGTCGCCATCGCGGGCGCCACCGGCAGCGGCAAGTCGCAGCTGTTCAATGTGCTCGCCGGGGCGACGATCTCGGAGACGGGCGTACGGCGGCCGACCACCGCCGCCCCCATCGCGTGCAGTTGGAGCGACGGCGCGTCCGGTCTCATCGACCGGCTCGGCATCCCGGGACGGCTGCGGCGGCGTCCGGTGCAGAGCGCGGAGGCCGAGGCGCAGCTGCACGGGCTGATCCTGGTCGACCTGCCCGACCACGACTCGGCGGCCGTGCAGCACCGTGAGCAGGTGGACCGGGTGCTGGCGCTCGTCGACGCGGTTATCTGGGTCGTCGATCCCGAGAAGTACGCCGACGCCGTCCTGCACGAGCGCTATCTGCGGCCCATGGCGGGGCACGCGGAGGTCATGTTCGTCGTCCTCAACCAGATCGACCGGCTGCCCGAGGAGGCGGCCGACCTGGTCCTCGACGATCTGCGGCGGCTGCTCGACGAGGACGGGATCGCTCTCGGCGAGTACGACGAACCGGGCGCGACCGTGCTCGCCCTCTCCGCGCTGACCGGCGACGGGCTCGGTGAACTGCGGGACGCGCTGAGCCAGTTCCTGGCGGAGCGCGGGGCGGCGGCCCGCCGGATCTCGGCCGACGTCGACGCCGCCGCGGTCCGGCTGCGACCGGTGTACGCGGCCGGGCGGCGCAGCGGGCTCAGCGAGGAGGCGCGGGACGAGTTCACCGCCCGGCTGGCGGACGCGGTGGGGGCCGCGGCGGCGGGAGAGGCGGCCGAGCGCGCTTGGCTGCGCAACGCCAACCGTGCCTGCGGGACGCCCTGGCTGCGGTTGTGGCGCTGGTTCCAGGGCCGGGGGGAGCAGGTCCCCACGGGTCACCTCGGGCAGCGGACCCAGGCCGACGAGGAGGCCACGGCCAGGCAGCGGGTGGAGCAGGCGGTGCGCCGGGTGTCCGAGCGGGCGTCGGCCGGGCTGCCCACGCCGTGGGCTCAGGCGGTGCGCGAGGCCGCCGTGCGGGGGTCCCAGGGGCTGCCCGAGGCGCTGGACGAGCTGGCGGCGCGGGCCGGACTGCCTCCCGGGCGGCCGCCGCGGCCGGGCTGGTGGCCGGCGGCCGTGCTGACCCAGGCGGCCATGACGCTGCTTCAGATCGTGGGCGGAGCGTGGCTGGTGGGACAGATCGCCGGGGTGATGGCGCCGAATCTGGGGGTGCCCGTGCTGTTGATGCTGGCCGGAATCGTCGGCGGTCCGCTGATCGAGTGGAGCTGCCGGATGGCGGCGCGCGGACCGGCGAAACGGTACGGGCTGGAGGCCGAGCGGCGGCTGAGAGAGGCGGCCGCGGGCTGCGGGCGGGCCAGGGTCCTGGATC
Source organism: Streptomyces sp. NPDC104096 (assembly GCF_055584385.1). Taxonomy (NCBI): domain Bacteria; kingdom Bacillati; phylum Actinomycetota; class Actinomycetes; order Kitasatosporales; family Streptomycetaceae; genus Streptomyces; species Streptomyces sp. NPDC104096. The sequence continues at coordinate 25,656 of NZ_JBVJMD010000054.1, forward strand.
CGGTGGCCGCGGAACTGCTGCGCTACCGGGAGGTCCGGGAGCAGTACGGACGGGTCGCGGGCGCGGGTGCCGGGGCGCGGTGAGGACGGTGCCGGGGGCCGGGCGCGGATCGGATCACCCGTCAGGGTGAGGGAGTTCTCCACAGGCGGGCGGTGATCCACAGGGCTCGGCGGGCTCGTCCCGGCGCAGGCAGTCTGGTGCCACGGCGATCGCGACGGACGCGGTCGCCGGGGCGGCGGCGGTACGCGAGTGAGCGTGGCCGGCGCGCCGGACTCAGTCGTACGGGACGGGCCCGTACGTGTGCCGGACCGGGCCGGGCGCCCGGGTGAGGGAGGGGTTCGCGATGAACGAGACGATCGTGTGCACGGTGGGGAACGTGGCCACGCAGCCGGTGTACCGGGAGCTGGCCTCGGGGCCGTCGGCGCGCTTCCGGCTGGCGGTGACCTCGCGTTACTGGGACCGCGAGAAGAGCGCCTGGACCGACGGACACACCAACTTCTTCACGGTGTGGGCCAATCGCCAGCTCGCCACGAACGCGGCGGCGTCCCTGTCGGTGGGCGAGCCCGTGATCGTGCAGGGCAGGCTGAAGGTGCGTACCGAGGTGCGCGACGGGCAGAGCCGGACGTCGACGGACATCGACGCGGTGGCCATCGGCCACGATCTGGCCCGGGGCACCTGCGCGTTCCGGCGTACGGGCCGGCCGGAGGCCGGCACGGTCGGCCCTTCGGACCGGCCGGAGCCCGATTGGGAGACCCCGGCCGAGGGCGGTGGCCCGGAAGCGGTGCACCGGTCTGCGGAACCGGCCGCGGTGCCGTGATGTCAGCCGATGCCCCGACTCGGCAGAACTGCGGCTTATCAGAGAATTCATCCGGTGCTCGCCCCGAACGGCCCGGTTGATTTGTCGATAAGCCCTGCTCTGGGGTGATCTCGGCGATAACGATTCCGAGTCGGATCCGTTGTCTGACGATATGACGAGAGAAGGCGGAGTGGCTCTTCCTTAGGATGCCGGGCAGAGCTGTCAAGGCTGCTGATTCTGCTGGTGGGACCGGTACCCCCCACGTCAACGGGTCCTGCTCGAAGGAGAATTCTGTGTTTTCTTCGCTCTCCGCGTCGTCTCTGCGTCGGCGGCGAGGGGTGGTCCGGTCCGCCGCCGCGGTGCTCGTGTCCGGTCTCGTCGCCGCCGGTGCGGTGGCCGTCGCCGGTCCGGCCGTCGCGGCGGAGACGGCGCAGAGCCAGGGCGGAGCGATCGCCACGATGGGCGGTCTGAAGACGTACGGCGGCGCGGTGGTCCACGGCGACAACGGGGACCAGCAGGTGTCGGCGGGGCTGTTCGAGATGTCCGTCGAGGGCGGCGGCACCCTCCAGACGTACTGCGTCGACCTCCACAACCCCACCCAGCGGGACGCCAGCTACCACGAGACGCCGTGGAGCGGCACGTCGCTGGGCGCCAACAAGAACGCCGGCCGGATCAGCTGGATCCTTCGGAACTCCTACCCGCAGGTCAACGACCTGGCCGCGCTCGCCGAGGCGGCGGGCATCGGCTCCGGCCTCACCGAGCAGGACGCGGCGGCCGGGACCCAGGTGGCCATCTGGCGCTACTCGGACGCCGCCGACGTGGACGCCGTCGACCCGCAGGCCGAGAAGCTCGCCGACCACCTCCAGAAGGCCGCCCGCACCGTCGCCGAGCCCGCAGCGTCGCTGACCCTCGACCCGCCCGCGGTCTCCGGTCACCCCGGGAGCCTGCTCGGCCCGGTCACGGTGCACACCGACGCGGACAGCGTGACGGTGACCCCGGCCTCGGACCCGGCCGTGAGCGGGGTGCGGATCGTCGGCAAGGACGGCAAGGCCGTCACGTCCGCGCAGGACGGCAGCCGGCTCTTCTTCGACGTGCCCGAGGGCGCCGCGGACGGGTCGGCCGACCTGACCGTGCAGGCCTCGACCACCGTCCCGGTCGGCCGGGCCTTCACCTCCGAGTCCAGGAGCCAGACGCAGATCCTGGCCGGCTCCAGCGAGTCGACGGTCTCGGCGACGGCGAGCGCGGCCTGGGCGGCGCTGGGCCCGATACCCGCCCTGTCGGCGGCGAAGAACTGCGCCAAGGGCGGAGTGGACGTCACCGTGGCCAACAAGGGCGACGAGGTGTTCACCTTCGAGCTGATGGGCACCGAGTACAGCATCCCGGCGGGGGTCTCGCGGACCGTGACGATCCCGCTCCAGGAGGACCAGGCCTACGGCTTCACGATCGACGGCCAGGCCGGCTTCCAGAAGCGGTTCACCGGCGTCCTCGACTGCAAGACCCAGGGCGCCGTCGGCGGGAACGACGTACGGACGCTCAGCGAGCCCAGCCCGGCCACGGTCGGCGGCACCTCCACCGGCCCGAACCTCGCCGAGACCGGCGGTTCCGGCGCGACCCCGCTGATCGCCGGTGTGGCCATCGGCCTGGTCGTCATCGGCGGCGCGGCGCTGATCCTCGTCGGCAGGAAGCAGGACCCCACCCGCGGCTGACCGGGGCAGGCCGGTCGAGGCACCGTGATGGCCGAAGAAGCACCAGGTCAGAGGTGCCCGGGGGAACGCGTTTCCCCCGAGGGCTAGCCGTCAGGCAAGATGGGGTGTATCTGCCCTCTGCCCATTGCCAGATTTCAAGCGCCGGACGGTTTCTCTTGGCTGAGTACATCTACACCATGCGCAAGACGCGCAAGGCACACGGCGACAAGGTCATCCTTGACGACGTGACGCTGAGCTTCCTGCCCGGCGCGAAGATCGGCGTGGTCGGCCCCAACGGAGCCGGTAAGTCCACCGTGCTGAAGATCATGGCCGGCCTCGAGCACCCGTCCAACGGTGACGCGTTCCTCTCGCCCGGCTACAGCGTCGGCATCCTGATGCAGGAGCCCAAGCTGAACGAGGAGAAGACGGTCCTGGCGAACGTCCAGGAGGGCGTCGCCGAGGTCAAGGGCAAGCTCGACCGGTTCAACGAGATCGCCGAGCAGATGGCGACCGACTACTCGGACGCGCTGCTGGAGGAGATGGGCAAGCTCCAGGAGGACCTGGACCACGCCAACGCCTGGGACCTCGACGCCCAGCTGGAGCAGGCCATGGACGCCCTGGGCTGCCCGCCCGGCGACTGGCCGGTCAACAACCTCTCCGGTGGTGAGAAGCGCCGCGTCGCGCTGTGCAAGCTGCTGCTCGAGGCGCCCGACCTGCTGCTCCTCGACGAGCCCACCAACCACCTGGACGCCGAGTCCGTGAACTGGCTGGAGCAGCACCTCGCCAAGTACGCGGGCACCGTCGTGGCCATCACCCACGACCGGTACTTCCTGGACAACGTCGCCGAGTGGATCCTCGAGCTCGACCGCGGTCGCGCCTTCCCGTACGAGGGCAACTACTCCACGTACCTGGAGACCAAGGCGACCCGTCTCAAGGTCGAGGGGGCGAAGGACGCCAAGCGGCAGAAGCGCCTCAAGGAAGAGCTCGAGTGGGTGCGCTCCAACGCCAAGGGGCGCCAGGCCAAGTCCAAGGCCCGTCTCGCCCGCTACGAGGAGATGGCCGCCGAGGCCGACAAGATGCGGAAGCTGGACTTCGAGGAGATCCAGATCCCGCCGGGCCCGCGTCTGGGCAGCGTGGTCGTCGAGGTCAACAACCTCAACAAGGCCTTCGGTGAGAAGGTCCTCATCGACGACCTGAGCTTCACCCTGCCGCGCAACGGCATCGTCGGTGTCATCGGCCCGAACGGCGCCGGCAAGACCACGCTCTTCAAGATGATCCAGGGCCTGGAGGAGCCGGACTCCGGTTCGATCAAGATCGGCGAGACCGTCAAGATCTCCTACGTCGACCAGAGCCGCGAGAACATCGACCCCAAGAAGACCCTGTGGGCCGTGGTCTCGGACGAGCTCGACTACATCAACGTCGGCCAGGTCGAGATGCCCTCGCGGGCTTACGTCTCCGCCTTCGGCTTCAAGGGCCCGGACCAGCAGAAGCCGGCCGGCGTCCTGTCCGGCGGTGAGCGCAACCGCCTCAACCTCGCGCTCACCCTCAAGCAGGGCGGCAACCTGCTGCTCCTCGACGAGCCGACCAACGACCTCGACGTCGAGACCCTCTCCAGCCTGGAGAACGCGCTGCTGGAGTTCCCCGGCTGCGCCGTCGTGGTCTCCCACGACCGCTGGTTCCTGGACCGGGTCGCCACCCACATCCTCGCCTACGAGGGCGAGTCCAAGTGGTTCTGGTTCGAGGGCAACTTCGAGTCGTACGAGAAGAACAAGGTCGAGCGCCTCGGTGCGGACGCCGCCCGTCCGCACCGTGCCACCTACAAGAAGCTGACCCGGGGCTGATCGATCTTGCGGCACATCTACCGCTGCCCGCTGCGCTGGGCGGACATGGACGCGTACGGGCACATCAACAACGTGGTGTTCCTCCGTTACCTGGAGGAAGCCCGTATCGACTTCCTCTTCCGTCCGGACAAGGACTTCCAGCAGGGGTCGGTGGTGGCGCGCCACGAGATCGACTACAAGCGCCAGCTCGTCCACCGGCACACGCCGGTGGACATCGAGCTGTGGGTCACCCAGGTCAGGGCGGCGTCCTTCACGATCACCTACGAGGTCAAGGACCCGGACCAGGTCTACGTCCGGGCCTCGACGGTGATAGTGCCGTTCGACTTCGCCCAGCAGCGGCCCCGGCGGATCACCGCGGAGGAGCGCGAGTTCCTCCAGGAGTACATGGACGACCACGAGAGCGCCGACGAGGGCGAGGCCGTCGCCGCATGACGGTGCTCCATCTCGCCGACGAGGGGGAGGCGGCGGACCTCGCGGCCTTCCTCTCCCGACTGCTCCACTACGACCGTGGAGCCGCGGTGCGTCTCCAGGCGGCCGGCACCGCACTCGCGGTGTTCGGCCGGCCGCCGTCCTTCGAGGTACTGGCCATCCGCGCGGTGCGGCTGGCCAAGCCGTACGAGAACGGGCTGGACGTCACGCTGGACGTGACCGTGTCCGCCGGTGAGCTGCTGGAGTCGGTGGAGGAGAAGGCGGCCACGGCCGCCGTCCCGGCCGCCGTGACCGGGCCGCCGTGGGCCGGGGTGCTGCCGCCGCGGGGCGGCTGGCGGGCCGAGCCGGGGCTGCCGGCGCCGGACGACCTGCGCACCCTGGTCGCCGCGGCCGTCACCGAGTTCCGGTCCCGTACGGACGAGCTGCCGGACGGCCGGCGTACCCGCACCGAACTCGACCGGATCGGGCGGGAGATCTGGTCCCGGACGGTGGGCGAGACCCGGCTGCCGGTGCGGGTCGTGCACGCGGCCCAGTCACTGGGCTTCCTGCGGGCGGTGAAGACGTCCGCCGAGTCGGAGCTGGGGATGTTCTCGTCGGGCGCGTGGCTGCGGCTGCGCACACCGTACGGGTCGATCGCCGTACGGACGGCGGGACTCGGGACGCTGGGCGTCAGCGTCCGCTGACCCCCGCGCGGGACCGCGCGCACGGCCCGGACCCCGGCAGGGGGCCGGGCCGTCGCCTCGCGGGCCTCACTCCGGCGTGTTCACCATCGAGGCCGCCGCGTACGTCAGGTAGTTCCACAGCGTCGTCTCGTGCTCCTCGGACAGGCCGAGGTGGTCGACGGCGTCCCGCATGTGCCTGAGCCAGGCGTCGTGCGCGGCCCGGTCGACGGTGAACGGGGCGTGGCGCATGCGCAGCCGGGGGTGACCGCGGTTCTCGCTGTACGTCGTGGGGCCGCCCCAGTACTGCATGAGGAACAGCACGAGCCGCTCCTCGGCCGGGCCCAGGTCCTCCTCCGGGTACATGGGCCGCAGCAGCGGGTCCTCGGCCACTCCCTCGTAGAAACGGTGGACGAGCCGACGGAAGGTCTCCTCCCCGCCGACCTGCTCGTAGAAGGTCTTCTCCTGAAGCGTGCCGCGCCGAATCTCTCTCACGACCCCATGGTCTCAGACGGGGTGGCGGAGGACTCAAGACGTAGGACCCGGCCTCCGGGAGCCGGTTCGCCTCGGGCGCCGTCGCGCAGGACAGTGGAGCTATGAGCACGCGGGCGCTCGACAAGGACCTGGACGACCTCGCCGCCTCGGCGCGGGCCGCGTTGGTGCGCGAGATCGGGATCAGCGGCGCCTTCGACACGGATCCGGCCTGGCGGGAGGCGTTCGCGGCGGTCCCGCGGCACCTGTTCGTGCCGTACTACTACATCGGCGCCCTGGGCGGTTACGAACGGTGCTGGGGCGAGAGCCCCGACCCGCGCGCCCGGGAGCGCTGGATGCGCGGCGCCTACGCCGACGCCCCGCTCGCCACCCGGATGCGCGACGGCGAGCTGGTCTCCTCCAGCAGCCAGCCGTCCCTCATGGCGCAGATGCTGGCCGAACTGCGGGTGGCGGACGACAGCCGGGTCCTGGAGATCGGCGCGGGCACCGGATACAACGCGGCGCTGCTGTCGTACCGCCTCGGCGAGGACCGGGTCACCACCGTCGACCTGTATCCGGAGATCACCGAGTCGGCCCGCCAGCACCTCGCGGCCGCCGGATACCACCCCGCCGTCGTCACCGGCGACGGCGCGCGCGGGGTGCCCGAGCGTGCCCCGTTCGACCGGATCATCGCCACCTGCACGCTGACCTCGATCCCGTACGCCTGGCTCGCCCAGTGCACTGCGGGCGCCCGGATCCTGGCGCCGCTGGCCACCGGCCTGATCACCCTGACCGTGCGGGACGCCGAGCGCGCCGAGGGGCACTTCCTGCACACGCCCGCCTACTTCGTGCCGCTGCGCGGTGAGGGCCGCCCGCAGCCGGATCCGGCGGCCTCGCCGAGCGGGGTGCCGCGGGTCGCCCGGGACCACGAACTGCTCCGGTTCCTGCTCACGCTCACCCGCGGCAGCCTCGATCCGCAGGAGGCCTACGCGCTGTGGGACCGCGAGCAGGCGCCGCAGCGCGAGCGGTACGGCGTCACGGTCGGCGACGGCTCGGCGTGGGCGTGGCTGGACGACCCGGAGGGGCCGTACGTATGGCCCCTGCCGGGCTGACCGCCGGGCCGGCGGCCGGTCCGCGCACCGGCGGGCTCGGCTCAGCCCCGCCGGATCGTGATCGTCGTCCAGGCGCCCACGTGCACCTGGTCGCCGTCCTGGAGCGGTACCGGAACGAAGGGCTGAATCGGTTCCTCGGAGCCGTTGACCGTCGTGCCGTTCGTCGAGTTCTGGTCGACGACCGCCCAGCTGCCGTCGGGCTGCTGCACCAGCACGGCGTGCTGGTGCGAGACGCCCGGGTCCTCCGGCGGCACCGAGAGGTCCACGTCGGGGGTCTCGCCGGTGGAGTGGCGGCGGCGGCCGATGGTGATCTGGTTGCCGGTGAGCGTGCGCTGCTGCTCGGGCGAGTACGCGGGCAGGTTCAGACCCGCGGCCTCAGGTCCGGAGCGCTGCATCATCGCCATGAAGTACGTGCGGTCCGGACCGATGGTCGCCGTCCAGGTCGCCGGCTGCTGCGGGAAGCCGGAGCCGGGCGGCGGGCCCTGCGTCGCACCGGGCTGCGGGTAGCCGTAACCACCGCCGCCGGGCGCACCGGGGCCGCCCTGGCCACCGGGGCCGCCCTGGCCACCGGGGCCGCCCTGGCCACCGGGGCCGCCCTGGCCACCGGGGCCGCCCGGAGCGTTGCCCGAGGGCGGGGAGAGCACCCAGTCGTCGTCGCCGAAGGACGGCCCGCCCTGCTGGGGACCGCCCTGCGGCGGACGGCCCGTCTCCTGCGGGAACCTCGGCGGGGCCTGCGGAGCGGACTGCTGGTACATCTGCGGGGCGCCGTTCGGCACACCGGGACCGGGCGCACCGGGACCGCCGGGGCCACCGGGACCCCCGGGGTTACCGGGTCCGAAGCCGCCGGGGCCGCCCGCGGTGGGCGGCGGAGCGGGCCGCGAGGGGTCCGGGCCGAACCCGGGGAACCCGGACTGGCCCTGCTGACCGGGACCCTGCGGGCCGGGACCCTGCTGTCCGGGCTGTCCGGGCTGTCCGGGCGGCGGTCCGGGCCGCCGCGACGGGTCCGCGCCGAACGGCGGAGCCGAGGGCTCACCGCCGAACGGCGGGATCGGCTCGGCCGGCCGGTTCACCTGCGAGGGCCGGGAGCTCTGGTAGTCGAAGGAGTCACCGCCGCCGTAGGAGGGACCCGGACCGCCGGGACCCCCCGGGCCGCCGGGACCGCCGGGCGGCTGCTGGAAGCGGACGGCCGGGCCGGGCGCGGGCGGGCGCGGGGCGGCCGGGGTGTAGGAGGTCGCCGTGTTGGTGAGGAAGTTCCACCGGCACTCCTCGCAGAACGGCGCACCGTTCTCGCGGGGCGTACGGCACTGGGGGCAGAGCTCCGGCTCGGCGTTCGGCACGGAGGACAGGTGACGGCCGCCGTGGCCCTGCTGGCCGCCGTGACCGGGAGGCGGCGGCGGGAAGCCGTAGTCGCCCGGCGGGGGCGGCGGCGGAGGGGGCGGAGGCACGGCACCGGCCATGCGGTGACCACAAACCTCGCACCAGTCGTCGGAACCCGACTGATGTCCGTTCGGGCAGGTCGGCATGTCGGCGCTTCCCCCTCTCCTTTTCCGGCCGCTCTGACCGGATTTACTCCGACCCCGAGAGGGGCCAGGCTCGCTGCTTGCGGTGTCCCGCTAGGTCACTTCTTTACACGAACAGTCTTTGTGGACCGAGTTTCGAGAGTCATCTCGTCGGCCTCCGCGACCTTTGCCTTCAATCGCACAGTACCTGTCGTCGCGTCGACCACGTCCACCACCTTCGCAAGCAGTTTCGCAGTATCGGCGTTCCCGGAGACGCTGGCGAGCTGAACGGCACGGCCCAGCTTGGCCGTTGCGCCGTCGAAATCGCCCGCTTTGCGAAGGTCGAGGCCCTGCTGGATCGCCCGGGCCAGTTCCGCCTGGCCCGTGTAGTGCGCCACCTGCGGATTGATCGAGGTCGACGCCGTCATGTCGTCGGTCCACACGGCCCGTACGAGGCCCTGTGCGCCCGGGTTCGGGGCGCTCGCGCCCCCGGGCTGCGGGACCACCAGGGAGACCCGGGCGGCCAGCATCTCCTGGCCGATGCCCGCGGACGGGACCTCGACGCACACGTGGTAGTCGCGGGACTCGTCGCCCCAGGAGCCGGTGGGGTAGTCCCCGGCGCGCGGCCCGGCCTCGACTCTGCGGTCGGTCAACTCCTCGACGGTGGGGGCGACTTGCTTTACGTACTTGATGGACGTGCCGACCGGGGTCCACAGCCGCAGCGCGACGTCGGCGACCTCCTTGCCCATGGCCGTCTCCATCATCCGCGTGAAGTCGGCGGCGAGGGCGGCCGGGTCGGCGACGATGTCGGCGGTGCCGAGCAGCGCGGAGGCGATCCCTGTGACTTCTTTCACTTCCCAGTCGGTGCCGACACCGCGGGCGTCACAGGTGAACCGGCCCGCGCAGTGGTCGAGGGACGCCTTGAGGTCCGACGCCGACTCGTGCTCGTTGCGGCCGTCGGTGAGCAGGATGCCGTGGCGTATGGCGACATCGGCCGAGGACAGCAACCGCTCGGCGAGCCGCAGCCAGGTGCCGATGGCCGTGCCGCCGCCGGCGCTCAGCTTGCGCAGCGCCTGCTTGGCCTGCTCGCGCGTGGTGGCGGAGGCCACCGCGAGGCGGCCGCTGCCCGGGTAGACCTCCTTGGCCACATGGGTGCCGCCGATCACCGCGAAGTGCACGCCGTCGCGCAGGGTGTCGATCGCGGCGGCCGTGGCGTCGCGGGCGTTGCGCATCTTCGTGGCCGGGTAGTCCATCGAGCCCGAACAGTCGACCATGATCACCACGCCCGCGGACGGGCCCTGCCCCGGTGCGTACACCTGCGGGGCCGAGACCGCGCTGCCGACCGTTCCGCCGCCCGTCGCGGTGACCGTGACGATCGCGTTGACCTCGCGACCGCCCTCCGGGAGGTACTCGTTCTGGTAGACGTCCACCGAGAACTGCGGCACGTTCGACTTCGAGAAGTTGGCCATACCTGCTCAGATCCCCCTATGAGCCCCCACGTCCGCGGGGGTGATGTCTCGGTACGGACCGGTCCCCTCCGGTCCGTCGGTGCCCACGTGCCTTCGTCCAGGTTCGCGGCCTCAGGCCGATCCTGCCCCGGGTGACGGGGCGGGGAACGGCAGCACGGCCACTGTTACGTTGTCGTGGCCCCCGCCGTCCAGCGCGTGGCCGACGAGCACCTGGGCCGCGTGCAGCGGACGTGCGGCGGCGTCGAGGGGGAGCACCTCGGCCATCTCCTCGGCCGCCTCGGCGTAGTTCCACAGGCCGTCCGTGCACACCACCAGCACACCCGGCCGGTCCGGCTTGAAGGCGGCGGTGTGCGGCTCCAGTTCGTAGGCGTCGGCACCGAGCCAGCCGGTGATGGCGTGGGCGCGCTCGTCGGCGTAGGCCTCCGCCTCGTTCATCAGACCCGCGGCGACCATCTGCGCGGCCCACGAGTCGTCCTCGGTCAGCCGGGCGGGCGGTGAGCCGCGGTCGGCCGGAACCCAGTAGACGCGGCTGTCGCCGACCCAGCCGACGACCAGCAGTCCGGTGGTGACCACGGCGCCGACCAGGGTGCAGGCGGGCGCGTTCTGGTGCGAGGCGTGCTCGCGGGCCGTCTCCGGTTCCTCGGCGAGCGCGTCGACCGCGTGCGAGGCGGCGACGATCGCGTCGTGCATCGCCTGCTGCGGGTGCGTGCCGCGCGGCAGGGCGGCCGTCAGGGACTCGCTCGCCGCGCGGGAGGCGGCGAGCGAGGCCTCGTCGGGACGGGTCGCGGAGGAGACGCCGTCGCAGACGATCGCGACCAGCGCGGGGGAGCCGTCGGGCAGCGCGCTCGCGCAGACGGCGAAGGCGTCCTCGTTGCGGTGGTGGCGCAGGCCCCGGTCGCTGACGGCGGCGATCGGGCCCGACTCCTGCTCCATGTGGTCGCGTTCGCGCGGCTGGGCGTGCCCGCAGACCTCGCAGTAGCCGTCGTCGTCGACCCGGCCGGCCCGGCAGGCGACGCACACCTTGGCCTCCTCGGCCGGCGCGGTGAGCTCGGCGGCCACGCGCGGGTCGGGCGCCTGGAGGGCGTACTCCTCGGGCTCCGGCGACCGGTCGAAGCGCACACCGGTGGCGGGGACGGCCGGAGGGGCCGAGGGCGCCGGGACGGCCGGGGGGACCGCGGTGGCCGGCGGGCCCGCGGGAGTCTGCGGGCCCGCGGGGGCCGAAGAGGCCCGAGGGGCCTCGGCGGCCGGTTCCGCCGGCGCGGCGGCCGGGTGCGGGGCCGGATGCGGGACCGGGCTGTTCATGGTGAGCGTCGGATGGTCGTCCGGCTGCGGCGGCACGGCGGACAGGTCGTATCCGCACGCGCCGCAGAAACGGTCGCCCGGTTCGAGCGGCTCCTCGCAGCCCGGGCACCGCGCCAGGGCGGCCTGCTGGGACATCTGGGACATCACCTACACCCACGTCCGGGGGCGGTAACGATTGGCACGTTCCACCAGGTCGATCCTCTCCTCGCCGCCGGTCGCCAGCCGGGCCAGCGTGCGGTACGAGCGCTCCAGGCCGAACCTGAGGCCCCGTTCGTCCAAACCGCTGCCGAGCAGCGCCCGCTCCCCGGAGGCGGCGGGGGCGGAAGGCCGCCCTCCGGAGAGTATCCAGTCCAGCGCGCAGCCGAGCACTTCCGTGGACAACTGCTCCCGCCGCGTCGGATCCAGACCGTATGCGTCCAGCGCCTCGACCTGGGCCGCGGCGGCGCCGAGATCCTCCGGGAACGACACGTCCGAAGATGTCGCCGTCCGCTGCCGCAGCCGCGCGCGCACCGCCGCCACCCGGCCCGCCGTGTAGTGGATGGACGACTCCGGCACCGACTCCAGCGTCCGTACGGCCGCACGGCGGTCCCCGGTCGCGAGCTGGACGCGGGCCAGGCCGAACGCGGCGCTCACATAGCTCGGGTCGGTCGACCACACCAGGCGGTAGTACTCGGCCGCGTTGTCCAACTGCCCCAGCACCTCGGCGCACAGGCCGAGCGCCAGCTTGGGCGCGCTCTCGCCCGGGAAGGCGTCGTAGACCGCGTCGAAGGAGAGCGCGGCGCCCTCGTGGTCGCCGGTCACCAGCGCGGCCACGCCCCGGTACCAGACCACCCGCCAGTCGTCCGGGCGCTCCTCCTCCAGCGTGCCCAGCGAACTCAGCGCGGCCGCCGGGTCGTCGTGCTCCAGCCGGGCCCGGATCTGCCGCAGCCGGGTCTCGACGGACGGGGCGGGCACGGCCGACAGCGCGCTGATCAGCTCGGCCGGGGCCGAGGTCGTCAGGCCCGCCAGGAAACCGGCGTTGGGGTCGGTCGGGTCGACGTGCGGGACCGGCAGGGCGAGCGCGGCTGCCGGGGTGGCGACCTGCTTGACGAGCCCGGCCACGGGAACCGGACCGACGCCGGACCCGGGAACGGGGACGGATCCGGTCGGTCCGGCGGGGGCGGACCGCCGCACCGGTGCCGGCCGCGCCCCCAGCCGTGACACGTCCCCGTCCAGTCGCGGGAACAACTCCGTGTCCGTCACCCTCAGTTCGGGCCCGAACAGGGTCGACAGGGCCGGTCTGGCCTGTCCCGTCTGGAGGGAGACGACCTCCCGCAGGACACCCGTCAGCTGCTCCGCCATCTCCTGCGCGGACGCGAACCGGCGCGCCGGGTCCGGGTCGGTGGCGCGCACCAGCAGCCGGTAGAACGACTCGTAGCGGCGGAACACCTCGATGTTGTCGGGGTCGGGCAGGGAGTCCGCGAACACGCTCGTGTAGCCCTGGAAGTCGAAGGTGAGGACGGCGAGCGTGCGGCCCACCGTGTACAGGTCGCTGGCCACCGAGGGGCCGACGTCCGCCACCTCCGGCGCCTGGTAGCCCACCGTGCCGTAGATGGCCGACTCCTCGTCGTCCACCCGGCGGACCGCGCCCATGTCGATCAGCTTGAGCTGGTCCTCGGTCTGTATCGCGTTGTCGACCTTGAAGTCGCAGTACAGCAGGTTGCGGCTGTGCAGGTGGCCGAGGGCCTCCAGCGCCTCGATGCCGTACGCGCACGCCTGCTCCACCGGCAGCGGGTCGCGCTTGCCGTCGGCGGTGCGCCGGTCGTTGGCGATCTCCTTCAGCGACTTGCCGCCGACGTACTCCATGACGATGTACCCGTCCAGCGATCCCGTCCGCTGGTCGAGGTGCTCGACGAAGTTGTAGATCCGCACGATGTTGGAGTGCTCGATCTCGGCGAGGAAGCGCCGCTCGGCCACCGCCGCGGCCAGTGCGTCCTCGTCGCCGGTGTCCAGCAGGCCCTTCAGCACCACCCACCGGTCCGACACCGCGCGGTCCACGGCCAGATAGACCCAGCCGAGCCCGCCGTGCGCCAGACAGCCCATGACCTCGTACTGGCCGTGCACGATGTCACCGGTGTGCAGCTTCGGGACGAACGAGTAGGGGTGCCCGCACTTGGTGCAGAAGCCCTCCGTGCGCCCGGCCCGGTCGCCGCGCGAACGCCCCACCGGCGCACCGCAGTCGGAGCGCGAGCAGAACCGCTTGCGCTCGGGCACCTCCGGGTTCTCCAGGACCATCGCCCGCGGGTCGGGCCGCGGCACCTGCGGGACCGAGACCAGCCCGGCGCCGAGCCGGCTGCGCGCCGAACTCCCGGTGCCGGTACCGGAACTGCGCACCGACACCGAGCGGCCCGAGGTCCGGCCCGACACCGAACGCGAGAGCCGCCCGGAGACCGAGCGCCGCGACTTCGACGACTGCGACGACGTCCGCGTACTGCGGCCGACGCGTGCGCTGGAGCCCGAACCGCCGCTGCCCGCCGAGCCCTTGCCGCCGATCGCGCCGGACGCGGACGCCGCCGGGACGACCGGGGCGAGACCGCAGGTGCCGCAGTACAGCTCGCCGCCGCCCATGTCCTCGTACGACCCGTCGCAGTCCGGCCGCTGACACGCCTGACCCGCCTGACTCATGGCTACTGCTCCCCCCTGTGGTCCTGCGGTCCACGCTGCTGCGCCGCGCCCTGGACGCCGAGCAGCTCGACGACCGCGTGCTGGTAGCGCAGGACGGTCTGCTCGGCGACGCGCAGGTCGCAGGGCGCGCTCCACAGCATGCGGCGGGCCGCGTCGTACCGCTCGATCAGGAACGGGTCCTCCGCGAGGCCGTGCCGGGCGACCTTCGCCCGGTAGGCGTCGAGGCGGCCGCGCAGCTCCGCGCGGACCGCCAGGGGCGCGGTGACCGCCGTCAGCGACTCACGGGCGCGCAGCAGCTCGTCCTCCGCCCGCTGCTCCAGGGACTCCAGCAGCGGCGACAGCCGGTGCCACTGGCCCTGCCTGCGGTACTCGGCGGCCGTCGCCAGCTGCTCCTGGAGCGCGGTCGGCGGTCCGCCGACCACCGGCACCTCGGTGGCGGCGATCTTCGCGAGGACCTCGCCGCGCGCGGTGCGCGCCTCGGCCAGCGTACGGTCCGCGCGGGAGAGCACGTCGCGCACCCTGACCAGCCGCTGCTCGGCGTCCTGGCGGACCGTCAGCACGGCGTCGATCTCCCGGCGCACGTCCTCCAGCGCGCGCGCCTCCCGGTCGTACACGGTCGTGTCGGGCCGGCCGCCGCCCGGGGCCGAACTGCCCCGCGTCGGCAGCCAGAAGGCGAGCGGGTCGGACACCACCTGTTCGCGCAGGGCGGTCAGGGTGCGGGTGATCCCCTCCAGGTCGTCGCCCGCCGGGTGCTCGCCGGGGCGCACGCCCACGGAGTGCGCGAGCTTGCGGGTGCGCTGGAGCTCCGCGGCCAGTAAATCGATCCGGGCGGGCAGCGCCGACCAGACCGCGTCGGCGGCGACGACCATGTCCAGCGAGGACGCGTACAGGTCGTTCATCCGCTCCACGAGCGTGACGAGCGAGAAGCTCTGGCTGAGCCGGCCCGGACCGGACAGCGTGGGCGCGTTCGCCGTGGCCGTCGCGCTGCCGGCGATCGTGACGGACTCGCCGCGCAGCAGTTCGGTCAGCTCCACCAGGTCCTCGCGGCTGGACCAGCGGCGGCGGGAGCGGATCTCCCGGGCCGAGCGCAGCGCGTCGGCGTAGGCGTCGAAGTACGCCCACAGCAGCGTGATCGACGCCTCCGCGGAGGTCCAGCGCTCCCGGGTGGTCCCGGTGAGCGCGGCGCCTTCGAGGAGCCTGCGGCCCGCGTGGTCCTGGAGGGCGAGCAGCGAGGTCTCGATCGCCTCGTGCTCGGCGCCGAGCCGCGCCAGCGCACGGTCCACCTCGTCCCGGTCCATCACCGGCCCGGCGGGGTCCGTGACGCCCATCGATCACCTCTCGCTGCTGAATAGGGTTTCGGGTCTGCTGCCTTCGTGGTCCTCGTGGTGTCCGTCGGCGTGCGGTCAGCTCGTGCGCAGGTACTGCGGTGCGGGCGGCCTCGACCCCGTCGCGTCCTTGCCCAGTGTCGCCGACAGCCAGGTGTCGTACGAGGCCTGCCAGCCGTCGGCGCTGTAGCCGACCAGGATCCGGTTGACCCGGCGCACCAGGTCGTCGGCGTTCTGCCGCATCGCCACGCCGTAGTACTCGGTGGTGAAGGGGGCGCCCTTCAGTTCGACCGTGGGGTCCTGGGCGGCCTGGCTCGCGGCGAGCGCGCCGTCGGTGACCACCGCGTCGACCTCGCCGAGCTGGAGCCGGACCAGACAGTCGAGCTGGTTGGGGACGGTGGTGGAGATGTCGACGGAGGAGGCGAGCCGGCCCGCCTTCCTGTCCTCGTCGAGCTTGGTGTACGCGGTGGAGGACGCCGCCGTGCAGATCCTCTTCCCCGCCAGTGTGCTGTTGTAGCCCGTGATCGTCGACGACTTGGGCGCCAGGACCTGCTGGCCGGTCTTGAAGTAGGGCGCGGAGAACGCCACGTCCTTCAGCCGGTCGCAGTTGATGGTCATCGTGCGCACGATCATGTCGACCCGGCCGTCCTTGATGGCCGGTATGCGCTCGTTGGTGGGGATGGCCTTGAACTGGACCGCGTCCGGGTCGCCGAGGATGTCCTGGGCTATCCGGTGGACCAGGTCGATGTCGAAGCCCTCCAGTTCGGAGCCCTGGTTGTTCGGGTCCCGGTAGCCCCAGCGGTAGCTGTTCTGGTCGACGCCGACGATCAGCTTGCGCTTCTCGCCGGTGCGGTTCTTGATGGCCTCTATGGTGGCGCCGTCCG
The DNA here is from genome assembly GCF_055584385.1 of Streptomyces sp. NPDC104096. Taxonomy (NCBI): domain Bacteria; kingdom Bacillati; phylum Actinomycetota; class Actinomycetes; order Kitasatosporales; family Streptomycetaceae; genus Streptomyces; species Streptomyces sp. NPDC104096. Next base: position 41,792 of record NZ_JBVJMD010000054.1, read on the forward strand.
CGGCCGACGGCGGCAGCGTCTGCTTCTCCGGGGCCGTGCAGTTCCCGGCCCGCATCTGGTCGCCGGTGGCGAGGCCGGGCCCGCCCAGGCCCGCGTCGTCGTCGTGGTGCGGCCGGACCAGCGGCAGCAGCAGGACGAAGGCCAGGGCCAGGGCGCAGACGACCGCCATCGCGCCCACTCCGCCCCAGCCCCTCAGGCCGGCCCGCACCCGTCGCACATGCATCGTCACGCCCCCTCTCACCGGTACTCCGACAGCCTGCGCCCGATGCCGAGCACCGCGCCCGCCGCGCCCAGCACGGCCAGTACGGCGGCGCCCAGCGGCAGTCCGGTCATCGCGCCCAGGCCGTCGCCCGCCGCCTGCCGGAACTCGCTCTGCTCGTGGTCGAGGGCGCGGGCGAGGTTGGCGTCGACACTGTCGAAGCACTCGCCGGTCGCGCCCTCGTCGCCGATCACCCGGTCCAGCGCCTGCTGGTAGTTGCCGTTCTCGTCCTGCTCGCGGGCGGCGGCGTGCCGCTTCTTCCACTCCGTCATGTTGGCGACGGCCGCGGTGACCGGCTCGGCGCCCTTGTGGTCGTCGGCGAGCGTCCCGGCCAGCGCCAGACCCTTGCCGAGGGCGGTCATGTCCTCGGTGAAGTCGTGGTCGTAGACGTCGACCGTGGTGTCCCCCACCTTGATCGTCTCGGCGCCGCGGGCCACCAGGGTGAGGTTCTCGTTGCCCCGGGCCTTGAGGGAGGCGATCCGGGCGTCGTGCAGCACGTTCAGCGAGCGGACGCCGTGGTCGTAGGACTCGTTCAGCTGCGCGCGGGCCACGCTGTGGCCGACGACGAGCCAGAGCAGCACGACCGCCGCGGTGACCGAGGCCGCCACCAGACCGTGGTTCAGCACCCGGTTGGTGCGGCGGTAGTTGCGGTGCTGGATCCAGCCGAGCGCGGCCAGCGCGAGGACGCCGAGGGCGATCGCCGCCCAGGGGTAGGGCGTGGCACGCGCGTAGTCGTCGCCGAGGCGGCGGTTCTCCTTGGTGTAGAGGTCCTGCGCCGCCGGGAGCATCTCGCCCTGCATCTTCTCGTTGGCGTACCGCAGATAGGCGCCGCCGACCGGGAAGCCCTGCCGGTTGTACGTACGGGCGCGCTCGACCAGGCCCTTGTACTCCGGCAGCAGGATGTTCAGCTTGGTGATGGTCGCCGCGGCGGGGGAGCCGGGGTCGGAGTTGCCGGCCGCCTCGACCAGTCCCGCGGCGGCGGTGTCGATGTCCTGCTCGTACCGCTTGCGGGAGGCGGCCGTCTCCTGGCCGCCGGCCAGGAAGCCGCTGGAGGCCGCGGTGTTGGCGTCGGCGAGCGAGCGGTAGATGTCGGCGGCGGCGGAGGTGAGCGGCTGGCTCTTGTGCAGGACGTCGTCGGCCGCGGCCGAGCGGTCGGTCATCTGCCAGGCGGTGACGGCGCCGAACGCGACGACGAGGACGGCGAGGAGGGCACCGATGATGCGCAGCCGGCCCGGTTCGGTGGTCGCGGCGGCGCGCAGCCGGTCGGCGCCCTCCGCGAACGCGGTGGCGCGCGGCGGCGGCGCGGCGGCCGCGGACCGGTCGGCGGCCCCGGGGCGGGCTCCGGCCTGCGGCGGGATCACCGGCATCGTGGGCACGCCCGAACTCGGCGGTGCCGCGCTGCTCTTCGGTGCCTGAGTCACTGCTGACCTCCCCCGTGGTCATCCGTCGACGCCAGTATCACTGCCGGGACCGACATCCGCACCGGGCTTCGCTGGATCTTGATCGGATCGCAGCGCAAGGCCGGGGTCGCGGGTCGCGGCCCGTCCGAACCATCTGCACCCTCTGCCCATGAATACGCCGCGGGAATCTGTTCGGTTCCCGGCCCGCGGACCGGTGGGGGCACCCGCCCCCTTCGGAACGCGGCCCGGCGAGGGCGCCCGCCCCTCCCGGCCCGCGCACCGGCGCGGGTAACGCCCCCTCCCGGCCCGCGTTCAGGCGGGGGCGCGCACCCCTCCCGACCCGCGGACCGGCGGGGGGCACCGCCCGCCTCACGGCGCGTAGTGGGCCCGCAGCCGCTCCCGCGCCCCGGCCGGCGCGTCCACCCGGTCCAGCCCCAGCAGCGCCGCCCCCAGCACCGGTGGCGCCGTCACCACCCGCGCCACCGCCTCGGGCGCCCGGACGGCGAGCAGATCCCGTACGGCGTCGTCGAGCAGGGTGTGGCCCGCGGCGAGGACCCCGCCGCCCAGCAGGACCGGAGTCTCCTCCTCCAGCAGGCCGAGGCGGGTCAGCGCGACGGTGGCCATGGCCACGATCTCCTCGGCCAGCCGGTCCACGACCGAGCGGGCCACCGGATCGCCCCCGGCGGCCGTGGCGAACAGCACCGGGGTCAGCTCGTGGCGCCGGTGCGCGGCGACCCGCTCCAGGTGCAGTGCCTCGATCAGCGCGTACATGGAGTCGAGGCCGAAGTGCGCGGGCAGGGTCCGGGCCAGCGCGGTGGGGACGCCGCGCCCGTCCTCGGCCCGCGCCGCGTGCCACAGGGCCTCCTCGGCCAGATGCCAGCCGCCGCCCCAGTCGCCGGAGATCCGGCCGAGCGCAGGGAAGCGGGCGGTGCGGCCGTCGGGGTGCATACCGACGCAGTTGATGCCGGCGCCGCACACCACGGCGACGCCCCGCGGCTCGGCCACGCCCGCCCGCAGGATCGCGAAGGTGTCGTTGCGGACGTCCACGGACGTGCCCCACGCGCGCGTGCGCAGCGCGGCGGCCAACTGCTCCTCCTCCACCGGCAGGTCGGCGTTGGCCAGGCAGGCCGACACCTGCCGCACCTCGTCGACGCCCGCCGCCGCGTACGCTCGGCCGACCGCCTCCGCCAGGACGTCCACCGCCGCCGTCACGCCCACGACAGGCGGCCGGAACCCGCCGCCGCGGGCGGTGGCCAGGACGGTCCCGTCGGCCGCCACGACCGCCACGTCGGTCTTGCTGTTGCCCGCGTCGATGGCGAGGACGCTCGCGGTCAGGCCCACGCGAGGTGCTCCCGGTTGTGCGCGATCAGCCGGTCGGTGAGGGTCTCGGCGTACGCGTACTGGCCGACGAGGGGATGGGCCAGCAGGGCCCGGAAGACCCGGTCCCGGCCGCCGTGCAGGGCGGCCGCCAGGGCCAGGTCCTCGTACGCCGTCACGTTCGCGACCAGGCCCGCGTACAGCGGGTCCACCGGCGCGACCGGCAGCGGGGCCGCGCCCTTCGGGCCGACCGCGGCCTGCACCTCGATTACCGCGTCCGCCGGGAGGAACGGCAGCGTGCCGTCGTTGCGGGTGTTGACCACCTGGTACGGGCTGCCCGCCCCGCCCAGCAGCGCCGCCGCGAGGTCCACCGCCGCCTCGGAGTAGAAGGCGCCGCCCCGCTTCGCGAGCAGCTCGGGCTTCTCGTCCAGGGCCGGATCGGCGTACATCGCCAGCAGCTCCCGTTCCATCGCGGCCACTTCGGCCGCCCGCGACGGCTTCGTCCGCAGCTCCCGTACGACCTCGTCGTGCGCGTAGAAGTAGCGCAGGTAGTACGACGGGACGACGCCCAGCCGGTCGAGGAGCGGGCGGGGCAGCCGCAGGTCGGCGGCGATCGCCTCGCCGTGCTCGGCCAGCAGCGCGGGCAGCGCGTCCGCGCCGTCCGGGCCGCCGCGCCGGACGGCGGTCTCCCAGGTGAGGTGGTTGAGGCCGACGTGGTCGAGGTGCAGGTCGGCGGGGGCGACACCGAGCAGCGCCGCGAACTTCCGCTGGAGGCCGATCGCCACGTTGCACAGACCGATCGCCTTGTGCCCGGTCTGGAGCAGGGCCCTGGTGACGATGCCGACCGGGTTGGTGAAGTCGATGATCCAGGCGCCGGGGTTGGTCCTGCGGATCCGTTCGGCGATGTCCAGGACCACCGGCACCGTGCGCAGCGCCTTGGCCAGGCCGCCCGCGCCCGTGGTCTCCTGGCCGACGCAGCCGCACTCCAGCGGCCAGGTCTCGTCCTGCTCGCGGGCCGCCTGTCCGCCGACGCGCAGCTGGAGGAGGACCGCGTCGGCGCCGTCGACGCCGGCGTCCAGGTCGGAGGTGGTGACGATCCGGCCCGGGTGGCCCTGCCTGGCGAAGATGCGCCGGGCCAGGGCGCCGACCGGCTCCAGCCGGTCCGCCGCCGGGTCGACCAGCACCAACTCCTCGACGGGCAGGGTGTCGCGCAGACGGGCGAAGCCGTCGACGAGTTCGGGGGTGTAGGTCGAGCCGCCGCCGACCACGGTGAGTTTCACGAGTAGTTCAGCCCTTCACTCCGGTGAGGGTGACGCCCTCGACGAACGCCTTCTGGGCGAAGAAGAACACAAGGATCACGGGGGCCATGACCAGCACGGTGGCGGCCATGGTGAGGTTCCAGTCGGTGTGGTGGGCGCCCTTGAAGGACTCCAGGCCGTAGGACAGGGTCCAGGCGCCGGGGTTCTCGGACGCGTAGATCTGCGGGCCGAAGTAGTCGTTCCAGGCGTAGAAGAACTGGAACAGCGCCACGGCGGCGATCCCCGGCTTCGCCATCGGGACGACGACTTTCAGCAGGGTGCGCAGGTCGCCGCAGCCGTCCACCCTGGCCGCGTCCACGTACTCGTCGGGGATCGTGGTCAGGAACTGGCGCAGCAGGAAGATGGAGAACGCGTCGCCGAACGCCATCGGGATGACGAGCGGCCACAGCGTGCCCGAGAGCCCGAGCTGTTTCGCCCAGAAGAGGTACATCGGGATGATGACGACCTGCGGGGGCAGCATCATCATCGAGATCACCAGCATCAGCGCCGGATTCCGGCCGCGGAAGCGGAACTTGGCGAGCGCGTACGCCACCGGGAGCGACGACACGACCGTCAGGACGGTGCCGGCCCCGGCGTAGAGCAGGGTGTTGCGCCACCAGGTCAGGAAGCCGGGAGTGTCGAAGACCTTACGGTAGTTGGCCCATTCCCAGGTGTGCGGGACCAGGTCCCGGCTCAGCGCCTGGGTGTCGCTCATCAGCGAGGTCAGGAACACGAACACGAAGGGCAGGACGAAGAAGAGGGCGGCCGCGAGACCGAGGGAGTGCACGGCGATCCACTCCAGGGCCGCCCGGCGCCGGGCGGCGCGCCCGGCCGGCGTGACGGCGGCCGTCGACCCGGCGGGCTGGTCGAGTACGTGGGTCAAGGTCAGTCACCTGCCTGGAGGAGACCGCCGCGGCGCCGCATCAGGAACGCGGTGAACACCGTCGACAGGGCGAACAGCACGAGCGCGACCACACAGGCGGAGCCGTAGTCGAAGCGCTGGAAGCCGAGGTTGTAGACGAGCTGGGGGAGGGTGAGGGTCGACTTGTCCGGGTAGCCGGGTTCGAACTGGGTGCCCGCGCCCTGGATGACGCCCGAGGCGACCTTCCCCGCGATCAGCGGCTGGGTGTAGTACTGCATGGTCTGGATGACACCGGTGACCACGGCGAACATCACGATGGGGGAGATGTTCGGCAGCGTGACGTAGCGGAACCGCTGCCACGCCGAGGCGCCGTCCAGCTCGGCCGCCTCGTACTGCTCCTTCGGCACGTCCAGCAGCGCCGCCATGAAGATGACCATCAGGTCGCCGATGCCCCACAGCGCGAGCAGGGTGAGCGCCGGTTTGGACCAGGACGGGTCGTTGAACCAGCCGGGCGCGTCGATCCCGGCCTTCTCCAGGATCGAATCGACCGGCCCGGTACCGGGGTTGAGCAGGAACGCGAACGCCATCGTCGCGGCCACCGGGGGAGCGAGGTAGGGCAGGTAGAACAGCGTGCGGAAGACGCCCGTACCCGTCTTGATCCTGGTGATCAGCAGGCCCACGCCGAGCCCGAAGACGACCCGCAGGGAGACCGTCACCACGACCAGCCACAGGGTGTTGCGCAGGGCGGGCCAGAACAGGGGGTAGTGCTCGAAGACGTACGTCCAGTTCTTCGTCCCGCTCCAGGTCGGCGGCCGGAAGCCGTCGTAGTGCATGAACGAGAAGTAGACCGTCGAGACCAGCGGGTACGCGAAGAAGACCGCGAAGCCGATCAGCCAGGGGGAGAGGAAGGCGAGGTTGCGAAGGGCCGCGCGGCGGCGCTTCGACGCCAGGGTGACAGTGCTCATGGCCGGCCTACTTCGCCTGCGCGATGTCCGTGTCGATCTGCGCGGCCGTCGCGGCCAGGCCGGACGCCAGGTCCTTCACCTTGCCGCTCTCGTAGTCGTAGCCGAGCTGCTGGATCGTCACGAGGTACACCCCGCCGTTGATCGAGGCGGGCGTCGTGGTCGAGGCCGGGTTCGCGGCGATGTCGAGGAACGTCTTGAAGCGCGGGTCGTACTTCAGCTTCGGCGACTTCAGGGCGGCCAGCGTGGAGGGCACGTTGTGGATGGCGTTGGAGAAGTCCACGACCGCGTCCGTGTCGGTGGTCATGTACTTCACCAGCTCCCAGGCCGCGTTCTGCTTGCGGCTGTTGGCGGCGATACCCGCGATCGTGCCGGTGATGTAGCCCTTGCCGTACTGGGCCGCCTGGTCGTCGGGCACGGGCAGCGGGGCGACGCCGATCTCGAAGTCCGGCTTCGCCTCCGTCGCCATGCCCAGGCGCCACTCGCCGTCCAGCTGCATCGCGACCTGGCCGGTCTGGAAGGGGTGCTTGGGACCCCACTCGTCGCCCAGGGTGGAGCGGAACTTCTCCAGCCGCCGGAATCCGCCGAGTTCGTCGACGAGCCGCTTCTGGAGCGTGAAACCGGCCTTGAACGCCGGGTCCTTGGCGAGGTTGGACTTGCCGTCGGCGTCGAAGTACGTCGGGGAGAACTGCCCGAAGTAGTGCTCGGTCGTGGACTCCCAGCCGTGGTAGTTCGGCATGAACCCCAGCTGCGTGTACGAGTCGCCCTTGGCGATCGTCAGCTTCTTGGCGTCGGCCTCGAACTCGGACCAGGTGCGCGGCGGGTTCTTGATGCCGGCCTTCGCGAACGCCGTCTTGTTGTAGTAGAGGCCGTAGGCGTCGCCCAGCAGCGGTGCCGCGCAGCGGTCGCCGTCGAACCGGGTGTACTCGTTCATCGCCTTCGGGAAGGTCGTCGCGGGGTCGATGCCGGACTTCTCGAAGAACGGGTCGAGGTCGGTCAGGGCGCCCGAGGAGCAGAACTTGCCCACGTTGTTCGTGGTGAAGGACGAGATGACGTCGGGCGCCTTGGCGCCGCCCGCCCGCAGCGCCTGGTTGATCTTGTCGTCGGTCACGTTGCCGACGACGTCGACGTGGATGTTGGGGTGCTTCTTCTCGAAGCCGTCGACCAGTGCCTGGACGGCCTTGACCTCGGAGGGCGCGCTCCAGGCGTGCCAGAAGTTGATGGTCGTCTCCTTCGACGCGTCGTCGCTCGCGCCGGAGCCGCTCTGGCCGGTGCAGGCGGTGGTGAGGAGGATCGCCGACGCGGTCAGGACGAGCGCTGCCTTGCGTACCGCTGTGGGCATGACTTCGGGCATGACGGAATCTCCCTGGGACGGGCGGGGTGAGAGGAAGGGGAGGCGGTGGAGGTGGGGCGGAAGGAGGAGATGGTGGAGTGAGGCGGGAGGAGGTGGTGGCTGCCGGGGTCAGCGCGAGGTGTCGAAGACCTCGTCGCGGGTGGCCGCCAGCGCGCTCTCCAACGCGCCGCGCAGCACGGGGTGTTCGGTGACGCCGCCGACCAGCAGCCGGGGCCGGGCGGCGGCCAGTTCGGCCAGTTCGGCCTGGACCAGCGCGCGCAACGGCTCGCCGCCGGAGGTGAGCGAGGCGCCGCTGAGGACGACGAGTTCGGGGTCGAGGACGGAGACGAGCGAGGCCAGACCGGTGGCCAGCCGGGTCGCGTAGGTCTGGAGCAACTGCCGCTCGGGGCCGTCGCCCGCCGCGGCCGCGCGGGCCACCAGGGCGGCGGCGACCTCGGTGTACGGGCCGGACGGGATCCGTGTCACGCCCAGTTCCCGGGCCAGCCGGGGCAGCGCCTGCGAACCGGCCAGCTCCTGGTAGCCGCCGCTGCCCGTCCTGGTCACCTGGCGGACCAGGGGCGTGCCGGGCACCGGCAGGAAGCCGACCTCGCCGGCGCCGCCGGTCCAGCCGCGGTGCAGGCGGCCGCCGAGCACGAGCGCGGCGCCGAGGCCGCCCTCGTTCCACAGCAGGACGAAGTCCGCGTGGCCGCGGGCCGCGCCCAGCCGCTGCTCGGCGACGGCGACGAGGTTGACGTCGTTCTCGTACTCGACCGGCATCGGCAGGGCGGCGGCGAGTTCGTCGAGGAGGGCCGGGGTGTGCCAGCCGGGCAGGTGGGAGGCGTAGCGCAGACGGCCGGTGTTGGGGTCGAAGGCGCCAGGGGTGCCGATGACGACGCGGTGGACGTCGTCGCGGGCGAGCCCGGCCGCCTTCACCGCGCCGTCGAGCGCGTCGGTGACCTGCTGGACGACCGACGCCGACTTCCTGCCGGGGGTGGGCAGTTCGTACGCGCCGACCGTACGGCCGGTGATGTCGGCGACGGCGGCCCGGATGCGTTCGGGGGTGACGTCGAGTCCGGCCGCGTACGCGGCGGCCGCATTGACCTCGTACAGCTGCGCGCTGGGGCCGGGGCGGCCCTCGCTGATGCCGGTGGCCAGGACGAGTCCCGCCGCCTCCAGCCGGGCCAGCAGTTGGGAGGCGGTGGGCTTGGACAGGCCGGTGAGCTTGCCGATGCGGGTGCGGGACAGCGGCCCGTGCTCCAGCAGGAGGTCGAGCGCGGCCCGGTCGTTCATGGCGCGCAGGACGCGCGGGGTGCCCGGCGTACCGGTGGTTCCTGCCATGGGGTCGACACCTGCCTCTCGGCCGCCCAGCCTCTCAGCGACCGGGTGGGGAAGTCCATCCGGTGATCACTGTTAGGAAGGTTTCCTATTCGGTGGCAGGAACCTAAGCCCGGGGAGAAGCGGGCGTCAAGGGAAACGGCCCCGAGGCGCAACGGAAACCGCCCCCGCAGGCGACGGAGTCGTCACCTGCGGGGGCGGCGGGGCGGCCCGGAGACGCCGTGGCGTCTCCCCGTACGGCCGTCACTGCACGGCGTTCGTCACTTCACGTCGACGTAGTCGCCCGCGGCGGTCGCCGCGGCGGTGGTGGACGTACCGGCGAACGTGTACCGGTAGTAGCCGTCGGCGTTGGCCTTGACCGTGGTCGACAGCGCGCCGGCCGTACCGGACTTCACCGTCTTCACGTTCTTGTACGTGCTGCTGCCCTTGGCCCGGAACTGGAGGGTCGCCGTCTGGCCCACGTAGCCCGAGTACTTGCCGTTGGCCCAGTTGGCCCGGGTCAGCGCGCCCTTGACGGTGAGGGTCTTGCCCTTCCTCACCGGCTCAGGTGTGGCGTCCGTGGTGAGCTTGGCCGCGCGCTGCACCTTGGCGGTCGCCAGGTTGCCCCACATCGCCATGTTGGTCTCGGAGCTGAGGAAGTCGTCCGAGACGGTGCCGTCCATGTGCGCGTACACGCCGGCCGCCTTCCACGTGCCCGCGTCCGCGGCCTCGTAGAGGTAGTCGCGCGGGGAGACGGGGATCGTCTCCGTGCAGCGCTCGATGACCGTCGTCGCCGTGGTGGCGGTCGTCGTGCACGTGGGCATGACTTCCGGGCCCAGCTCGTTGTCGACGGACTTCAGCGAGCCGCGGTAGAGAACCACCGCGGCGAACGTCTTCTTGTTGTCGATGACCAGGTCGGCGGGCCGGGTCAGGTTGTACGTCACCGGCACGTTGACCGTCGCGGTGGTGCCGACGACGATCGCCTTCCCCTTGTTGACGGTCACGCCGGAGAAGACCAGGTTCGGCGTGGCGGCGGACGCCACGGGTGCGGCCAGGCCGGTCAGGGCCAGGGCGCCGGTCAGGGCGGCGCCTATGGCGAGTCTCTTCATCTGTCCCCACATTCGGCAGCGGGCCCCGGGCGGCTTCGCGCTCCAGAACAAGGCCCGCCACGAGGGGCACACTAGGTGATCTTCGGATGCGGAGATGGTGCGGCCCCCCTGTGAAGGCCCTTTGAACTGCGGTCCGCTTCCGCTCAGTCGGTGAGGAAGGGGGCCGTGTCCAGGGCGGGGTAGGGGGCCGGGAGGGGGAG
>NZ_JBVJMD010000055.1:0-51073 GCF_055584385.1 Streptomyces sp. NPDC104096
GGGGGGTGTTGGGGGTGGAACGGGGGTTTGGGGGGTCTATGGGTTGCGTTTTGGGGGGGGGTTTGGGCGGGGGGGGGGGGTGTTGGGGGGGTTGTCTTTTGGGTCCCGGCGGGGGGGGGGGGGCCGAGGGTGCGGGGGGGCCGCCCCCGGGACCCGTGCGCGCACGAAACGCATTTGGACAGGGGGCGCTGGCCAGGAGCTTTCGACGCAAGGGGTGCTGAGTGACATGACAACCACCGACTACCCGGCCTCCGTCCCCTATCGGGAGGTGACGGACCGCAACGGCCGCGTGTACCGCGTCGGCGAGACCGACGTCGACATCATGGGCCGCAAGCGCACATGGATGGTCGTCCTGCCCTGGGTGGGCATGATGGGCATCAGTTCCGCCGAGTACGCGTTCACGTCGGCGGAGGACACGCTCCACGAGGCGCATCTGTGGAGCAGCGGACACATCTTCTGGCTGATGGGCGTCTGGATATTCTTCCAGGCCGCCGTCGCCTTCCCGGCCGGGCAGCTGCGCGAGAGCGGCCGGCTCCCGGCGCGTACGGCGATGCTGATCGGCGCGGTCGGCACGATGGCCGGCTATCTGTCGCTGGCGTACGCGCCGAACGTGCTCGTCGCCTACTTCGGCTTCGGCATGTGCAGCGGTATCGGCGCCGGTCTGGTCTACGCGACCTGCATCAACATGGTCGGCAAGTGGTATCCGGAGCGCAAGGGCGGCAAGACGGGCTTCGTCAACGGCGGTTTCGCGTACGGGTCCGTGCCCTTCGTCTTCCTGTTCACCTCGTACATGGACCTGGGCAACTACGAGACCGTGCTGGCGCTGGTGGGGGTCGGGCTGTGCCTGATGGTGGCGTCGGCGGGCTGGTTCTTCCGGGACCCGCCGAAGAACTGGTGGCCCGCCACGGTCGACCCGCTGCGGGTGACCGACGACCCCAGGATCCGCCGGGCGCTGGAGAAGAACCCGCCGGCGGTCAGGCAGTACACCCCGAAGGAGGCGGCCCGTACCCCCGTTCTGTGGATGATGTGGTTCTGTCTGCTGTGCACGGCCGGCATCAATATCTTCGGCATCGCCTTCCAGGTGCCGTTCGGCAAGGACATGGGCTTCGCGGGCGGCATCGTCGCCACGGCGATGTCCCTGAAGGCCATCGTCAACGGCACCGGCCGGGGCGTGATCGGCTGGATCTCCGACCGCTACGGCCGCCGCAGCACCCTGGTCATCGTCTGTCTCGTGCTGGGCACCGCGCAGTTCGGCGTGCTGGTCTCCGGCCAGTTGGGCAGCATGCCGTTCTTCCTGTTCTGCTCCATGGTCTCCGGCTTCGGCGGCGGGGCGATCTTCCCGCTGTTCGCGGCCATGACGGCCGACTACTTCGGTGAGAACAACAACGCCACCAACTACGGGATGGTCTACAGCTCCAAGCTGATCTCCGGGCTCGTCGGCTCGGGCGTCGGCGCGATCGTGGTCGACGCGTGGGACTACCACGGCGCGTTCGTCCTCGCGGGCTCGATCGGGCTGGCCTCCGCGGTGCTGGCGCTCTTCCTGAAGGCTCCCGGCCGGCCGAAGGCCCGGAGCATCGTCCCCAACCCGCAACCGCTCGGCGAGGAGATGGCGTGAGATGACCGCGGATCCCATCGCTACGAACGGCGCGTCGGCCGATTCCGGCGCCGCGCACCGCCCCTACCGTGAGGTGACCGACGCCCGCGGCCGGGTCTACCGGGTCGGCGAGACCGACCGGGACATCCTCGGCCACTCCCGCAGGCTCATGGTGTATCTGCCGTGGATCGCCATGATGGCCATCAGCGTCTTCGAGTACGCCTACGGCTCGGCGGAGGACACCCTCTCGCACGCGCACGGCTGGACCCAGAGCAACACCTTCTGGATCCTCAGCGTCTGGGTGTTCTTCCAGGCCGGTATCGCCTTCCCGGCGGGCTGGCTGCGCGAGCGGGGCGTCCTGACCGCCCGCCGGGCCATGCACCTGGGCTCCGGCATGTGTCTCGTGGGGTTCCTGGCCCTCTCGCACCTGAGCGATGTCCTGCTGGCGATCCTCGGCTTCGGCGTGATCGGCGGCATGGGCGCCGGGCTGGTCTACGCGACCTGCATCAACATGGTCGGCAAGTGGTTCCCCGAACGCCGGGGCGCGCGCACGGGGTTCGTCAACGGCGGCTTCGCGTACGGCTCGCTGCCGTTCATCTTCATCTTCAACTACGCGTTCGACACCGGGAACTACCACCGGGTGCTGGACCTGATCGGCTGCTACATCATGATCGTGGTGTTCGGGTGCGCGTTCCTGTTCAAGGACCCGCCGAAGAACTGGTGGCCGGCCGACATCGACCCGCCGACCCTCACCGGTGACGGCGAGAACGCGGCGCGGACGTCCAAGAACCCCCCGGCGGTACGGCAGTTCACCCCCAAGGAGGCCGTCAGGTCCGGGATGCTCCCGCTGATGTGGATCTCGATCGTGCTGACCGCCGGGGTGTCGATCTTCGGGATCTCCTTCCAGGTCGACTTCGCCAAGGAGGTCGGCTTCGGCCCGCTGGTCGCCGCCTCGTCGATGGGCGTGATGGCGGTCATCAACGGCGTCGGACGCGGGGTCGTGGGCTGGCTGTCCGACCGGTGGGGCCGCAAGTCGACCCTGGTGTTCGTCATCGTCGTGCTGGGCCTGGCCCAGTTCGGCGTGATCCTGGCGGGCGACCTCAGGAGCGAGTGGCTGTTCCTGTTCTTCGCCTTCCTGTCCGGGTTCGGCGGCGGCGCGTTCTACCCGATGTTCGCGGCGCTGACGCCGGACTACTTCGGCGAGAACTACAACGCCACCAACTACGGCCTGGTGTACAGCGGCAAGCTCGTCAGCGGCCTGTTCGGCGGCGGCCTCGGCTCCATGGTGGTCGCGGCCTGGGGCTACGACGGCGCGTACGCACTGGCGGGCGGAATCTCGATGATCGCGGCGGCGATCGCCCTGCTGCTACGACAGCCGGGGCACGGCGCAACGACCACACCGACGGCCGCACCGCGGCCGGCGGGCTGACGACGGCGTACGGCCGTCGGACGGCCCGCACCGCACGAGGTGGCCCGCCCCTGTTTCCGGGGAGGGCCGCCTCATGTGCTGCCGGGCCTCAGGACCTGGTGCGGGCGTGGTACGAGGTTCGGGTGTGTTCGGTGTGTTCGCGCATCAGCCGGGTGGCTTCCTGCTCGTCGCGGTCGGTGATCGCGGCGATCAGGTCCCGGTGCTCGATCCACGACTGCTGTCCGCGCTGACGGGCGACCGGCATGTAGTACCAGCGCACCCGGCGGTCGACCTGGGCCGCGAGTTCCGCGAGGACCGCGTTGCCCGCCAGTTCCATGATCTTGGCGTGGAAGCGGGCGTTGAGGGTCACCGCGGTGTCCACGTCGTCGTCGGCGACGGCCCGCAGCCCCTGCGCCAGCAGCTCCTCCAGCGCCTCGATGCCCGCGCTGGTGGCGTTGGCCGCCGCCAGCCGGGCCGCCTCGGCCTCCAGCAGCGTACGCACGGTGAGGAGTTGGTCGGCCTCCTGCTCCGTGGGCTCGTGCACGAACGCGCCCTGCGCGGGGCGCAGATCGACCCAGCCCTCGGTGTTGAGCCTTTGCAGCGCCTCGCGCACCGGCTGCCTGGAGACCCCGAGGTGTCCGGCGAGTTCGCTCTCGACGAGGTGCTGGCCGGGCTGGAGGGCCCGGGTGGTGATGAGTTCGAGCAGTGCCTCGTAGACGCGGTCACGCAGTGGACCGGGGCGTTCGAGCCGGGGCACGGCCCCCTGCGGCAGTCCTGTCGACAACATCGCGGTCCCCCTCCTCGGCGGGCCGTGCACAGCGGTCGGAGCGCCGGCCTGGATTGGCTTTCGTCTACAGTCTACGGCGCTCGATGTCCGCAGGGGCGGCAGGACGGCGTCATCGCACGGCGTCGGCGCGTCAGGTCGCCACAACCGGTCGTCACAACCGGTCGCCGCATCCGGTCTTTACAACCGGTTGCCACGCCCGGTCGTCACGCCCGGTGTGTCCGTACGGGGGCGCCGCAACGCGTTGTGGCTCCCCCACCCGCCGGGGGCGGCTCACGGGCAGCGGACGACCTGGCCGGCGTACGAGAGGTTGCCGCCGAAGCCGAACAGCAGGACCGGGTCCCCGGTGCGGATCTCGCCGCGCTCCACCAGCTTGGAGAAGGCCAGCGGGATGCTCGCCGCGGAGGTGTTGCCGGACTCGCTGACGTCCCGGGCCACGACGGCGTTCACCGCGCCGATCTTCCCCGCGAGCGGCTCGATGATGCGCAGGTTCGCCTGGTGCAGGACGACGGCCGCGAGGTCCTCGGGGGTGAGTCCGGCCCGTTCGCAGGCCTGCCGGGCGAGCGGCGGCAGCTGGGTGGTCGCCCACCGGTAGACGCTCTGGCCCTCCTGCGCGAAGCGCGCGGGCTGTCCCTCGATGCGCACGGCGTGCCCCATCTCGGGCACCGACCCCCACAGCACGGGCGAGATCCCCGGCTCCTCGCCCTCGGCGCACGCCTCGACCACGGCGGCCCCCGCCCCGTCGCCGACGAGCACGCAGGTCGTACGGTCCGTCCAGTCGGTGACCTCGGACATCTTGTCGGCGCCGATGACCAGGGCCCGGGTGGCGGCGCCCGCGCGGACGGTGTGGTCGGCGGTGGCGAGGGCGTGGGTGAAGCCGGCGCACACCACGTTGACGTCGATCGCGGCGGGCGAGGGGACGCCCAGCCGGGCGGCGACCCGGGCCGCCATGTTCGGGGAGCGGTCCACGGCCGTCGACGTGGCGACCAGCACCAGGTCGATGTCACCGGGGGTCAGCCCGGCGGCCGCGAGCGCCTTGGCGGCGGCGTGCGCGGCCAGCTCGTCGACGGGTTCGTCGGGGCCCGCGATGTGCCGGGTCCGGATGCCCACCCGGGACCGGATCCACTCGTCACTGGTGTCGACCATGCCCGCCAGTTCCTCGTTGGTGAGCACCCTGGCGGGCTGGTAATGGCCGACGGCGGCGATGCGCGAGCCGTGCATGGGAGGGTCCCCCTCGTTGCCGTGAGTAGCGGGATTCACCAGTCTGATGAGTGACTCACGGGTACGAGGACAGGTGATGCCACAGGAAACGCCCGCCCGGGTTGTCGGCTTCCGTCAGACCTCAAACGCCGCAACCCCGGCGAACCGTCTCCCGTGCCGTGGCGTCAGCCGGTGAACAGTTGTCTGGCCCGCTGTACGAGCTCGTACAGCCCGTAGGCGAGCGGCGCGCCCACCCACAGCCAGGCGAAGGCGATCAGTCCCCGCCGGTCAGGCGGACTCTGGCTGCTGTCGTTGCCGGACATCGGCGTCCTTTCCGGGGGCGGGGAGGTGGTGGCGGGGGTGGACGGGCCGGACGAGTTCGTTGGCCACGAATCCGATCGCGAGCAGCCCGATCATGATGAAGAACGACAGCGAGTACAGGGCGGAGCCGTGTCTCCCGGCCTCCTCCTGGCGGTCGGCGATCCAGTTGACGATCAGCGGGCCGAGGACGCCGGCGGTGGACCAGGCGGTGAGCAGCCGGCCGTGGACGGCGCCGACCTGGTGACTGCCGAACAGGTCCTTGAGATACGCGGGGATCGTGGCGAAGCCGCCGCCGTAGAAGGAGAGGATCACCAGCGCGCACCCGACGAACAGCGGCTTCGAGGTGTCGCCCAGCAGCGCGATCAGGGCGTACATCAGGGCGCCGACGCCGAGGTAGACGCGGTAGACGTTCTTGCGCCCGATCAGGTCGGAGGTCGACGACCAGCCGATGCGGCCGGCCATGTTGGCCGCCGACAGCAGCGCGACGAAGCCGGCGGCGGCCGTCGCGGAGACCGGGGTGGAGCTGTCGGCGAAGAAGTCCGTGATCATCGGGGCGGCCTTCTCCAGGATGCCGATACCGGCCGTGACGTTCATGCACAGAACGACCCAGAGGCACCAGAACTGCGGGGTGCGCACGGCGCTGCGGGCCGACACCTGCACCCCCTCGGCGGCACCGGCGCCCTCGGCCGCGGCCGGCGCCCCGCCGCCCCCGGGCACCGCCCCGTCCTGCCCCGTACCGCGCGGCACCCGTACCAGCAGCACGCCGAGCAGCATGAACACGGCGTACGACAGTCCGTGCACGAGGAACGCGAGCGCGATCCCGGAACTGTCGGCGCCGAACGACTCCAGCATCTGCGCCGACCACGGCGAGGCGATGAGCGCGCCGCCGCCGAAGCCCATGATGGCGATGCCGGTCGCCATGCCGGGACGGTCGGGGAACCACTTGATCAGGGTGGAGACGGGCGAGATGTAGCCGATGCCGAGGCCGATCCCGCCGACGAAGCCGTAGCCGAGGACGATCAGCCAGTACTGCTCGCTCGCGGCGCCGAGGGCGGAGATCAGGAAGCCGGACGAGAAGCAGACCAGTGCCACGGTCATCGCCCAGCGCGGCCCCCTGCGCTCCACCAGGGTGCCGCCGAACGCGGCGGACAGGCCGAGCATCACGATGCCGAGCTGGAAGGGCAGGGCGCTCTGGGTGCCGCTGAGGCCGAGCGCGGATTCGAGGGGCGGCTTGAACACGCTCCAGGCGTAGGCCTGGCCGATGGAGAGATGCACGGCGAGGGCGGCGGGCGGAACCAGCCAGCGGCTCCAGCCAGCGGGCGCGACGGGAGGACTCATGATCCCGGACGGTAGGCAGGGGGACGGGAGTTGAGAAGCGGTCGGGTCGACCGTATGCGATGAACGGTATCCAGGCTGCGCCGAGCGGTCAGGGCGGACCGGCCCCGGGAACGGACCGCGCCGCGGACCCTTGCCGAGGCATCCTCCATACTGTAGACAATATTTCGTCGACATAGTGTGCGGCGTCGGCGTCCTCCCCACCTCCGCGGTACTCCCTCGACCGAACGGAGCGTTCCGAAGTGAAAGTCGCAGTCCTCGGCGCCGGTGCGATCGGCGCCTACGTCGGTGCCGCGCTCCACCGCGCCGGCGCCGACGTGCACCTCATCGCCCGTGGACCGCATCTGGCGGCCATGAGACGGCACGGCGTACAAGTACTCAGCCCGCGCGGCGACTTCACCGCCCGCCCCCACGCCACCGACGACCCGGCCGAAGTCGGCCCGGCCGACTACGTCTTCCTCGGCCTCAAGGCCAACTCGTACGCGGCGTGCGGGCCGCTGATCGAGCCGCTGCTGCACGGCACCACGGCGGTCGTGGCCGCCCAGAACGGCATCCCCTGGTGGTACTTCCACCGGCACGGCGGCCCCTACGACGGCCACCGCGTCGAGAGCGTGGACCCGGCCGGCGCGGTCAGTGCGGTGCTCGCGCCCGAACGGGCCGTCGGCTGCGTGGTCTACGCGGCCACCGAACTCGAGGCCCCCGGCGTCGTACGGCATCTGGAAGGCACCCGGTTCTCGGTCGGCGAGCCCGACCGGAGCGTCTCGGCGCGCTGTCTGGCCTTCGGCGAGACCATGCGGGCGGGCGGGCTGAAGTGCCCGGTCGAGCCGGACCTGCGCAACGACATCTGGCTGAAGCTGCTCGGCAACATCTCCTTCAACCCGATCAGCGCGCTCGCCCGCGCCACCATGCGGCAGATGTGCCTGCACGGCGGCACCCGCGAGGTCATCGAGACGATGATGCGCGAGACGCTCTCGGTCGCCCGGGCGCTCGGCTGCGAGGTCGGCGTCTCCATCGAACGCCGGCTCGCGGGCGCGGAACGCGTCGGCGACCACCGCACCTCCACGCTCCAGGACCTGGAGCGCGGCAAACCGCTGGAGCTCGACGTCCTGCTCGCCGCCGTCGTCGAACTGGCGGAGATCACCGGCGTGCCGGTGCCCACCCTGCGCACCGTGCACGCCATCTCGGACCTGCTCGCGCTGAGGAGCGCCGCATGAGGAAACGGCAGCAGAAGACCTACACCCGGCTGACCCACCCCCTGGTCCGGGACTCCCGTGACGAGCCGTTCCGGCGGGCGAGCTGGGAGGAGGCCCTGGACCGGGCGGCCCGCGGCCTGGACCGCAACCGCGACGCGTTCGGGATGTTCTCCTGCGCCCGCGCGACCAACGAGATGAACTACGTGGCGCAGAAGTTCGCCCGGGTGGTGATGGGCACCAACAACGTCGACTCCTGCAACCGGACCTGTCACGCGCCGAGCGTGGCGGGCCTGTCGGCGGCCTTCGGCTCCGGCGGCGGGACGTCGTCGTACGAGGAGATCGAGCACACGGACGTCATCGTGATGTGGGGGTCCAACGCCCGCTTCGCGCACCCGATCTTCTTCCAGCACGTGCTGAAGGGGATCCGTAACGGCGCCCGGCTGTACGCCGTCGACCCGCGCCGCACCTCCACCGCCGAGTGGGCGGAGAGCTGGCTCGGGCTGAACGTCGGCACGGACATCCCGATGGCGCACGCGGTCGGCCGGGAGATCATCCACGCGGGACTGGCCAACGAGGCGTTCATCGAGCGGGCGACGACCGGCTTCGAGGAGTACAAGGCGCTCGTCGAGCCCTGGACGCTGTCGCTGGCGGAGAAGGTGACGGGCGTACCGGCCGCCGCGATACGGGAGTTGGCGCACGCCTACGCCCGCGCCGAGCGCGCCCAGCTGTGCTGGACCCTCGGCATCACCGAGCACCACAACGGCACCGACAACGTACGGGCGTTGATCAACCTCTCCCTGCTCACCGGTCAGGTCGGCCGCTGGGGAGCCGGGTTGCAGCCGCTGCGCGGCCAGAACAACGTGCAGGGCGGCGGCGACATGGGCGCCATCCCCAACCGCCTGCCCGGCTTCCAGGACATCCTCGACCCGGGCACCCGGCTGAAGTTCGAGTCGGCCTGGAACACGGTGCTCCAGCCGCACTACGGGCTGAACCTCACCGAGATGTTCGAGGCGATGGAGGAGGGCACGCTCAAGGCGGTCTACTGCATCGGCGAGAACCCCGCCCAGTCGGAGGCCGACAGCGAGCAGGCCGTCCGCCGGCTCCGGGCCCTGGACTTCCTGGTCGTCCAGGACATCTTCCTGACCAGGACGGCGGAACTGGCGGACGTGGTGCTCCCGGCCACCGCGGGCTGGGCCGAGACCGAGGGCACGACCACCAACAGCGAGCGGCGGGTCCAGCGGGTGCGCCGGGCCGTCGCCCCGCCCGGCGAGGCCCGCGAGGACGTCGACATCCTCTGCGAGCTCGCGGCCCGGCTCGGCCACGACTGGAAGTACGCCGACGCGGAGGCCGTCTGGAACGAGCTGCGCTCGGTCTCCCCGGACCACTACGGGATGACGTACGACCGGCTCGTCGAGCACCAGGGCATCCAGTGGCCCTGCCCCAGTACCGACCGGCTCGAACCGACCTATCTGCACGGCCGGTTGTGGGAGAAGGACCCGGCGAAGCGCGGTACGCCGGCCCCCTTCGGGCTGGTGCGGCACGATCCGCCGGTCGACCTCACCGACGAGGAGTACCCGATCCGGCTGACCACCGGGCGGCGGCTCGACTCGTACAACACCGGTGTGCAGAGCGGGGGTTTCGCCTCCCCGCTGCGGCGCGGCGAGTACGTGGAGCTGTGCCCGGAGGACGCCGAGCGGCACGGAGTGGTGGTCGGCGAGCAGGTCAGGGTGTCCTCGCGGCGCGGCGCGGTCGTCGCCCCGGTGTGGATCGACCCCGCGCTGCGCCCCGGGCTGGCCTTCATGACCATGCACTTTCCCGACGAGGTGGACACCAACCGGCTGACGATCGAGGCGAACTGCCCGATCGCGGGTACGGCGGAGTTCAAGGCGTCGGCGATCCGGATCGAGAAGCTCCCGGTTGCGACCCAATGAGGTGACGTGGTGGACCTGCACTTCGGCGACGGCAAACCCACGGACGAGGAGCGGGCGGCCGTCGACGCCCTGCTCGGCCCTCCGGAGTCCTCGTGGGAGGGGGCCGACCGCTCCGACGGCGACCTGAGGTGGGCGCGCGGCGGCCGCGCGGCCCGGGACCGCCGTGACCTGCTGCTGCCGGGGCTGCACGCGATCAACGACAGGGTCGGCTGGATCAGCGAGGGCGCCCTCGGCTATCTGTGCCGGCGGCTGACGGTGCCGCCGGCGGAGGCGTACGGAGTCGCCACCTTCTACGCGATGTTCTCGCTGCGGCCGCGGCCCGCGACCGTGCTCCAGGTGTGCACGGACCTCGCGTGCGCGGCCGCCGGCGCGTCGGAGCTGTGCGCGGGCGTCGAGGCCGGGCTGGGTCCGGGCAGCGGGGTGGGTGTCGAGCGCAGCCCCTGTCTGGGCCTGTGCGAGCGGGCTCCGGCGGCGCTCGCGGTGCGGGCGGGCGATCCGGTGCGTACGGCGGTGTCGGCGCCGGCGACGGTGGACAGCGCCGTCCTCGCCGCGAGCGCGCCGGACGCGGCGCCCGATGAGGCGCCTGTGGTGTCGGCGGTCCCCCAGGCCGGGGACCAGGCGCTGACGCTGCTGCGCCGGGTCGGCGTGGTGGACCCCGCCGACCTGGACGACTACCGCGCGCACGGCGGCTACTCGGCCCTGCGCCGGGCCTTCGCGATCGGGCCCGCCGCGGTCATCCGCGAGGTCACCGACTCCGGCCTGGTCGGGCGCGGCGGCGCCGCCTTCCCCACCGGTCGCAAGTGGCAGGCCACGGCGTCGCAGCCCGCCCGTCCGCACTACCTGGTGTGCAACGCGGACGAGTCCGAGCCGGGCACGTTCAAGGACCGGGTGCTCATGGAGGGCGATCCGTACGCGCTGGTGGAGGCGATGACCGTCGCGGCGTACGCGGTCGGCGCCGAGCGGGGGTACCTGTATCTGCGCGGCGAGTACCCGCGGGCGCTGCGCCGGATGCGGCACGCCGTCGACCGGGCGCGCGCCCGCGGTCTGCTCGGCGACGACATCCTCGGCACGGGCTTCGCCTTCGACATCGAGATCCGGCGGGGCGCGGGCGCGTACATCTGCGGCGAGGAGACCGCCCTGTTCAACTCGATCGAGGGCTACCGGGGCGAGCCGCGCTCGAAGCCGCCGTTCCCGGTGGAGCAGGGCCTGTTCGGCCGGCCGACGGTGGAGAACAACGTCGAGACGCTGGTCAACGTGCTGCCGATCCTGAACCTGGGCGCGCAGGCCTACGCGGCGATCGGCACCGAAGGCTCCACCGGGCCGAAGCTGTTCTGCGTGTCGGGCAGCGTCGCGCGGCCGGGCGTCTACGAGCTGCCCTTCGGCGCCACCCTCGGCGAACTCCTCGCCCTGGCGGGGGTGCGCGCGGATCTGCGGGCGGTGCTGCTGGGCGGTGCGGCCGGTGGTTTCGTACGGCCGGACGAGCTGGACGTCCCGCTCACCTTCGAGGGCACCCGCCGGGCGGGCACGACGCTCGGCTCGGGGGTCGTGATGGCCTTCGACGGCACGGTCCCGCTGCCGCGACTGCTGCTGCGGATCGCGGAGTTCTTCCGCGACGAGTCGTGCGGGCAGTGCGTGCCGTGCCGGGTCGGGACCGTGCGCCAGGAGGAGGCGCTGCACCGGATCGCCGAGCGCACGGGGGCGGCCGCCGACGACGACATCGCGCTGCTGCGGGAGGTCGGCCGGGCCATGCGGGACGCCTCGATCTGCGGTCTGGGGCAGACCGCGTGGAACGCCGTGGAATCCGCCATCGACCGTCTGGGGGCGTACGAATGACCGTGACACCGTTGGGGATCCCCCGCCGGCTGCTGGAGTTCACCCTCGACGGGGAGCCGGTGCGGGCACCCGAGGGCTCGACCCTGCTGGACGCCTGCCGGGCGGCCGGGAAGGACGTGCCGACCCTCTGCCAGGGCGACACCCTCACCCCGAAGAACGCCTGCCGGCTCTGTGTCGTCGAGGTGGCGGGCTCGCGCACCCTGGTGCCTGCCTGCTCGCGCAAGGCGGAGCCGGGGATGGAGGTGCGCACCGACACCGAGCGCGCCCGGCACAGCCGGAAGGTCGTCCTGGAGCTGCTCGCCTCCTCGGTGGATCTGTCGACGACCCCGCGGGCGGCCGAGTGGATCGAGGAGTACGGGGCGGAGCCGGACCGCTTCGGGCCCGACGCGGCCCGGCTGGGCGAGGAGCCGCGGGTCGACAACGAGCTGTACGTCCGCGACTACGACAAGTGCATCCTCTGCTACAAGTGCGTGGACGCCTGCGGCGACCAGTGGCAGAACACTTTCGCCATCTCTGTCTCCGGCCGCGGCTTCGACGCCCGGATCGCGGTCGAGCACGACGCGCCGCTCACCGACTCCGCCTGTGTGTACTGCGGCAACTGTGTCGAGGTGTGCCCGACGGGGGCCCTGTCCTTCAAGTCCGAGTTCGACATGCGGGCCGCGGGTACCTGGGACGAGTCGGCGCAGACCGCGACGACGACGGTGTGCGCGTACTGCGGTGTGGGCTGCAACCTCACCCTGCACGTGCAGGACAATGAGATCGTCAAGGTCACCTCGCCGCACGACAACCCGGTGACCCACGGCAATCTCTGCATCAAGGGCCGTTTCGGCTACCAGCACGTACAGAACCGGGGCTGATCAGGACATGGGACGAGTCACGGAACGACGCAAGGTGATCCGTATCCGGGACGGCGCGGTCTCCAGCCGGCCCGACACGCTCGTCGCCGAGGAACCGCTGGAGATCAGGCTCGACGGCAGACCGCTCGCCATCACCATGCGCACACCGGGGGACGACTTCGCGCTGGCCGCGGGGTTCCTGGTGAGCGAGGGCGTGCTGGCCGCCGCGTCCGACCTGCAGAACATCGTGTACTGCGCGGGCGCCACGGCCGACGGTTCGAACACGTACAACGTGGTCGACGTGCGGACCGCGCCGGAGGTGGTCGTCCCCGACATCACCCTGGAGCGCAACGTCTACACGACGTCGTCGTGCGGACTGTGCGGCAAGGCGAGCCTGGACGCGGTGCGTACGACGGCCCGTTTCCCGATCGCCGACACTCCCCCGGTCCGGGTGGACCCCGGTCTGCTGGCGAGCCTCCCCGACCGGCTGCGCGCGGCCCAGCGGGTGTTCGACCGGACCGGGGGGCTGCACGCGGCGGCCCTGTTCACCGAGGACGGGGACCTGGTCGACATCCGCGAGGACGTGGGCCGGCACAACGCCGTCGACAAGCTGGTCGGCCGGGCGCTCCAGAACGGTGACCTGCCGTTGTCGCGTTCGATCCTGCTGGTCTCGGGACGGGCGTCCTTCGAGCTGGCGCAGAAGGCGGTGATGGCGGGGATACCGATGCTGGCGGCGGTCTCGGCGCCGTCGTCGCTGGCGGTGGACCTGGCCGCGGAGACCGGCCTGACGCTGGTGGGTTTCCTGCGGGGCAGCTCCATGAACGTGTACGCGGGCGAGGACCGGATCGCCCTGCGGGCCGCGGCAGCCCAGGGCTGATACGGCTCCCCGCGGCACGGCGGCGGGGCCCCGGACGGCGGGGAGCGCCCCCTGCGCCGCGGGGCCCCGCCTCGGGCCCCCGTCACCTCACGTCACGTCGGACGGTTCGTCCGGGCCGGCCGCGACGCGGACCAGCAGCGCGGTGAACCGGTCGCGTTCGGCTGCCGGGAGGGGCGCGAGCAGTACCTCGTTCGCCGCCCGTGCCGCGTCCTCGCAGCGCAGCAGCAGCGCCTCCCCCCGCGGGGTCAGCGAGACGGCGTTCTTGCGGCGGTCCCCCGGATCCGGCTCGCGGACGACCAGGCCTCTCGCCTGGAGGTCGTTGAGCACGCCCACCAGGTCCTTGGGGTCGAGTCCGACCCCGCGGCCCAGGTCGGCCTGGGCGACCGGGGCGAGGTCGCGGACGGCCGACAGCACCACGTGGTGCCACATCTTCACGCCCTGGGCCGCGAGCGCCTCGGCGACCAGCGCCCGGCCGCGGGCCGCGGCGCGGCCGAGGATCCAGCTGGGCAGGGCGCGGATCGCGGGGATCGGGGCTTCGGACATGAACGCAGCCTAGCGACGATTCATTGGACTTCCCAATGATCCGACGATACCGTTGGCGCTCCCAACGATATCATTGGGGACCCCAACGATATCCGGCGGCCGCCTCCGTACAAAGGTCGCCCCCGATCCCCTGACGCACGCTCCTCGTCGGGCCCGGCGGCCCCGACCAACGTCTGCCGCACGCCCCTTGGACATGGGATGTCCTGACGTCCGGTGGTCCGGACATCCGCATGTCCGGACCACCGGACGTCGAGACGCACGAAGGGCAGGTCTCACCATGCCGTCAAGTCTTCGCACCCGCCTGAGATCCACCCTCGCCACGGCGTCGACCACCGTCGCGCTGCTCGCGCTGCCGGGTCCCGCGCACGCCCTGCCGTCGGCGGCCGACCCCGAGTTCGGACAGCAGGTGCTGTTCAAGGCGTCCCAGGACCCGGGGTACGCCTGCTTCCGGATCCCGGCGATCGTCACCACGACGGACGGCACGCTGCTGGCGTTCGCCGAGGGCCGGGTCCTCAACTGCGGTGACACGGCCGACATCGACATCGTGCTCAAGCGCTCCACCGACGGCGGGCGCACCTGGGGCCCGCTCCAGGTCGTCGACGAGGGCGGCGGCGACACCCACGGCAACCCCGCGCCGATCGTGGACCGCGAGACCGGCCGCGTCCTGCTGGCCGAGACGTACAACACCGGGCGTACGGACAGCGCCGGCTGTGCCGTCCCCTGCGACCGCACCCCGCACCTCCAGCACAGCGACGACGACGGTCTGACCTGGTCCGCGCCGCGCGACCTGAGCTCCGAGATCCGGCCCGCGAACTGGAACTCCTGGTACGCCACCGGCCCGGTGCACGGCATCCAGCTCACCCGCGGCCGGCACGCGGGCCGGCTCGTCCTCGGCGTCAACACCGAGACCTGGGACGGCGGCCGGGTCACCGCCGACCACGCGGCACTCGTCGTCAGCGACGACGGCGGCGAGCACTGGCGTCCCGGCGCCGTCGACTCCTGGCCGGTCGCCGAGGACGGCACCTTCCGCCAGAAGCCCTCCGAACTGACCCTCACCGAACTGGTCGACGGTGCCGTGCTGGTCAGCGGCCGGGAGCAGGACGGCACGGACCTCGGCCACCGCACCCAGGCGGTCAGCCGCGACGGCGGCGACAGCTTCACCGCGCCGTTCCGCGACCTGCCCGACCTCTACGCGCCCCAGGTGCAGTGCTCGACCCTCCGCCTGGGCCCGCGCCTGCTGCTGGCCTGCCCCGGTGACCCCGACCGCCGGCGCGGGATGATGATCCGCTCCTCCTACGACGGCGGCCGCACCTGGGACAGCCTGGACCGCGGCACCACCGTCACCACGGACTTCTCCGGCTACTCCGACCTGACCCGGATCGACGGGGACACCGTCGGCCTGCTGTACGAGGGCGGTGCCGTCGACGCCCGCGACGAGATCCGCTTCGCCCGCTTCTCCGCGGACTGGCTCGTGCCGCGCCGCGGCCCGGACCCGACCACCGACGACCTCGCCCCGGGCGCCGCACCCGCGACCGTGCTCGGCGGCGCCCGGGTGAGCGACGGGATCGACGGCGGCGCGCTGTCCTTCGACGGCTCCGACGACGGCGTACGTCTGCCCTACAGCGACCGGCTCCCGCTCGGGACGAAGGACTTCACCGCCTCCCTGTGGTTCCGCTCCACCGCCGCCACCGGTGAGCAGCCGCTGCTGTGGATGGGGGGCGTGGGCACCACACAGCCGCAGATCTGGCTGCGCGCGGAGCCCGCGAGCGACCGGGTGCGCGCCCTGATCACCGTGCGGGACGGCGCGACGGCCGTACGGTCCGCGGCCGTGAGCGTCACCGGCGCCTTCGACGACGGGCGCTGGCACCGGGTGGCGCTGCGCCGCGGCGGCGGCCGTCTGACGCTCTTCGTCGACGGCACGCAGTCGGCCGTCGCCGACGTGACCGGTTCGGTGAGCCGGAACTCGCCGTTCGGTGTCCACGTCGGCCAGCGCATGGACGGCCGGGAGTTCTTCACCGGCGCGCTCGACGACGTACGGGTATGGGACCGCGCGCTGAGCGACGCGGAGATCGCCGGCACACCGTCCGACGACCTTGCGCACACCGTGCTGCGGCTGCCGATGGACCGGGTGCGGGAGGCCGGCTGAGCACGGCGGGCCGCGACGGTCGCCGCGGGCCCCGGCGCGGCCGGGGTCAGCGCGAGCGGGTCGCCGTGACGGTGCTGGTCCGCACGGGGGCGGCCGGCGCGGCGGCCCCGGCCGGTTCCGGGTCGTGGGCCCGGCGCTTGGCGATCACCGCGCACACCATCAGCTGCATCTGGTGGAAGAGCATCAGCGGCAGCACCGCGAGCGAGGCGTGCGCGCCGAACAGCACGCTCGCCATCGGCAGTCCGGAGGCGAGGGACTTCTTCGAACCGGCGAACTGGATGGCGATGCGGTCCTCCCGGCCGAAGCGCAGCGCCTTCGTGCCGTACCAGGTCAGCGCGAGCATCACGGCGAGCAGGACGGCCTCGACCAGGAGCAGCCCGCCGAGCCGGACCGGGCTGACCTGGTGCCAGATGCCCTGGACCATGCCCTCGCTGAACGCGGTGTAGACGACGAGGAGGATGGATCCGCGGTCCACGTAGCCGAGCGCCTTGCGGTGCCGGGCGACGAAGCCGCCGATCCAGGGGCGCAGCACCTGCCCGGCGAGGAACGGCACGAGCAGCTGGAGCACGATCTTGACGACGGAGTCGGCGGAGAACCCGCCGCCGCTGCCGCCGAGCAGCGCGGCCGCCAGCAGCGGAGTGGCGACGATGCCCGCGAGCGAGGAGAAGGACCCGGCACAGATCGCGGCGGGCACGTTGCCGCGGGCCATCGAGGTGAAGGCGATCGACGACTGGATGGTGGAGGGGACCAGGGTGAGGAACAGCAGTCCCTGGTAGAGCGAGTGGGTCAGCAGCACCGGGACGAGTCCGCGGGCGGCCAGGCCCAGCAGGGGGAAGACCACGAAGGTGCAGAGCAGGACCGTGCCGTGCAGGCGCCAGTGGCGCAGCCCTTCGAGCGCCTCGCGGGTGGACAGCCGGGCCCCGTAGAGGAAGAAGAGGAAGGCGATCGCGGCCGTGGAGGCCCCGGAGGCGACCTCGGCGGCCGCCCCGCGCGCGGGCAGGAGCGCGGCGAGACCCACCGTCGCGAGCAGCAGCAGGATGTACGGGTCGATCGGCATCCGACTCGGCCGGCGCAGGCGTTTCACGGTGCTCCACTTGCTCGTGCGTTTCGGTCCGGAGCCGCTCAGGAGGCCCCCTTCCATCGTCCTCTCCCGCTCCGTGATCGGGAATCCGTCATACCGCTCTGACTGTCATCACGTGCCGTGATGGCCGGGTACGGTGGCAGCTGTGTACGACCCCTCCCAGCTGCGTACCTTCCTCGCGGTGGCGCAGACGCTGAGTTTCACCCAGGCCGCCGGGCGGCTCGGGCTGCGCCAGTCGACCGTCAGCCAGCACGTACGACGGCTGGAGGACGCCACCGGCCGGACGCTGTTCACCCGGGACACGCACTCGGTGGAGCTGACCGAGGACGGCGAGGCGATGCTCGGCTTCGCGCGCCGGATCCTGGAGGTGCACGAGCAGGCGACGACGTTCTTCGCCGGCACCCGGCTGCGCGGCCGGCTGCGCTTCGGCGCGTCGGAGGACTTCGTGCTGACCCGGCTCCCGGAGATCCTGGAGGGCTTCCGGCACGACCATCCCGAGGTCGACCTGGAACTGACCGTCGAGCTGTCCGGCACCCTGCACGAGCAGCTGGCCGCCGGGAAGCTCGACCTGGTGCTGGCCAAGCGGCGCCCGGGCGACCCGCGCGGCGAGCTGGTGTGGCGCGACGAACTGGTGTGGATCGGCGCGCAGCGGCTGCGCCTGGACCCCGACCGTCCGGTGCCGCTGATCGTCTACCCGCCGCCGGGGATCACCCGGGCCCTCGCCTTCGAGGCACTTCAGCGTCAGGGACGGGCCTGGCGCGTGGCGTGCACCAGCGGCAGCCTCAACGGGCTGATCGCGGCGGCCCGGGCGGGGCTGGGCGTGATGGCGCACTCGCGGGGGCTGGTCCCGCCGGGGCTGGTGCGGGTGCCGGAGCGGGCGGGCCTGCCGGAACTGGGCCGCGTCGAGTTCGTCCTGGTGCACGGCCGGCGGCGGACGGCGGCGCAGGGCGCGGCGGAGGCGCTGGCCGCGGCGGTCCTGGGCGGCGGGGACCGGCTGCACCGCCGCTGGCGCGGGTCCGGCGAGGAGCGCGCTAACGCGACGGCAGCGGGTACGTGAGCTGCTTGACCCGGCGCAGGAACGGCGTCGTCTCCACGTGCCGCACCCCCTCCAGCCGGCCGAGCGGACCGCTCAGATAGGCGTACAGGTCGGCCGTGCTCCTGGTCAGCACGGTCGCGACGATGTTCGAGGGTCCGGCGGTCGCGGAGACGTGGGCGATCTCCCGGTGGGCGGCGAGTGCCTCGCCGACCGGGTGCAGGGCCGCGGGGGCGGTGGTGATCCACAGGACGGCGGCGACGGAACGGCCGAAGATCTCCGCGTCGTACTCGATGTCGATGTACACCGCGCCGGAGGCCAGCAGCGTGCCGAGACGGCGTTTGACCGCGGACTCGGAGCGGCCGGTGGCGCGCATGAGCTCGGGGTGGGTGGCGCGTCCGTCGCGTTCCAGCACGGCCAGCAGCGGCTCGTCCTGCGGATCGATACGGGCCTCGCCCGCCGCCGGCGCCGCCGGCTGCGCGCTCAGGGCGGTGATCTGGTCGTCGGTGAGGGCGCCGAGCTTGCGGACCCAGCCGTTGACACCGCCGTAGAAGCGGTGGAGCAGTTGGTGGGCCCGGATCTCCACCACGCTCGGCGTGCGGGGCAGTTTGCCGAGCAGCAGGTCGTCGTGGTCGCCGGAGCTGCGCGGCCGGGTCAGGCAGAGGACCTCGGTGCCCCCGGAGGCCAGCCCGATCCAGTAGGTGTCGGGCCGCTTGGCCAGCGCGTCGGCGATGGCCAGGGCGCTGTCGGGTGCGCAGCGCAGCCGCAGCATCCACTGGTCCTGGCCGAGCCTGGTGGCGTCCCGGACCGCGACGACCCGCAGCCCGCCCTCGGCGCACAGCCTGCGGTAGCGGCGGGCGATCGTCTGGTCGGAGACGCCGAGCACCGTGCCGATCCGGCTGAAGGGGGCCCGGCCGTCGGCCTCCAGCGCGGACACCAGTTGCAGATCGAGCCGGTCGACCATGCCGGATTCCGTCATCGGAACGCCCCCCTCGGTCGGATTCCGTCGGTCGCGCCCCTGCCACCGCCGCGATCGGCCACCCTGCGGTCATCGTACGGAGGCATACGCAACCATCGCACAGGAAGTACAGGGGTGGAGGACATGCGGACATGGGGGCCGCTCACGGCGGTGTGCCTGGGCACGTTCATGTTGTTGCTGGACGTGACGATCGTGGTCGTCGCGCTGCCGGACATGGCGCGGGCGCTGCACGCGTCGCTGAGTGATCTGCAATGGGTGGTCGACGGGTACGCGCTGGCGCTGGCCGCGCTGCTGCTGGGCGTCGGGGCCGCGGCCGACCTGCTGGGGCGGCGACGGGTGCACGTGGCGGGCGTGGTGGTGTTCGCGCTGGCGTCGCTGCTGTGCGGGCTGGCGTCCGGGCCGGGCACGCTGGTGGCCGCGCGGGCCGTGCAGGGAGTGGGCGCGGCCGCGATGTTCGCGACGACGCTGCCGCTGCTCGGCTCGGTCTACCAGGGGCGGCAGCGGTCGGCGGCGCTCGGGGTGTGGGGCGCGGTGAGCGGCGCGGCCGCGGCGGTCGGGCCGGTGCTGGGCGGGCTGCTCACCGAGGGGCCCGGCTGGCGGTGGATCTTCTTCGTGAACCTGCCGGTGAGCGTGGCCGCGGTGTGGCTGATGCTGCGGGTGGTGCCGGAGTCGCGGGGCCCGCGCGGGATGCGGGTCGACTGGGCGGGCACGGTCACGTTCGCCGTGTTCGCCGGCGGGACGACGTACGCCGTGGTCCGGGCCGGGACCGAGGGCTGGGGCGAGCCGCGCACGCTGGTCGCGTTCGCGCTCGCCGCGCTGGCCCTGACCGCGTTCGTGCTGGTGGAACGGCGGGCCGCGCATCCGCTGCTGGACCTGGGGCTGCTGCGCAGGCCCGCCTTCGTGGGCGTGATGCTGGGGGCGCTGGCCTTCAACGGGGTGGCGTTCGGGGTGACGCCTTACCTGTCGATCTGGATGCAGACCGTGCTGGGGATGAGTCCGGTGCGCGGCGGGCTGACGCTGCTGCCGCTGACGGTCGCCGCCATGGTGGCCGCCGTGGTGGTGGGGCGACTGCTGCACGGGGTGCCGGCCCGGCTGACCATCGGCGGCGGGCTGCTGCTGATCGGCGCGGGGGCGTTCTGCCAGGCCGTGCTGGACTCCGGGTCGGACTGGACGGCGCTGGTGCCCGGGTTCGTACTGGTGGGTGTCGGGACCGGCTTCGTTTCGCCGACCGTGGCGGGCGCGGCCCTGGCGGCGGTGCCGGCCGAGCGGGCCGGGATGGCGGGCGGCGCGGTGAACACGGTCCGCCAGCTCGGGTACGCGCTCGGCGTCGCCGTCTTCGGCACCGTGGTGACCTCCCGGATGACCGACACGCTGCCGCAGGAGGCGGCGCACACGCTGGCGGGCGGCGGGGCGGGGGCCCTGCGGGGCGCGTTCCCCGAGCACGCGCTGCGCTCCGCGTTCGCGTCCGGGCTCGACACGGCGCTCGTGGCGGCGGGTTTCGCGGGCCTGGCGGCCGGTGCCCTGGTGCTGCTGCTGGTGCGTACCCCGGCCGCGGAACGCACCGCGCCGCGCGAGTCCGCCGCTCCGGCCGCGGCCGGGCAGGCCCCGGCCGCCCGCGGCTGACCGCCTCCGCACCGAGCCCCGCCGGACCCCTCGCCGGGGTCCGGCGGGCTCCCCGAGGGTCGTTCAACGTCGTACAGATTCAGTGGAGATTACGGTCGCGAAACTTACTCAACCGTCAGGTTTGTGTCCGGTCCTCCCCGCTATCGACTCTTTTCTCCTCCCCCGGATCAGGTGGAAACCGCCCCCGCCCGGCTTCCCGCCCCCTCCCGACCTGGCGTTCGGTGGGGTAGCTTTCACGGCGCTGTGCGGAGCACGACTAGAACGGGGAGCGGGTTTGCGCGAGTTCACCAACCCTCCGTCGGCGTCGGCACCGCCGGTCGGCGGCCTGGCCGACGTCGTCTTCCGGTATGCCGAGGAAGACCCGCTGCACATCGCGCTCGGCCGCAAGGACGAGCGGGGACAGTGGCAGGACGTGACCTCCGCCGAGTTCCGCGACGAGGTCCTCGCCCTCGCCAAGGGGTTGCTGGCCGAGGGCGTCCGCTTCGGCGACCGGGTCGCCGTCATGTCCCGCACCCGCTACGAGTGGACGCTCCTCGACTTCGCGCTGTGGTCGATCGGCGCCCAGGTCGTGCCGATCTACCCGACCTCCTCGGCCGAGCAGTGCTTCTGGATGCTGTACGACGCCGAGGTGGCGGCGGCGATCGTGGAGCACGAGGACCACGCGATGACGATCGCCACCGTCATCGACCGCCTGCCGCGGCTGCGCCGGCTGTGGCAGCTCGACGCCGGCTGCGTGCCGGAACTGTACGAGGCCGGCGCCCATCTCGACGACGAGGTGGTGCACCGGCACCGGGAGGCGGTCACCCCCGAGTCGACCGCCACGGTCATCTACACCTCGGGCACCACGGGCCGCCCCAAGGGCTGCGTCCTCTCGCACGGCAACTTCATGTTCGAGGCGGACACGGTCATCGCCCGCTGGGAGCCGGTGTTCCACTCCCGCAGGGGCGACGAGGCGGCGACGCTGCTGTTCCTGCCGCTCGCCCACGTCTTCGGCCGGATGGTGGAGATCGCCGCGATCCGCGGCCGGGTCCGCTTCGGTCACCAGCCGCGGCTCGACGCGTCCACGCTGCTGCCCGACCTGGCCGCCTTCCGGCCGACCTTCATCCTCGCCGTGCCGTACATCTTCGAGAAGGTGTTCAACGCGGCCCGCCGCAAGGCGGAGAAGGAAGGCAAGGCCGGCCCGTTCGAGAAGGCCGTCGAGGTGGCGGTGAAGTACGCCGAGGCCGTGGAGAACAAGGCCTGGGGCCTGGGGCCCGGCCCCTCGGCGGCCCTGCGCGTACAGCACCAGTTCTTCGACAAGCTCGTCTACGCCAAGGTGCGCGCCGCGATGGGCGGCCGCATCCGCAACGCCATGTCGGGCGGTTCCGCGATGGACCGGCGGCTCGGCCTGTTCTTCGCGGGCGCGGGGGTGCAGATCTACGAGGGCTACGGGCTCACCGAGTCGACCGCCGCCGCGACCGCCAACCCGCCCGAGCAGACCCGTTACGGCACCGTCGGCCAGGCCGTCCCGGGCGTGACCGTGCACATCGCGGACGACGGCGAGATCTGGCTGAACGGCGCCAACGTCTTCCAGGGCTATCTCAACAACCCCAAGGCCACCGACGAGTCCCTGCACGACGGCTGGCTGGCCACCGGCGACCTGGGCTCCCTGGACGAGGACGGGTACCTCACCATCACCGGGCGCAAGAAGGAGATCCTGGTCACCTCCGGCGGCAAGAGCGTCTCCCCCGGGGTGCTGGAGGAACGCGTCCGCGACCACCCGCTGGTCAACCAGTGCATCGTCGTCGGCAACGACCGCCCCTACATCGCGGCCCTGGTCACCCTCGACGAGGAGGCCGTGGAGCACTGGCTCCAGATGAGCGGGAAGGCGCTGCCGCCCCCGGCCGAGCTGGTGCGCGACGCGGACCTGGAGACCGAGGTGCGGCGGGCGGTGGTCGCGGCGAACACCCTCGTCTCGCAGGCCGAGTCGATCCGCACCTTCCGGATCCTGGCCCAGCCGTTCACCGAGGAGCACGGACTGCTCACCCCGTCGCTGAAGCTGAAGCGCAAGGCGATCGAGAAGGCCTACGCCGACGAGGTCGAGGCTCTTTACCACGCCTGAGCCGTTCCCCGGCGGTTCCGACGGATTCCCTCGTCAGGAATGCATCACGGCCCGTGATCGTTGACGATGGGAGTACCACTTGACGGACAACCGAAGGATCAAGAGCTCGTGAGCAGCAAGGTCCCCCCGATCATCCTCAACAACGGCGTCGAGATGCCCCAGCTGGGCTTCGGCGTCTGGCAGGTGCCGGACGCCGAGGCGGAGCAGGCGGTCGCCACCGCGCTGGAGGCCGGGTACCGCAGCATCGACACAGCGGCGATCTACGGCAACGAAGAGGGCACCGGCAAGGCCATCGCGGCCGCCGGCATCCCCCGCGAGGACGTCTTCGTCACCACCAAGCTCTGGAACAGCGACCAGGGGTACGACGCGACCCTGCGCGCGTTCGACACCTCCCTGCGCAAGCTGGGGCTGGACTACCTCGACCTGTACCTCATCCACTGGCCGCTGCCGTCCCGGGACACGTACGTCGACACCTACAAGGCGCTCGAGAAGCTCTACTCGGACGGCCGGGTGCGGGCCGTCGGCGTCTCCAACTTCCTGCCGGAGCACCTGGAGCGGCTGATCTCGGAGACCTCGGTCATCCCCGCGGTCAACCAGATCGAGCTGCACCCCTACCTCCAGCAGCACGCCCCGCGCGAGTTCCACGCGCAGCAGGGCATCGCCACCGAGGCCTGGTCGCCGCTCGGCCAGGGCAAGGGCCTGCTGGAGGTCCCGGCGATCGTCGCCATCGCCCAGAAGCACAACCGCACCCCGGCCCAGGTCGTGCTGCGCTGGCACCTCCAGCTCGGCAACGTCGTGATCCCCAAGTCCGTGACGCCGTCCCGGATCGAGGAGAACATCGACGTGTTCGACTTCGGCCTGGACGCCGAGGACCTCGCGGCGATCAGCGCGCTGAACGAGGACCGCCGGATCGGTCCCGACCCGGCGGCCTTCGACATCGGCTGACCTGACCTGCGGGTCAAGTCAGTTGGGCTGTCCGAGCGGTCGTACGACGACGGTGTTCACGTCGACCCCGTGCGGCTGCCGGACGGCCCAGACGACCGAGTCGGCGATCTGGTCGGCGGTGAGCAGGTTCCCGGGCGGCAGCGAGCCGTAGCCGTCCCAGAACGGGGTCTCCACCCGGCCGGGCGCGACCAGGGTCACGCCGACGCCGAACTCCGTGACCTGGCGCCGGGTGTTCTCCGCGAGGCCGGTCACCGCCCACTTCGTCGCTCCGTAGAGGTTGCCCGGCGTGTGCACGAACCCGGCGACGCTGCCGATCAGCACGATCCGGCCCCGGGTCTCCTTCAGCGCGTCGATCGAGGCCCTGATCAGCAGGGCGGGCCCCAGCACATTGGTGAGGACCATCTCGGTCCAGCCGGCCGGGTCGCCGTCCGCGACCGCGTCGTGGGTGGCGATGCCGGCGTTGGCGACGACGGTGTCCAGTCGGCCCCAGGTCTTGACCGTGGTCTCGACGGCCGACTGGATCCGCTCGTAGTCCGCCGCATCCCCGACCAGGGTCAACAGGCCCTCGGGGCGGCCGAGTTCCTCGGCGAACGCGGTCAGCCGCCGCTCGCCGCGGCCGGTGACGGCCACCCGCTGGCCGTCGTCCAGCAGCCGCCGCGCGACCGCGGCGCCGATGCCGCTGCCGCCTCCGGTGATGAGCGTGACCGGAGAGTCGGTCATGGTTTCCCCCTGCGTCTCTACGTCTCTGCGAACGACGGGGAGTCCATCACTTGGAGCGCTGTCGAAGTCAAGGGCGGCCGCCGCGGCAACCGCCCCGCCGGGCAGCACGAGCGGGGTCGCTACGCGGGCCGCACGGCCGTGTGAACGGTGTGCGCCGCCAGCACGAACACGTCCGGCCGGCGGTGCACGCTCACCTCGTCGTCCGGGTCGAGCAGACGGTCGAGGACGATGAGGTCCTCGGGCTCGATGTCCTCGGCGCAGGCCTCGCGCAGCCAGGACAGGGACGTGGCCACATAGCCGCGGGCCTGCTCGGACGCGGGCGCGGGCAGGTCCAGCAGGAAGGTACGGGTGCCGGTGTGCCGCAGGCCCGCGGCGGTCAGCAGCGCGGGCCAGTCCTCGCACTCGGCGACGGACCCCGGCAGAGCGGCTCGCATCCGCGCGAACCACGCCGCCAGCACCCCGTCCAGCCGCGGCTGGAGTCCGGAACGGCCGAGGCCCAGGTCGCGCGGCAGGTAGCGGGCGGGCAGCCCGCCCTCCATCAGCGCCAGCGTCCCGCCCGGCGCCAGCCGGTCGGCGAAGACGGAGAGGGCGGCGCCCTGGTCGCCGATGTGGTGCAGGCTGCGGGCCGCCCACAGCAGGTCGGCCGGTCCGTCCGTCTCGGCCAGTACGGACGGGAGATCACCGGCCAGGGTGCCGAAGCGGTCCGCGAGACCGAGTCCGGCCGCACGCCGGCGGGCCCGGTCCAGCAGCGGGGCGGCGGCGTCCACGGCCACCACCCGAGCGCCCGGGAACGTCCGGGCGAACCGGCAGGAGACGACTCCGGGCCCGCTGCCCGCGTCGACGATCAGTGCGGGCTCGGCCACCTGCTCCCCGAGCCAGGCCAGGATCTGGGTGTACAGCGGCGCGAACAGTTCCGCCTGGGCCTCCAGCGGTTCGGCCATCTCGGCCCAGTCCAGGTCGCCGCCGGGGGCGTCCTCGCCGTGACCGTGGTGATGGGGGTGGTGCGCCATGGAAGTCAGCCTCTCGTCCGGTAGCCGTCGGCGTGCGCCGACACACCGCGCGACGGCCGCCTCCGTTGCCGGGACGGGAACGGCAGGGACGGGAAACCCCGCCGGGGCCGGCCCCTGGAGGGGGTCGGCCCCGGCGGAGCGCGTCAGCGCGTCACAGCGCCGGGTAGGCGTTCTGCATCAGCTGCTGGAACTGGGCGGAGAACCAGTGCCCGGACAGCGGCGCGTTCGGCAGGGCACCCGACATGCTGTTGCCGTTGCGGGCGTTGCCCGTGTAGGTCGGGTCGCACATCCGGTCGAAGCCCTTGCCCTCGTCGTTCGCGATGGCGCTGCTGGAGCCGTCGGACTCACCCGGCGGCTTCATCCACACGTACGCGTCGATCCCGGTCGCCGGGGCCGCCTTCGGCCGTTCGCCGAGACCGGCTCCGGACTGGTTGCACCAGTTGCCGATGTGGATGCGGCGGTCGTAGCGGCCGCCGTCGACGTAGGTGTCCACGCTGGTCGTGGCGCCCGGTCCGGCGGGTCGGGCGGTGCCGCCCCAGCCGTTCCTGGAGGTGTCGATCAGCATGCCGATACCGGAGTTGAAGCCCACCGAGACAAGCTGGTTGCGGAAGGCCTGGGCGTACGACTGCTCGTCCACGTACCGGTTCCAGTCGACCCACTTCGACTGGCGCACGGAGGTGCCGTTGACGGTGTCGTTGACGGTGAAGTTGTTCTCCTTCAGGGCGCTGTAGTTGGCCGTGTTGGTGATGAAGCCGTGCACGTCGGCGACGGTGGCTCCCTCGGCGTTGGCGGCCTGGTAGAAGAGCTGGGCGGACGGGGCGAAGTTGTCGTCCCAGCCGAGCCAGCCGTGGTGGCCGGCGTCGATGTAGTTGTAGACGTTGGGGATCGCGCCGAGCTTGTTCAGCGCGTAGCCGACGCCCTTCACGTAGTTGCCGTTGGCGAGCATGGTGTCGCAGGCGGCCGTGGCGGTGGCCCGGCTGCCGGTGTTGGTGACGAGGTTGGGCAGCGAGTCGATCTCGATGGTGGTGACGATCCGCAGCGAGGCGTACTTCGAGTCGGCCAGGATCGCCGCGATCGGGTCGATGAACTGCGTCTTGTACTTGTCGATCTCCGTCGGGCCGAGTTCGCCGTTGGAGGCCAGTGCCGCGCAGTCACGTCCGGGCAGGTCGTAGACGACCAGCTGGACGACCTCCTCGCCGGTGCCCTTCTGGGCCAGCGCCGCGTCCAGGTGGGCCCGCAGCCCCATGCTCCCGCCGGTGCCCGCGATGGCGGCGATGCGGTCCAGCCAGACACCGGTGGGCTGGTTGGAGATCCGGCTGCCGCCGGTCTCCGCCGCGGCCTTCGCCGACCACTCGGGGTTCACGTACACCTTGGCGCCGACGTAGGGGTTGTCGACCTTGCCGGACGGATCGGTGCCTCCGCCGCCCCCGCCGCCCCCACTGCCGTCGTCGACGTTGCAGGTCACGCCGTCGAGGGTGAAGGCGGTCGGCAGGGCGTTGGTGCCGCTGTAGGAGGCCTGGAAGCCGAAGCTGACCGAACCGCCGGTCGCCAGCGTCCCGTTGTAGCTCTCGTTGTTGGCGGTGACGGCGGTACCGCTCTGGGTGATCTTCGCGTTCCAGCCGTTGGTGATCTTCTGGTTGCCGGCGTAGGCCCACTTCACCGCCCAACTGCTCTTGGCGGCGCTGTTGTTGGTGACGGTCACATTGGCGGTGAAGCCCGTGTCCCACTGGTTCTGCACCGCGTAGGCGACGGTGCAGGGGACGGCGGCGGACGCGGGAGCGGCCGTGACGGCCGCTCCGGTGGCGCCGGCGATCAGCGCCAGTGCGGCGAGTACCGCTGTTCTGCTACGGCTCATGAGTGCGGGTTCCTTCTGTGGTGTTCCGTGATGGATTGCGCGATTGACTGCACGGTGGAGCGCATGACGGGTTGCACGGTGGAGCGCGTGCTGGACTGCGCCGTGGGATGTGCGGTGGAACGCATGGTTCGGCGCGTGGTGGAGCGCATGCCGGACTGTGTGACGGATCAGCCGTTCAGGGCGCGCAGATGGTCGCGCAGCCCGGCTCCGTACGACGTGGGTGTGCCGTCGTACGCGGAGATGAGGGACGGCCCCGACGAGCAGTCCCAGGTGTTCCAGGTCCAGCCCAGGTAGGACAGACCGTGTGCGTCGAACCACTTCATGACCTGGTCGACGAACGCGTGCGAGCAGGTGTTCTCACCTATCTCCCCCGCCACCAGAGGCACTTGGGCGGCGACCGGGGCGAGCGTGGAGTTCCAGCAGCTCTCGCTCGCGCAGGTGTTGAAGTTGTACACGTGATAGGCGGCGGCGAGATTGCCCGCCGGGTCGGTGGGCCGGTAGGTGAGCCACTGGCCCAGGTCGTTGGAGTAGGCGAGCCCGCCGGCCAGGACCAGGTTGTTCGCGCCGGCGCCGCGTACGGCGTCGACCAGGTCCTGCATTCCGGCCACTTCGTAGCCGATGCCGGGGCAGCTGCCGCCGTCGCGCCAGCACTGCCACGCCTGGGTGGTCGTGGCGGTGGCCCGGTCCGGGTAGGGCTCGTTGAACAGGTCGAAGGCGACGGCCGGGTCGGCCTTGAAGGTGCTCGCAACCGACGACCAGAACGCGGGCGAGTACTGCATGTCGGGCATCGGCTTCTGGCAGGTGGCGTGGACGTCCGAGCAGCCGGCCGAGTTGCCGGTGTACTGCCCGTAGGTCCAGTGGAGTTCGACGACCGGCGTCATGCCGTGCGCCTCGACCCGGGCCACCAGGTCCTTCACCGCGCCGATGTAGTTGGCCCCGGAGTACTGGGGTTTGATGTTGGACAGGCCGAGCCAGCACTCCTCGTTCAGCGGTATCCGGACGGTGTTGGCCTTCCAGTCGGCGATCGCCTTGATCGCGGCGTCGTCGACCGGGCCGTCCCAGATGCCGTATCCCTGCACGCACATGAACTCGCCGCCGGAGCGGTTGACGCCGAGCAGCCGGCGGGTGCCGCCGGAGGCGTCGACGAGCCTGTTCCCGGAGACGTGCAGCGCGGGCGCCGTGCCGTCCGAGGGCGGCTCGGTGGGGGTCGGGGTGGGTGTGGGGGTGGGTGACGGCTCCGCGTCGGCGTTGCACGTGGTGCCGT
The DNA here is from genome assembly GCF_055584385.1 of Streptomyces sp. NPDC104096. Classification (NCBI taxonomy): domain Bacteria; kingdom Bacillati; phylum Actinomycetota; class Actinomycetes; order Kitasatosporales; family Streptomycetaceae; genus Streptomyces; species Streptomyces sp. NPDC104096. Next base: position 28,613 of record NZ_JBVJMD010000055.1, read on the forward strand.
TGAGCTTGAACGTGGCCGGCGGGGTGTTGCTGCCCGACCAGGAGGCGATGAATCCGGCGCTGACGCTCGCGCCGGTACCGAGGGATCCGTTGTAGCTCTCGTTCACGGCGGTGACGGCCGTACCGGACTGGGACCACTTGGCGTTCCAGCCCTGGGTGACCCTCTGGCCGCCGGCGAAGTCGAAGGTGAGGCTCCAACTGCTCAGGGCGGCCGTGTTGTTGGTGATGCTCACGGTGCCCTGGAAGCCGGAGTCCCACTGACTGACGACGGAGTACTGCACCGTGCACGCCGGCGTGGCCGCCTGCGCGGTGACGACCGGTACGACCGCTGCCCCGATGAGGGCGATCGCACCGGCGACGACTAAAAGACCTGAACGCGGGGGGTGTCGCATGAGCGAGTCCTTGCAGCTCGGGCGCGCCGTGGCGGACGCGTCGACTGTTGGAATCGCTCCCACTGGTGCGAAGGAAGGTAGCGCCAAGTGACGGTGAAGAACAGAGGGTTCGCTGACTTTCCCTCAATGTGGCCGACTAAGCGTTCGTCGAATCTTTTCGACTCTTCAAGTGTCTTGACCGCCCCCACCCCCATCCCCACTATGGGAGCGCTCCCACTGGTTCAAGCCTTGACTTCTCCGAGCCGCAACAGCCGCAACAAGGAGGAACCAGCACCATGCATCCCCCACCCCGAAGGCGCAGAGCCGTACGACGGTTATGGGCCGCCGCCGTGACGGCCCTGGCCCTCCCCCTGTCGATGCTCGCCGTCGGCACGGCCCCCGCCCAGGCGGCCACGCTCCAGTGCAGCGTCGACTACAGGACCAACGACTGGGGCTCCGGCTTCACCGCGGACCTGACCCTCACCAACCGAGGCACGGACGCCATCAGCGGCTGGGCCCTGACCTACGCCTACACCGGCAACCAGAAGCTGGTGAACGGCTGGAACGGCACCTGGACCCAGTCCGGCACCGCGATCACCGTGAACAACGCCTCGTACAACGGGACGATCGCCGCGGGCGCGGCGGTGAGCACGGGCGCGCAGTTCACCTACAGCGGCACCAACACCGCTCCCGCCTCCTTCGCGGTCAACGGCACCACCTGCGCCGGCGCCCATCAGCCGCCGCTGGCCGTGCTGACCAGCCCGGCCGCGGGCGCGGTCTACACCCAGGGCGCCGCGGTCCCGCTCGCGGCCACCGCCGCGGCCGCGGACGGCGCGACGATCAGCAAGGTGGAGTTCTACGACAACACCACGCTGCTCGGCACGGACACCAGCGCGCCCTACTCGCTCTCGGCCTCTGGCTTGACCGTGGGCAGTCATTCTCTGCTCGCGAAGGCCTACGACAGCCTGGGCGCCTCGGCGGAGTCCACCCCGGTCGGCATCACGGTCGCCTCGGGTCCCGCCGTGGTGGCCTCGACCAACCAGCTGGCCGTCCAGCAGGGCAAGACGGCGACGTACGACGTGAAGCTGTCGACGCAGCCCAGCGCGAACGTCACCGTCACCACCGCGCGCACCGGCGGCAACACCGGTGTGTCGGTCACCGGCGGCGCCTCGCTCACCTTCACGCCGTCCAACTGGAGCACCGCGCAGCAGGTGACGGTCACCGCCGCCGCCACCGGGACCGGCGCGGCCACCTTCGACTCGACGGCCACCGGCTTCACCAAGGCCACCGTGACGGTCACCCAGATCGCCGCGTCGAAGGAGTACGACGCCCGCTTCCTGGACCTGTACGGGAAGATCACCAACCCGGCGAACGGCTACTTCTCGCCCGAGGGCATCCCGTACCACGCGGTCGAGACGCTGATCGTCGAGGCGCCGGACCAGGGGCACGAGACCACGTCGGAGGCGTACAGCTACCTGCTGTGGCTCCAGGCCATGTACGGCAAGGTCTCGGGCGACTGGACCAAGTTCAACGGCGCGTGGGACCTCATGGAGAAGTACATGATCCCCACCCACGCCGACCAGCCGACCACCTCCTTCTACAACGCCTCCAAGCCGGCGACCTACGCGCCCGAGCTGGACACGCCGAACGAGTATCCGGCCAAGCTCGACACCGCGGTCTCCGTGGGTACGGACCCGATCGCCGGTGAGCTGAAGACGGCGTACGGCACCGACGACGTCTACGGCATGCACTGGATCCAGGACGTGGACAACGTCTACGGCTACGGCAACGAGCCCGGCAAGTGCGAGGCGGGCCCGACCGCGACCGGTCCCTCGTACATCAACACCTTCCAGCGCGGCCCGCAGGAGTCGGTGTGGGAGACGGTGCCGCAGCCGACCTGCGACGCCTTCAAGTACGGCGGCACCAACGGCTATCTGGACCTGTTCACCGGCGACTCGTCGTACGCCAAGCAGTGGAAGTACACCGACGCCCCGGACGCGGACGCCCGTGCGGTGCAGGCCGCGTACTGGGCGGACGTCTGGGCCAAGGCCCAGGGCAAGGGCGGTGACGTGTCGGCCACCGTCGGCAAGGCGGCGAAGATGGGCGACTATCTGCGCTACGCCATGTACGACAAGTACTTCAAGAAGATCGGCAACTGTGTCGGGCCGTCGACCTGCGCGGCCGGTACCGGCAAGGACGCCTCGGCCTACCTGCTGTCCTGGTACTACGCCTGGGGCGGCGCCACCGACACCAGTGCCGGCTGGGCCTGGCGCATCGGCTCCAGCCATGTCCACGGCGGCTACCAGAACCCCCTCGCCGCCTACGCGCTCAGCGCCAACGCCGACCTGAAGCCGAAGTCGGCCACGGGCCAGGCGGACTGGGCCAAGTCCCTGGACCGGCAACTGGAGTTCTACCGCTGGCTCCAGTCGAACGAGGGCGCCATCGCGGGCGGCGCGACCAACAGCTGGGCGGGCCGGTACGCGACCCCGCCGGCCGGTACGTCCACCTTCTACGGCATGTACTACGACCAGCAGCCCGTCTACCACGACCCGCCGTCCAACCAGTGGTTCGGCTTCCAGGCGTGGTCGATGGAGCGGGTCGCCGAGTACTACCAGCAGACCGGGAGCGCCGCCGCCAAGACGGTCCTCGACAAGTGGGTCACCTGGGCGCTGTCCAAGACCACGATCAACCCGGACGGCACCTATCTGATCCCCTCCACGCTCCAGTGGTCCGGCCAGCCCGACACCTGGAACGCGTCGAGCCCCGGCGCCAACAGCGGCCTGCACGTCACCGTCGCCGACTACACCAACGACGTCGGCGTGGCGGCCGCGTACGCCAAGACCCTGACGTACTACGCCGCCAAGTCCGGCAACGCCCAGGCGAAGACGACGGCGAAGGCGCTGCTGGACGGCATGTGGGGCAACTACCAGGACAGCCTGGGCGTCGCCGTGCCGGAGACCCGCACCGACTACAGCCGGTTCAACGACAGCGTGTACGTGCCGAGCGGCTGGACCGGCAAGATGCCCAACGGCGACACGATCAGCTCGTCGTCGACCTTCTCCTCGCTGCGGTCCTTCTACAAGAACGACCCGGCCTGGTCGAAGATCTCGGCCTATCTCGCGGGCGGCGCCGCCCCCGTGTTCACGTACCACCGTTTCTGGGCCCAGGCGGACATCGCCCTGGCCATGGGTTCGTACGCGGAGCTCCTCGAATAGTCCCCGCCATCGCTCCGCGTACCGCGCCGGGCGGCCCCTACCCGCACAGGGGGCCGCCCGGTCGTCGCGTCCCGCCCCTCCTGTTCCTCTCCCCGCTCCTCTCCCCGTTCCTCCCCGTCAAGGAAGGACCCCCACCGTGCGAAGAACCCGCATCCTCACGGCCGTGCTCGCGCTCACGGCCGGCCTCCTCGCGGGCACGGCGTCAGCGCTGGCCGCGCCGAGCGAGCAGGTGACGGTCGCCGCCGAGTCGTACACCTGGAAGAACGCCCGTATCGACGGCGGCGGTTTCGTTCCGGGCATCGTGTTCAACCGCTCCGAGAAGAACCTCGCCTACGCCCGTACCGACATCGGCGGCGCCTACCGCTGGCAGGAGTCGACGAAGACCTGGACACCGCTGCTGGACTCGGTGGGCTGGAACGACTGGGGGCACACGGGTGTCGTCAGCCTCGCCTCCGACTCGGTGGACCCGGACAAGGTGTACGCGGCCGTCGGCATGTACACCAACAGCTGGGACCCCGGGAACGGGGCCGTGCTCAGGTCCGCCGACCGGGGCGCCAGCTGGCAGAAGACGGACCTGCCGTTCAAGCTGGGCGGCAACATGCCCGGCCGGGGCATGGGCGAGCGCCTGGCGGTCGACCCGAACAAGAACAGCGTGCTGTACCTGGGCGCGCCCAGCGGCAAGGGCCTGTGGCGGTCGACCGACTCCGGGGTGACCTGGTCGCAGGTCACCGACTTCCCCGACGTGGGCAACTACGTGCAGGACGCGACCGACACCTCCGGCTACGCCAGTGACAACCAGGGCATCGTCTGGGTGACCTTCGACGAGTCGACCGGCACCTCGGGCACCGCGACGAAGACGGTGTACGTCGGGGTCGCCGACCAGAGCAACGCGGTGTACCGGTCGACGGACGCGGGCGCGACCTGGACCCGGCTGGCGGGCCAGCCGACCGGATACCTGGCACACAAGGGCGTGCTGGACGCCAGGAACGGCTACCTCTACCTCGCCTACAGCGACAAGGGCGGTCCGTACGACGGCGGCAAGGGCCAACTGTGGCGGTACGCGACCGCGACCGGCACCTGGACGAACATCAGCCCGGTCGCCGAGGCGGACACCTACTACGGCTTCAGCGGTCTGACCGTGGACCGGCAGCACCCGGGCACCGTGATGGCGACCGCGTACAGCTCCTGGTGGCCGGACACGCAGCTCTTCCGCTCCACGGACAGCGGCGCCACCTGGACGAAGGCGTGGGACTACACGTCCTACCCCAACCGTGCCAACCGCTTCACCATGGACGTGTCCTCCTCGCCCTGGCTGACCTGGGGCGCCAACCCGTCGCCGCCGGAGCAGACACCCAAACTCGGCTGGATGACCGAGGCGTTGGAGATCGACCCGTTCGACTCGGCCCGGATGATGTACGGCACGGGCGCGACGATCTACGGCACCGAGAACCTCACCAACTGGGACAGCGGCACCCAGTTCACCGTCAAGCCGATGGTGAAGGGCCTGGAGGAGACGGCCGTCAACGACCTGGCCTCGCCCCCGTCCGGGGCGCCCCTGCTCAGCGCGCTCGGTGACATCGGCGGCTTCCGGCACACCGATCTCACCGCGGTCCCGCCGATGATGTACACCTCGCCGAACTTCACCACGACCACCAGCCTGGACTTCGCCGAGACGAACCCGAACACGGTGGTGCGGGTCGGCAACGTCGACTCCGGTGCGCATGTGGCGTTCTCGACCGACAACGGCGCCAACTGGTTCGCGGGCACGGATCCTTCGGGGGTGTCGGGCGGCGGCACGGTCGCGGCCGCGTCGGACGGCAGCCGCTTCGTGTGGAGCCCGCAGGGCACCGGGGTGCAGTACACGACCGGCTTCGGCTCCTCGTGGTCGGCGTCGAGCGGCATCCCGGCGGGCGCGGTCGTGGAGTCCGACCGGACCGACGCCAAGACCTTCTACGGGTTCAAGTCCGGGAAGTTCTACGTCAGTACGGACGGCGGCGCCACCTTCACGGCGTCCGCCGCGGCCGGACTGCCCGGCGGGGACAGCGTGCGCTTCAAGGCGCTGCCCGGCGCCAAGGGCGATGTCTGGCTGGCGGGCGGGGCGAGCGACGGGGCCTACGGCCTGTGGCACTCCACCGACGGCGGCACGACCTTCACCAAGCTGTCGAACGTCGAGCAGGCCGACACCATCGGCTTCGGCAAGGCGGCGACCGGGGCGACCTACCAGACCCTCTACACCAGCGCGAAGATCGGTGGCGTCCGCGGCATCTTCCGCTCCACCGACAGGGGCGCGAGCTGGACCCGTGTCAACGACGACGCCCACCAGTGGGGTTGGACCGGTGCGGCGATCACCGGTGACCCGCGGGTGTACGGCCGGGTGTACGTCGCCACCAACGGCCGGGGCGTGATCTACGGCGACACCTCGGACACCGGTGGCGGGGGCGGGGGCGGCACGGACCCGACCCCGACTCCGACGCCGACGCCGACTCCGACCGGCGCCTGCGCGGTGACGTACAAGATCACCAACCAGTGGCAGGGCGGCTTCCAGGCCGACGTCCAGCTCACCAACACGGGCACGAGCGCCTGGAGCGGCTGGTCGCTCGGCTGGTCCTTCGCCGACGGACAGAAGGTCACCCAATTGTGGAACGCTGACTACACCCAGTCGGGTGCGGCGGTGACGGCGAAAAACGTGAGCTGGAACGCCACTGTGGCAGCCGGTTCGTCGGTGGGCTTCGGCTTCACCGGGAGCTGGTCCGGGACGAATTCCAGGCCCGTCGCCTTCAAGCAGGGCGATCAGAGCTGCACCGTGACCTGAGGGTCGCGGGGCACGGCGGCCGTCGCCGTGCAGGCGCCGATGAAGAAGCCCGACAGCAGCGAGCCCCGCCGGGCATCACTCCGGCGGGGCCTCAGCAGCATCCCCGACTTGTTCGTTGGATGCTTGTTCGGATCACACTACTGGCCGCCACTGACATCGCCCGAACCCGTCGACAGGCCGACTGCTCCGCGTGGGGTGCAGAACGCGGGCGGCCATGCTCCATCCGGTGGAATTGCAGTCACGGGCGGCGCGTTGTGGCGTTGAAACTGTATGAGCAGAAGTCGCAGATTCTGGGAGTTAGCCGGCCCGATGGCCGTCGATCAGCTACGGGCCCAGCTGGCTCGCGCGGCTGCCGGGATGTCCAAAGGGAGGCATCGGCGGCAGAAGGCGTCCGAGGAAACGCTTCTCCCGGGTGCGGAGCCGGATACCGGCCGGAGTGAAGCGGCGGCGTCCGGCTCGGCTTGAACCGGCCCACGGGATCCTGAAGGCGGCGACCGGTCGGGCGCGCCGACGGATCGCCGCCCCACTGTCGGGCCGGAGCCTGTTTCCCCAGCTCAACCAGGCTAGGGCGTGTACACCGCGGGACGGGCTGCCGTCGCCATGCCGGAGCCGATGAAGAAGCTCGGGTGCGGGGGCTGGTTGCAGGCGGCGTTCTGCCAGGCCAGGGCCTCGCGGTACTGGGTGTCGTGGAGCAGCGTGGTGATCTTCGTGCTCGTCTCGTACGGGGTGGAGTAGATCCTCAGGGCCGTGTTGTCCGTGGTCGGCCAGACGGCCTCCTCGCGCCAGTCGCCGAGGATTTCGAGGAGGGGGCTGATCTCCTGTTTCGCGCGGCTGATGGGCATCGCGGTGACGCCGAAGAGCTGGCCGAGGAGGTCCATGGTGGCGAGTTTGCGCAGGTGGAGGACGGTGGCCAGGATCCGCTCGGCTGGGGTGAGCTTGGCTTTGGCGCCTGCACCGGGGGCGACCAGACGTCCGTGGCCGCGACGTGCGTGGAGTACTCGCTCGCGTTGAACCTCCAGCGCGGGAGTCAGCGCGTCGACGAGTTCGCTGAGCTGTTGGCGGGTCATGCCGGTCAATTTGGGGTCCTGCAGGGACCCCTGCGTGAGGCACTCCGGGCTGTCCGACGAGGCCTGGTCTGACGTGCTGTCGGTGGCCGTCACGCCCAGCCGGTGCTGGGGGTGGAGGGTGTAGTTCCAGTCGCCATGGAAGCGGTGCCGGGTGATCGGCAGGGCGGCAATCTCGTCGTCGCCGGCCTGGACGCCGGTGGGATACCGGCTGGTGTCGAGCTCGGCGTGCACGGTCAGGCCGCTCTTGGTGGTAGTCGCAGCGATGCTCTCGACGATGACTTCGCGGCTGGTCAGGGGCCTTCGCCGCCATCACCGTCTCGCCAGGTGCCAACGCCCACTACCGTCACCGTTGTGAACGGGGCGACTGGCATGCCGCCGCACAACGCAGCCTGTTCAACCGCATGCTGGGGATGCTCTACCACTGCCTGCGTAACCGCGTTCCTTGCAACGAACAACGCGCCTTCGCACCACTCCTCGAACCCGTCGCAGTTTGACTCTTAGCGCCGTGAGATGTCTTCTTCGTGTCCACGCTGATTACGGGAGCCCCGCGGTCCTGGTGGTTGCGGGCCTGTTCGTTGAGATACCGGAACTGCGCGTCCCGGTCGGGGTGCTGCTTGCCTTCCAGGGTCTCGGCGTTGCTCTGCAGACTGAAGCCCTCCTCGCGCAGGAGGTCGCCCACCGCATCCGCGCCAATCCTGTGGCCCTGACGGGTTAATTCCTCGGCGAGCTTGCGGGTGGACTTGGTCGTCCAGCGCAATGGCGACATGGGGTCCCCGCGGACGTCGGGCTCGACCAGGGCGAGGAGGGCCGGGTTCATGTCGACCACGCGTTCGCGGCCGCCGCCGGCCCTGCGGACCCGTCCCAACGGAGCCTCGCCTGAGTCGAGTTACCGCACCCCGAGCGACACAGTGGCCTCACGGTCGCCCGCGGCCCGGGCGACCGTCCTGATCCCGCCGTGGCCGAGGGAGCGGGCCTCCGCCCCTATCGACAGACGACGCTGCCGCTCGTCGAGGTGCGGCAGAATCGCCCCGAAATTCACTGCCGACACGGCCCGTTGCACTCCCAGCCCACCCGTACCAGATCAACGATTCCCAGAGCGGGAAGCTACGGGTTGAAGATCTGCACGCCCTGAAGGCGTTCGTCGCCGAACCCCAAGTCGTGGTCTCGGTCGTGAACGACCCCCGCCGCTTGGTACTCGGGGTGCGGACGCACGCCTTGGCGTCTTTCCTGCCGATGTCCGCACCGGCACAGCGTTCGTGCAAGCACGTCCACGTTCTGGTCCCTCCCTCAACGGCCGAGCAGGCACGCCGTTCCGGGAGGGTCAGCATGAAGTCACAGATCATCAGCCTGGTGCGCCTCGATTCGCCTGTCCCGCAGACGGATACGTGGATCTGTACACCACACGGCCGGACCGGATGCAGCCGGGATATCGCCGTGGTCGCCTGCACCCACTGCGGGACCTGCGAGCGTATTGGCCGCGTCCCAGGAGGCACAGCCGGCCGTCGGGCCTGAGGGCCACGCCGGAGGCGAGCCTGCGGACCGCGCGGCAGGCGCATGCCTCTCACTCAGGAGACGCAGTATTTCGTCCAGCCGTCGTTGTAACCCCTGTCGTAACCGCTCAAGTAGTCCGCTGTGAGGTACACCGGTGCATACGAGTCGTGGTAGTAGTCGAGGCAGTACTTGCTAGGGGTGTCCCAGGCGTTGCTGCCGTCGAAGTACCCATCGATGTAACCGTTCTGGTAACCGTCCTCGAAGCCGTCCTGGGGGACGAGGACGCCTGCGGCCGGCGCTGTGACCGTCGCCGAGTTATGGGAGGCGGCAGCTGCGGCCTGCGGCATCGTCGCCGGCGCGAACGTCAGGGCGGCTACGGCGACGACCGGGCTCACGGACAGTGCGAGGAATCGTTGCGCACGCACAGTTATCCCCTTTCGAGAGGCAGATACGCGCAGTCGGTGCCTTGTCCTGGTCGGGCGCATACTCCATGAGGCAGCGGGCCAGGCGTGAATGCTCACTTGAAGAGCGGTGGGGGCACCATGCGGCCGGTAATTTCGGCCTTCGACGCCGACTGCTCAAATGGCGGCCACTGTCGGCCATAGCGTCATCGTTTTGACCTTATCGAGCCATGGGTGATGTGTCCACTTATCGCCCCAATCACCACAGTTGCCGCGCCAAGACCCGGCGAAGACCTTGCGATGCCGCGTCCCGGTTGATGGTCGACTGAACCGATCAGGGTCCGGTGAAGTGATATGCCCCGGTTCTGCTGGAGTCGGGTTGCTGGACAATTGACGCTCCAGCAGCCTTCGAAGGCCGTGATGCCCCGCAGCTGTCCGCCCGAATTCCGCCGCAGGGTTCTCGATCTCGTCGCATCCGGAAGGAAGGCCGCCGAGGTCGCCCGGCTCTTCGGCATCAGCGACCGGACGATCCGTGTCTGGCGGTGCCAACACCTCATCGACACGGGCCAGTTGCCCGGCACGACCAGCAGCGACCAGTCCGAACTCGCCGCAGCCCGCAAACGCATCGCGGAGCTGGAGGCCGAGTCGGCCATTCACCGGCGGGCTGCCGAGTTGCTGGGCGAGGGTGCCTCCTCGGCGGGTTGCCGTGGGTCCCGGTCCCGGTGGACGGCGCGCGGACCCGGCCGGCCGGGCCGGGAGCTCAGCGGGCCGGCTTGCGGTACGCCCGGAGGGTGAAGCGGGGGTCGGGGCGGGGGCGGTCCTGGTCGGGGAGGGCCTGGAGGCGGGCGGCGAAGCGGTCGGCGAGCGGGTCGCCGGGGGGCAGCGTGACGAACCAGCCGCGGCGCAGGTCCGCGACCGTCCGGCGCGGGCTGCGCCCCTGGCCGTGGCCGTCGAAGCGGGCCTGCCCGGCCGGGGCGAGGCCGTGCGCCAGGGCGTACGACTCCACGAGGGCCGCCGCGTCCCGGGCCGCCCGGTGCGGCCGGGAGGCGAGGACGGCGTCGATGTCGCTGCCCACGTTGTGCGCGGCGGCCTTGTCGACCGTGGTCACATAGACCCCGCCCGGCCGCAGCACCCGGGCGCACTCGGCGACGATGGCACGGACGTCCGCGTCGCTGTCCGCGAGGTGCAGCAGCCAGACGCTGCACACGGCGTCGAACCGCTCGTCACCGAACGGCAGTCGGCGACTGTCGGCGCGCACCACGGCGCCGGGCAGCCGGGCGGCGGCCTGGCGGACCATGGCGGGCGCGAGGTCGACGCCGGTGACCCGCAGGCCGTCCCGCCCGGCGGCCAGCCGCCGGGTGACGATGCCGGTGCCGCAGGCGACGTCGAGCAGCCCGCGGGTCCCCGGCGGCACCAGGCCGAGCACGCCCGCCGCGGCGGCGGCCGCCCTGGGCTCGCCGCCGCGGGAGGCGTCGTAGCGTTCGGCTTCCTCGTCGTAGTCCAGCACCCGTCCTCCCCCGTTCCGGTCCGGCCGCGCTCAGTGGGCCCCGTGCCCCGGGGCCAGGTCCTCCACTCTGCGGGCGAGCGAGAAGTCGAGCTCGGTGACGGCCCCGCCCACGCTGTGGGTGTTCACGGTGAGCGAGACCGTGTGGTAGCCGAGAGTGAGGTCGGAGTGGTGGTCGAGTTCGTCCTGCACCTGGGCGATGTGCACCACCAGCCCGGCCGCCGCGAAGTGGGAGGACAGCCGGTAGGAGCGGGCGAGGCGCTCCCCGTCGTGGGACCAGCCCGGCAGCTCGGCCAGCCGGTCCTCGATCTCCTTCCGCGACAGCGCTTCCACGGCCATGGCGCTCGCTCCCTTCCTGGGTGGCGCGTACCTGTCCAGCCTGCCATACGACGGCCACGGCGGCGCTGGTCGACGGTGTCGCCGGTCCGGCCGTCGGACGAGTCGCCGATCGGGTGTCGGCCATCGTACGGCCGCCGGCCGCCGATGTGGATCGGGTGCGGCGGGCCGGCACCGCCGTCACAACACGCCGATGGCCGTGACCGTCGCCGAGCCGGCGCCCGGGACGTTCCCGTCCGCCGATCCGGCCACCGCCAAGTGCCTGTTCTTTATGGGGACTTGACGTGGTGGTGCGTCATGCAATTCGATCGACCCCCGGTGCTGCCGCGCGTCCCGTGGCACACTGGCCCGGTTGATCGACTCACAGGGGAGACGTGGCGTGAGTGAGCGTCGGCCCGCTCCCACCGTGGGCCAAGTGGTGCTCGGCAGACGGTTGCAGGAGCTGCGGGAGGCCGCGGGTCTCAAGCGGGAGGAGGCCGCGCGCGTCCTGCGGGTGGCCCCCGCGACCGTACGGCGCATGGAGATGGCCGAGGTCGCCCTGAAGATCCCTTACGTGCAGGTGCTGTTGGAGACGTACGGCGTGCCCGCCGAGGAGGCGACCGACTTCGTGAACCTGGCGGAGGAGGCGAACCAGCCCGGCTGGTGGCAGCGCTTCCACGACGTGCTCCCGGAGTGGTTCAGCCTGTACGTCAGCCTGGAGGGCGCGGCCCGGCTGATCCGGTCCTACGAACCGCACTTCATGCCCGGCCTGCTCCAGACCGAGGCGTACGCGCGTGCCGTCATGGAGGGCGGGACGATCGCGCAGGAGGGCACCGACGCGGTGGAACGGCACGTCTCCCTGCGGATGACCCGCCAGCGGCTGCTGGAGCGCGACAACGCGCCGCACCTGTGGGTGATCATCGACGAGACGGTGCTGCGCCGCCCGGTGAGCATCCACGGCAAGGTGATGCGCGACCAGCTCACCAAGCTGCTGGAGATCACCGAGGACAGGAAGGTCACGGTGCAGGTCGCCGAGTTCACGGCGGGCCCGCACCCGGGGACGTACGCGCCGTTCTCGCTGTTCCGCTTCGCCGAGCCCGAACTGCCCGACATGGTGTTCACCGAGTACCTGACCGGCGCGCTGTACCTCGACTCGCGCCGGGAGGTGGCGGCGCACCTGGAGGTCCTCGACCACATGACCACGCACGCCGCGTCGGCCCAGCGGACGAAGAAGATCCTCCAGCGGTACCGCCAGGAGTACTGACCGGGAAAGGGCCGGTCAGGCGGCGCCGCCCCGGGTGTCGCGGTCGTCGTCGACGATCTCCGCGTCGACCACCCCTTCGTCGTCCTGGGAGTCCCGGGAGTCCTGGGGGGTGTGGGCGCCCTGGGGTCCGGGCCCGTCCTGCGGGGAAGCGGACGCGGTCGGGCCCTGCTGCTGCGCCTGGGCGTACATGGCCTGGCCCAGCCGCTGGCTGACCGTGGCCAGCTTCTCGACGCCGGAGCGCAGCGCGTCCGTGTCGGCCTGCCGCTCCAGCAGCGCCTTGAGCTCGGCGATCGCCGACTCGACCTCGGACCGGGTGTCGGCGGGCACCCGCTCCTCGTTGTCGCGGATGAACTTCTCGGTCTGGTAGACGAGTTGCTCGGCCTGGTTGCGGGTCTCGGCCGCCTCACGGCGGGCCCGGTCCTCCTCGGCGTACTGCTCGGCCTCGCGCATCATGCGGTCGATGTCGTTCTTGGGCAGGGCGGAGCCGCCGGTGACGGTCATCTTCTGCTCGCGGCCGGTGGCCAGGTCCTTGGCGGAGACGTGCATGATCCCGTTGGCGTCGATGTCGAAGGCGACCTCGATCTGCGGGATGCCGCGCGGGGCGGGCGGCAGACCGGTGAGGTCGAAGACCCCGAGCTTCTTGTTGTACGCGGCGATCTCCCGTTCGCCCTGGTAGACCTGGATGCCGACGGAGGGCTGGTTGTCGGCGGCCGTGGTGAAGATCTCCGAACGGCGGGTGGGGATCGTGGTGTTGCGTTCGATGAGCTTGGTCATGATGCCGCCCTTGGTCTCGATGCCCAGGGACAGCGGGGTGACGTCGAGGAGCAGCACGTCCTTGACGTCACCGCGGATGACACCCGCCTGGAGCGTGGCGCCGACGGCGACGACCTCGTCCGGGTTGACGCCCTTGTGCGGATCCTTGCCGGTCAGCTCCCGGACCAGCTCGGTGACCGCGGGCATCCGGGTCGAGCCGCCGACCAGGATCACGTGGTCGATCGCGGAGAGCTTCACGCCGGCGTCCCTGATCGCCTGGTGGAAGGGGGTCTTGCAGCGGTCCAGCAGATCGGCGGTGAGCTCCTGGAACTGGGCGCGGGTCAGCTTCTCGTCGAGGTGGAGGGGGCCCTCGGCGGAGGCCGTGATGTAGGGGAGGTTGATCGACGTCTCCGAGGACGAGGACAGTTCGATCTTGGCTTTCTCGGCGGCCTCGCGCAGGCGTTGCAGCGCCATCCGGTCGTTGCCGAGGTCGATGCCGGACCCGGCCTTGAAGCGGGCGGCGAGGTGCTCGACGATCCGCTGGTCCCAGTCGTCGCCGCCGAGCAGGGTGTCGCCGTTGGTGGCCTTGACCTCGATGACACCGTCGCCGATCTCCAGCAGGGACACGTCGAAGGTGCCGCCGCCGAGGTCGAAGACGAGGACGGTCTGCTCCTCGCCGCGGTCGAGGCCGTAGGCGAGGGCGGCCGCGGTCGGCTCGTTGATGATCCGCAGCACCTTCAGGCCGGCGATCTCACCGGCCTCCTTGGTGGCCTGCCGCTGGACGTCGTCGAAATAGGCGGGAACGGTGATCACGGCGTCCGTGACGTCCTCGCCAAGGTAGGCCTCCGCGTCCCGCTTCAGCTTCTGCAGGACCCGCGCGGACAGCTCCTGGGCGCGGTAGCGGGTGCCGTCCACGGAGCCGTGCTCGGGGAACCGCCAGTCCGGGGAGCCCATGTGCCGCTTGACGGAGCGGGCGGTCCGGTCGACGTTGGTGACGGTCTGCCGCTTGGCGACCTCGCCGACGAGCACCTCGTCGTTCTTGGCGAAGGCCACGACCGACGGTGTGGTCCTGGTGCCCTCCGCGTTGGCGATGACCGTGGGCTCGCCGCCCTCCAGCACCGCCACCACCGAGTTCGTGGTTCCCAGATCGATCCCGACCGGACGTCCCATCGCTGTCCCCTTCCACCAGGGTCACCAGGGTCACGCGAGGAGGTCGTGTCGGCGGGCCTCCCGCACTCCAGCACAGAACGCGCACACGCCGTTGTCAATGGCACGGCCCGCCCGCCCGCGCGGGCCACCCGGGCCGGGCGGTCCGCGCAGGCGGGCGTACGTTCCCTCGGATCGGACGGAACGTGCGGATCAGGTGAATCGGGTGGATCAGGTGGATCAGGTGGATCAGGTGGATCAGGTGGATCAGGCGAGCTTCGCCGAGAGGGTGATGGTGGTTCCCGTCAGGGCCTGGCTGACGGGGCAGTTCTTCTTGGCCTCCTCGGCGGCTGCGACGAACGCGTCGTTGTCGATGCCGGGCACCGAGCCCTCGACGGTGAGGTGGATGCCGGTGATGCCCTCACCCGGCTGGAAGGTCACGTCGGCCGAGGTGACGAGCTTGGTGGGCGGGGTGCCGGCACCGGCCAGGCCGTGCGAGAGGGCCATCGAGAAGCAGCTGGAGTGGGCGGCGGCGATCAGCTCCTCCGGGCTGGTCTTGCCGTTGGCCTTCTCGGCGCGCGACGGCCACGACACCGGCTGCTGGCCGATGCCGGAGGAGTCGAAGGTGACGACGCCGTTGCCCTCGAGCAGGTTGCCTTCCCAGACGGTGTGTGCGGAGCGCGTGGTTGCCACGGTTCTTCCTTTCGCGTGGGTTCCCGGTTCCGGGATTCCTGCGCACCATCCGATCACATTCCGGCTCAGCGCACCCGGAACACCGGCCCGCGCGCGGTGAACGGCAGTCGTGCGTTCTGCGGGATCAGATAGGCGTGTTCGCGCCGCACCCGCAGCACGTCGCACCAGCCGTCGGTGATGACGAGGACGGGCGCGCCGGGCGGGAAGTCCTCGGCCCGCTGCAACAGGTCGATCCCGGGCTGGAGCACCGTGCCGCCGCGCCCGTGCACCCTCACCCGCCCGGCGATCTCGGTGACCGGGAGGTAGCCGGCGTCGTGCGGGACGGTGTCGCAGAAGACGACCCGCGCGGCCGGGACGTCCCGGGCCTCGGCGTAGGAGGCGATCGCGCCGAGGGCCTTGCCCAGCAGGGTGCGGTCCATGGAACCGGAGGTGTCGAGGACGACGCCGAAGGTGCAGCGGGCGATCTCCTCGGGCGGGAAGTGGCGTCCGGCCCGCGGGATGTCGGGGGTGGCGGACTGGCGGCGGGACGGACGGGCGTAGGAGCGGACGGGCTCGGGGCGGGGCACGAACTCGTCGAACCAGCGGGCCAGCCGGGCGTCCCAGGGCAGCGGCGGGTGGGAGAGGGCGCGGATCTCCTCGACGAGTCCGCCGGGCAGGAAGCCGCGCTCCTGTCGTTCGTGCAGGTCGAGGCCCTGGGCGAGACCCCGGCGGTAGAAGCCGTCGAGGTCGGCGTGGTCGCGTGCCGGGCCGAGCGGGGCGCCGAGGACGTCGCCCACGCCCTTGCCGCGCAGCGTGGCCAGCCGGCGCATCCGGCGCAGGTCGACGGCGATCCGGTCGTAGACCTCCTCGGCGGACAGACCGGCCAGGGAGGGATCGTGCAGCAGCCCGTCGGGCATGGTGCCGACCTGCATCTCGCACAGCCAGCCGTTGACGACGTAGTCGCAGGCGACGTTGAACAGATAGGGGTCGCGGCCGCCGCACCGGTCGCCGTGGCGCAGGGCGGCGTGCAGCATCTCGTGGGCCAGGACGAAGCGCCATTCCTCGTCGTCGAACCGGCGGACGGGGTTGACGTAGATCTCTCCCGCCTCCGCGTCGACGGCGGCGACCGCGATGCCGTGCGCGCGGGCGAGTTCGGCGTCGGCGACCAGCCGGATGCCCGCCGCGATACCGCCGAGCAGCGGGAACGAGGAGACGAACCAGCCGAGCGCCCGCTCCCAGGGCTGTCGTCCGGCCGCCTCGCCGTCGAGGGTGTCGCGCCGGCCGCCCGCCACGTCCATCGCGGCGGACACGGTCCGGGTCAGCGCGCCCGCGAACGCCAGCTGCCAGTCCGGGAGGTGACCGCCGAACCGGCCCACCGCCGGCACGAGCAGCTGGTCCGGTTCGGTGCCCGCGGTGCCGCAGTGCTCGTACGCGGCGGGGAGTCCGGTGCGCCGCCAGCGGGCGGCGAGCCGTTCCTCGTCGCCGTCGGGGTAGCTCAGCGGCAGCTCGTCCGGGACGGTGCCGACGGGGAAGGTCAGCAGGAAGCGGTTGACGACCGTGCAGCGGGCGGCGAGCTCGTGGCGGTCGGGCTGGACGCGCTCGCCCTCGGCCGCGGGGAGGTGTCCGAAGCCCAGGTGGAGACCGGCGTGGGCGAGCGACCAGGCCCAGTGCGCCGGGTCGGCGATCCGGGCCGGATGGACGTGCAGGAGGCCGGCGGAGTCGGCGCGCACGAGGCCGTCCCGGGGGTTCAGCGGACAGTCCTCCGCACGGCAGACGCTGAGGTCGAGGGCGGCCAGCGCCGGGTTGGCGCGGAACAGCCGCATCCCCTCGGCGAACGCCTCCGCGGCGACGTCCCGCTTCTTGCGGCCGCGCTCGCGGCTCACCGGCGCGCCTCCACCAGCCGGGGCATGTCGCGGGCCGCCTCGACCAGGAACCAGGCGGGCAGCACCGGGTTGCCCTCGGCGTCGGCGGCGATGACCGTCTGGGCGACCTCGACGGATATCTCGGCGAGCTGCACGAGCAGCGACTTCGCGCGGTACGCGAGCTGCCGGCCGTTCGCCGGCATGTGCTCCTTGTCGGCGGGCAGCTCCTTGAGGAGCCGGCCGCGGAACGAGTCGGCGAGGTAGTAGAGCAGGTCGCGGTCCTCGACGCGGTGCGGCCAGGGGGCGTCGCCCCTGAGGACGGCCTCGATGCCGTACCGGCTGCGGACGATCTTGACGTAGCCGCAGAAGGCGACGGCGTGGGCGGGGGTGAGCGTGCCGTGCGCGAGGACCTTCAGGGTGTCCTCGTCGAGGTCGCGGCCGAAGGAGTGCAGGGCGTCGGAGAGCATGTGCCAGGAGCGGGGCGTGGAGAACGGCTCCTCGGTCTTCGGCGGCCTGGACCACAGGTGGTCGGGCCGGTCGGTGAGGTGGTCGAGGATCCAGGGGTGGACGGCGTGGGCGGCGGCCCAGCCGAGCCAGTCCTTGGCGGAGGCCTCCAGGTGCACATGGGTGAGACGGTTGACGAGCGCGGAGGCGATCGGCCGGGCGAGGGCGTTGTCGGTGGCGCGGTTGCCGGCGCCGATGACGATCGAGCCCGCGGGCAGCTCGTAGGAGCCGATACGGCGGTCCAGGATGAGCGAGTAGAACGCCTTCTGCACGTCCGGCGAGGCCGCGTTCAGCTCGTCCAGGAACAGGCAGTACGGCTGGTCGCGGGCGATCGCCTCCGGCGGGCAGAACACCGAGCGTCCGTCCCGGATCTGCGGCACGCCCATCAGGTCCTCGGGCGCCAGCTGGGTGCCGAGCAGGCTCACGCACTCCAGGCCCAGCGACTCGGCGAACTCCCTGACCAGGGAGGACTTTCCGATGCCGGGGGCACCCCAGACGAAGACGGGCCGCACGGTGGCGAGGCCGAGCAGCAGCTCCGGGAGGCGGGCGGGCGTGACGGTGACGGCAGCCTGCAAAGCAGGGACTCCTTGCGGGGGTGGGGACGGGCGCGCCGTGGTGCGCGCCGCCGGACGCGAACAGTGTGTGCGTACGCGTCCGCCCGCGCAGCCGATTTATCACGCGATGCGCTGCCGCCGTCCGGCGGTGCGGGCCGCTCGCCGTCGGGCCGCCCGGCGGTACGGGCCCCTCGCCGTCAGGCCGCGCACTCCTCCTGTCCCTCCCGGCCGTCCCGCTCCGTGGGTCCCTCGCCGTTCGGCCGCCGCGCGCTCCGCGGGCCCGCCGCCAACGGCACCTGGGGGCCGTCCGGCTCGCGCAGCCAGCGGCGCAGCACCCGGTGGACGTGCTCGGCCCCGACGAGTTCGGCGCCGTCCTCGACCGGTGCCGAGACGGCGAGCGGTGACATCAGGAAGGGCCGGCCCTGGGCGCCGCCGAGGCCGCCGTGCGAGCCGATCTGCTCCTCGAACGCGTGGACTTCACCGGCGGCGGGGTCGTACCAGGAATTGATCATGATGTCGGCGGTGTGCGGGAAGGAGTGGGTGCGGCGGACGGCGTCGGCGGCGCCCGGCCCGAAGACCGCGAGCGGCCCGGGGTCCTCGTCGAGCCGGTCCAGCGGGATCTCCGCGCCGCCGGGACCGAGGACCAGACCATCGTGCTCCTCGCTGCGTACGAGGAGGAAGCCGATGCCGGGATGGTTGGCGAGGGCGGGCAGCAGCGCGGGGTGGCGGGCGTCGATCTCCTCCCTGGTCATCCGGTGCGGCACGTCGGGGAAGGACACCAGGCCGAGGTTGCCGGAGGCCAGCACGACCGGGTCCGAGCGGCGGCCCGCCGGACGGTGCCGGTCGTCGCGCTCCTCGACCGGACGGTGCAGCGCGGCCCGGACCGCGGCCCGGGCCTCGGTACCGGTCGGGGGCTCTCCCGCGCGGGCGGCGCCGACGGCGTGGGCCAGGGTGCGGTCGGTCAGGCGCGGCACGGGCAGCCCGCAGCCGGCCCGCACCAGGTCGCCGAGGGTGAGGCCGTAGCGGGAGCGGAAGGTCTCACCGGGGCTCTGCCCGTGGTCGGACAGGACGACGATCCGGTACGACCGCGGGGCGTGCTCGGCGACCCTGCCCAGCAGCGCGAGGCAGCGGTCCATGCGCCGCAGCACCTGCTCGGCGTCGCGGCTGTGCGGTCCGGAGTGGTGGGCCACCTCGTCGTAGGCGACCAGGTCGGCGTAGACGGCCGTGCGGCCGACGAGCATGTCGCCGATCACCGCGGCGACGACGACGTCCCGTTCGACGACGGTCGCGAAGGCGCGGACGAGGGGGTAGAGGCCCCCGCGTCTGACGCGGGGGAGCTGCCCCCGCATCCGGGCGCGGGTCGACTGGTGGACCTCGCGGGCGACCTCGGCGACGAAGGACAGCACGGTGCGCACGGCGTTGGCGGGGTCGCAGAAGTAGGCGAAGTAGCCCGAGCGGGACCGGGTGCGGCGGCCGCGGCGGCCGATGGCGATGGACAGCACGAGCGCCTGTTCGTCGGCGCCGCCGCCGAACAGGTTGCCGCGGCTGGCGCCGTCCAGGGTGAGCAGTCCGCCGTCGCCGGTGCGCTCGACCGCGCGGCGCTGGAGTTCGGCGGCGCTGGTCGGGCGGTTGCAGACCATCACCTCCCGGCTGTCCTTCTCGTACCAGCGGAAGGCCGGGACGTCGAAGTTGCTGGCGTGCAGGATGCCGAGCTGGCTGGCGCCGGTCTGGCTGGACCAGTCGGTGCGCCAGGACGTCAGCCGGTGCGTGGTCGGGCCGGGGGCCCTGTCGGGGCCGGTGCCCAGCCAGCCGGCGACCGTCGGCATCAGCCCCTTGCCGACGGCGTCCACGAGCACGTCGTGGCCGACGCCGTCGAACTGGAGGAAGACGGTGCCGGGGGTCTTCGGGCAGGCCGGGCCGCCTCTGCGGCGGCGGACGGCGAGCCGGGAGAGGCGGCGGCGGTAGGCCTCGTCGTCGCGCACGGCCAGGGCGGCGCCGGTGGCGGAGGCGACGGCGGACATCACGGCGGCGACGATGACCGCGGTCTCGGGGGCCGCCTCGCTGCTGCCGGACGGGGTCAGCCGCAGCGCCAGCAGCAGCAGCGAGCCGTTGAGGAAGAAGACCAGCAGGCCCAGCACGAAGGCGGGGACCAGCAGCAGGAGCCGGACGAGCAAGGGCCACACGAGGGCCGACAGCAGACCGAAGAAGCCCGCGCCGAACGCCGCCGTGACGGCGATGCTGGTGGCGCTGTCACCGTCGGCGGACTGGAGCTGGAAGTCCGGCAGGATGCCCGCGAGGACCAGCATGGTGACCGTGGAGACGGCCCACACCACGATGCTCCGCCCGACCTGACTGGCGATCCGCCGCCAACGCACGTCCCGCACGGCCCGTACACCTCGCGTCCCGGCCCCACGCCGGCCGCGGGCCCTCACCCTCCCACCCTGCCACAGGCGGGATGGCGGGCCCTGTCCGGACGTGCGCCGGGATCCGGGTCAGCGCCCGTCGTAGCCGGCCGTCGGCATGGACAGCCGGCGGTGCACCCGCGCCTTCATCTGCGCGTCGTACAGCGGTTCGGCCCGGCCCACCGTCTCGACCCGCACCCCGCGCCGCAGGGCCTCCGCGGTGAACTCCTCGACGGACGACAGCGCGCTCTCCAGCACCCGCAGGCTGGGCGCCACGAACAGGTCCACGCCGGGGCGGACACCGTCCCAGAGCACCACGTGGTCGGGGCGCAGCCCGCACACCAGCAGCTCCCGCGCGACCGCGTACCCGCGCTCGGCGGCCCAGCGCGCGCACATCGCGTGCTGGCTGCGGGAGTCCACCAGGAACGGGTCGTCGTCCAGTTCCTCCAAGGGTGTCAGGCTCGCGATCGCCGTCACGCGCACCGCGTCCGGCCCGCCGGAGGCACCCCGCACCTCTCCCATGGCGTCCCCCTCACCTCCGGGTTTCGCCGCCGACCCTACTCCTGCCCGTAGGCTTCGGGGAGTCGCGCGAAGGAGGCAAAGAGGTGCCGGTGGAGATCACCTGGTGGGGCCACGCGACCTGCGCGGTCGAGGATTCGAACGTACGCGTACTCACAGATCCCCTGTTCACCGGCCGGCTCGCGCATCTGCGCCGGCGCCGGGGCGCGCTGCCGCCGGCGGACGCCCGGCGCGCGGACGTCGTACTCGTCTCCCATCTGCACGCCGACCATCTGCACCTGCCGTCGCTGCGACGGCTCGCGCCGGGCACGCGCCTGCTGGTGCCCCGGGGCGCTCCGCGCGCCGTCCCCGGACTCGGGCGCCTCACCCACCTGGACGTGCAGGAGATGGCCCCCGAGGACGAGACGGCGGTCGGCGCCCTGGTGGTACGTGCCGTGCCCGCCCGGCACGACGGGCGGCGGCTGCCCGTGGGACCGCACCGCTGCCCCGCGCTCGGCTACGTCGTGACGGGCGAGGCGCGCACCTATTTCGCCGGGGACACGGGACTGTTCGACTCGATGGCCGAGGAGGTCGGGCCGGTCGACACGGCGCTGCTGCCGGTCGGCGGCTGGGGCCCCTACCTCGGCGAAGGGCATCTGGACGCCGGGCGGGCGGCCGAGGCGCTCGCCCGGCTCGCGCCGCGCAGCGCGGTGCCGGTGCACTACGGCACGTACTGGCCGATCGGGCTGGACGCCGTGCGCCCCCATGAGTTCCACGCGCCGGGCGAGGAGTTCGTGCGCCTCGCGGCCGAGCGCGCGCCGGAGGTCGTGGTGCACCGGCTCGGACACGGGGAGAGCGTGCGCCTGGAGGTCACCCCGTGATACCCCCGGCCCTCGCGTCGCTGTCGGCCGTTCCGGTGCTGTCCGCCGCCGCGCGGACCGTGTCGCCGGAGTCCACACCGCAGGCCTTGGGCTATCCGTCGCTGTTCCTGCTGGTGCTGATCGGGGCGCTGGTGCCGGTGGTGCCGACGGGGGCGCTGGTGAGTTCGGCGGCCGTGGTCGCCTTCCACCAGACGGCGCCGTTCGCCCTGGCGGCGGTCTTCGTGACGGCGTCGCTGGCCGCGTTCCTCGGCGACGCGGCGCTGTACTGGCTGGGCCGGCGCGGGATGCGTTCGAAGAACGGTTCGCGCTGGCTGGAGGCGATCCGGGCGCGGGCGCCCGAGGACCGGCTGACGGGGGCGCAGCACAAGCTCGCCGAGCACGGGGTGGCGGTCCTGGTGCTGTCCCGGCTGGTGCCCGCGGGGCGGATCCCGGTGATGCTGGCCTGTCTGATGGCCGAGTGGCCGCTGCGGCTGTTCGCCCGGGGCAATCTGCCGGCCTGTCTCGCCTGGGCGGTGACGTACCAGCTCATCGGGATCCTCGGCGGCTCGCTGTTCAGCGAGCCGTGGGAGGGCGTGGTCGCGGCGGTGGCGCTGACCGTGCTGATCGGCGCGGCACCGACGCTGTGGCGCAGGGTCCGCGGGTCGGCCGGCGCCTGAGCGCTGCGCGGCGGAGCGGGCGGATCCGAACCCCGCCGTGGGCCGGGGGCCCCCGGCCCCCCCGGGGGGCGGGGGGGCGACGGGACAGCAACCC
>NZ_JBVJMD010000056.1:0-9789 GCF_055584385.1 Streptomyces sp. NPDC104096
ACAAAAAAAACCAAAAACACCAAAACCCATTTTCATAGGTGGGTGATGGTTTTTCTTAGTTTTGCTATCGCGCGGGGGTTGCGCTCCCGCTCCGCGGGCGCGCTGGCGGTTCGCTGCGCTCACCGCTCAACCCGAGGGCTGCGCCCTCGGGTTGGCATCCCCTCCGCTGCGCTTCGGGGATGAGGCTGCTGCGCAGCCTGGCCCGGCCTGCGTCCGGGCTGTGCGGTCCTCCGCTGCGCTGCGAACCGCAAGTCTCGCGCTGCGCGCGAGGCGGTGAGCCGCGCTCCGCGCGGCTCGGGCTGGCGGCGAGGGGTGATTAGCTGTCAGCTTCTGAGGCCTTCGTGGCCGGGGGTGTCCTATTCCTTCACTCGGAGGGTTTCTCGGTGGGCATCCACGGTTTCGGGGAGGGCGCCGGGGCCTGTACAGCGCTGCGGAGCATCTCCTTCAGCGTTTTCGGTGGGGCTTGCCTCTCCTCTTGCGAGTGCATCAACCGGGCTACTGTCACCCGTATATGACACTCACGGTTCCGCTGCTTGAGGAGCACCACCCAGGCCCCGTCCGGGGCGAGGAAGGCATGCCGGGCCGGCTCGTCTCCGGGCTTGGCGTGCCGGGCGAGGACTCCCGGCAGGTAGTGCAGGGCCGCATCCTTGGCTACGGCGGTGGCTTGCTCCTGGTCGCCGTTGATGTGGTGAGTGCCTACCAGCATCCATCGGTGCAGTTTCAGTTCCACGTCGTCGGCGCGTTCGGTCTCTCTGGTGTCCTCTTCAATGAGGACGTACCACTCATCGGTCATGATCGAATCATAGCTTTCCTCCGGGGTTCTCCGGAGGCTTCTCAATTTGATGCAGCATGTAGAGTTGGCAGAAATGAGGGATCCCCCATGGCGCATCGGGACCGCGCTGCGGAAGGAGGAGGGCAGCGTGTTGATCTACGAGTATCTTCCCTGCGAGTTCATCCGGCTGGGGGTGGTCTCGACAGCAGTCGGGCTCGGTCCCAATGCGGTGGCCGCACAGATACGTCTGGCTCAGGAGCGCCTCGGGAGTGCGCGGCTGGCCCCTTGCGAGCCTCACAATCTGAGCGAGCTGCTCATCGCAGAGTTGCGATGTCGTCAGTGGGAGCGGATCTCGAGTCTCGTGAACAAGGAGGGGATGGCCGTGTACGAGCTCGCTCGCGATGCGCGTGGCGGCCGCTACGAACGGCAGCGGCTGCAACGGCTGGTGAAGGACGTGGCGGAGGCAGAGCGGTTGGGGGCCGGCGCTGTGGAGATCGAGCGGCACCGGGTCTACCGGATCGATGCCCGGCCTGCTGTCGACTCGTCTGTGCAGGCGCCTGTTCTCACACTCCATCTGATGGAGGCAACACCTGACCGCGCGGCCGAGAAGGCCTGGACCGTCCACGGCCGAGAGGGCGGCCTCTACCAGCGCGGCGAATATCGGATCGCCTCCGTCGAACAAGCCCTTCCCGAATCCGGAGAGCTCTTTTGATCCAGCTCCGAGAACATCAGGTGGCTCAGAAGTCGAGTTTCCGGAAATGGGTCGGCTTTCCTGCAAGATCATCTGTGCCCCCTGAGGGGGCGCGGGGCACGATCGTGTCTGCGACCGGATCGGGCAAAACGTTCATGGCCGCCGCGTGCGCGCTGGAGTCGTTCGCGGACGGCCGGATTCTCGTGACCGTGCCGACCCTGGATCTGCTCGTGCAGACCGTCCAGGCGTGGCGCCTGGTGGGCCATCGGGCGCCGATGGTCGCGGTGTGCTCGCTGGAGAACGACGCAGTCCTGAACGAGCTGGGGGTGCGCACCACCACCAACCCGATCCAGCTCGCCCTGTGGGCCGGGTCCGGGCCGGTCGTCGTGTTCGCCACGTACGCCTCCCTGGTGGACCGTGAGGACATCGACGCACCCGAGGGCCAGCGGAAGGTACGCGGGCCGCTGGAGGCCGCCCTGGCGGGCGGGGAGCGGCTCTACGGCCAGCAGATGGCGGGCTTCGACCTCGCGATCGTGGACGAGGCCCATGGAACCGCCGGTGACCTCGGCCGGCCGTGGGCAGCAATCCACGACAACCAGCGGATCCCGGCGGACTTCCGGCTCTACCTGACCGCGACCCCGCGCATCCTCGCCGCGGCTCGGCCGCAAAAGGGCGCGAACGGCCAGGAGGCGGAGATCGCGACCATGGCCGACGACCCGAACGGGACGTACGGCGCGTGGCTCGCCGAGCTCGGGCTCTCGGAAGCGATCGAGCGCGAGATCCTCGCCGGGTTCGAGATCGACGTCCTGGAGATCCGCGACCCCTCCCCCGTCCTCGGGGAATCAGAGGAGGCGCAGCGCGGCCGGCGCCTGGCGCTCCTGCAGACCGCACTTTTGGAGCACGCCGCGGCGTACAACCTCCGTACGGTCATGACGTTCCACCAGAAGGTGGAGGAGGCCGCAGCGTTCGCGGAGAAGATGCCCGAGACCGCTGCCGAGCTGTACGCCAACGACGCTTCCGACGAGGACCTGGGCGCCGCGGACAAGCTGCCGAAGTCCTCGATCGACGCGGAGTTCTACGAGTTGGAGGCCGGCCGCCATGTCCCGCCGGACCGGGTGTGGTCGGCGTGGCTGTGCGGCGACCACCTCGTCAGCGAGCGACGGGAGGTGCTGCGTCAGTTCGCGAACGGCATCGACGCAGCTGGGCACCGGGTCCACCGTGCGTTCCTCGCGTCCGTGCGGGTGCTTGGGGAGGGCGTGGACATCACCGGTGAGCGGGGTGTGGAAGCCGTATGCTTCGCCGACACCCGCGGCTCCCAGGTGGAGATCGTGCAGAACATCGGCCGCGCGCTCCGCCTCAATAAGGACGGCAGCACGAAGGTGGCCAGGATCATCGTGCCGGTGTTCCTGGAGCCCGGCGAGGACCCGACCGACATGGTCGCCTCGGCCAGCTTCAAGCCTCTCGTAGCCGTGCTCCAGAGCCTGCGCTCGCACGACGAACGACTCGTCGAACAGCTCGCCTCCCGCGCCCTCACCAGCGGGAAACGCAAGGTCCACCTCCGGCGTGACGAGGACGGACGGATCATCGGAGCCAGCGGCGAGGTGGGCGAGGACCAGGAGCAAGGCCACACCGACGTCGCTGCCGGGTCCGCGCTGCTCCACTTCTCCAGCCCGCGCGACGCAGCCACCATCGCAGCCTTCCTCCGCACCCGCGTCTACCGGCCCGAAAGCCTCGTCTGGTTGGAGGGTTACCAAGCCCTGCTCCGCTGGCGAGCAGAGAACGAGATCACCGGCCTGCACGCCGTGCCCTACGACACCGAGGTCGAAGTCGGCGCGACGAAGTCGTTTCCGCTGGGGCGATGGGTGCACCAACAGCGGAGAGCGCTACGGGCCGGGGAGCTAGAGCCGCGCCGCAAAGAGCTCCTGGACGCACCAGAAGCCGGGATGGTCTGGGAGCCGGGCGAGGAAGCCTGGGAGAACAAGCTCGCCGCGCTGCGGTCCTACCGGCGGGCCACGGGGCACCTCGCTCCGCGTCAGGACGCGGTCTGGGGCGAGGGCGAGGCGATGGTGCCCATCGGGCAGCACATGGCCAACCTGCGCCGGAAAGGCGGCCTCGGGAAGAACCCGGAACGAGCGGCAGAGCGCGCGAAGCAGCTGGCGGCGATCGAATCGGACTGGAGCTGCCCCTGGCCACTGGACTGGCAACGCCACTACGCCATACTGCGCGATATCGCCGCCGACGAACCCCACGGCCGCCTCCCCCACATCGCACCCGGCGTGCAGTTCGAAGGCGACGACATCGGACGATGGCTGGTGAGGCAACGAGACGCGAGCACCTGGGCGCAACTGTCGAACGAGCAGCAGAAGCGGCTCTACGAGTTGGGCGTCGAGCCCGCCGAGCGGACCGCTGCGGTACCGGCGGACAGGCGTGCTGGGAAGGCGGCGGGATATGCGTCAGCAGCCTTCCAGCGGGGCCTCGCGGCCCTCGCCCAGTGGATCGAGCGAGAGGGGACCCACCGGCCGGTACCCCGGAAGGCGGTGGAGACCTTCCCCGACGGGACCGAGATCAAGGTCGGCATCTGGTACAGCAACGCCAAGGCCAGGCGGGACAAGCTCACCGCGGAACAACTGGACGCACTACGGCAGCTGGGCGTCGAATGGGCCTGATGGCCAACGGGGAAGCGTCCCGCCCTCGCCTGGTTATGCACGATCATGGAAGATGCCTAGATGATCAGTGAGAACGTGACCGAGTATGAGGCGGCGAGTCGGCAGCGAATGTGTCGGCGAAGGGTGGACGACTAGCTGATCGACGAGCTGGTGAGCCGAGCCCAGGCCGAGGGCCTGCAGCTGACCGGTGAGGGCGGGCTGCTCCGGCAGCTGACCATGCTTCCCGTCCGGGCTATGGGTCGCCAGTCCGGTCGCGGAAGCCATCCGCGCGATCCTCCGGGCCGCCCGCACCCGCATCAGTGCTTGGTGCCGATCTCCCGGGCGACCTCGGTGACCGTCTTCCCCGGCGTGTGGACCAGCGCGACCGCGTTCCGTGTGAACTCGTCGGTGTACCGCTTGCTCGTGTTGTTCTTCTTACTCACTACCTGGGACTGCTTCCTCCGGGACCTTCCGTCCCAGGAATCAGGCTGTGCAGCCCAGCAAGGGATCTTCACTCACTGTCGGGTGCGACGGTTTGTTCGGCCCAGATGGTCTTGCCGGTGGGGGTGTGGCGGGTGCCCCAGCGGTCGGCGAGTTGGGCGACGAGGAGGAGGCCGCGTCCGCCTTCGTCGTAGACGCGGGCGCGGCGCATGTGGGGCGTGGTGCTGCTGGTGTCGGAGACTTCGCAGATGAGGGTGGCGTTCTGGTGGATCATGCGGAGCTGGACGGGGGGCTTGCCGTAGCGGATGGCGTTGGTGACGAGTTCGCTGACGATGAGTTCGGTGATGAAGGCGGCCTGGGTCAGCCCCCACGTGGTGAGCTGGGCGGTGGCATGTTGGCGGGCGTGGGCGACGACGGCGGGTTGGGGTTGCAGGTCCCAGGCGGCGACGCGGTCGGCGCTGAGGGCGCGGGTGCGGGCGATGAGCAGGACGATGTCGTCGTCGGGGCGGTGGGTGAGGGTGGCGGTGAGGACGTGGTCACAGACGGTTTCGAGGGTGTGGGCGGGGCGGACGAGGCCGGCGAACATTTTGTCGAAGGCTTCGTCGATGTCGTGGTCTCGGGGTTCGAGGAGGCCGTCGGTGTAGAAGGCGAGCAGGCTGCCTTCGGGTAGTTCGGTCTCGGTGGCCTCGAACGGCAGGCCGCCCAGGCCGAGCGGGGGGCCGGCGGGGACGTCGAGGAGGTAGGCGGCGTCGGGGGTGACGACGGCGGGCGGGGGGTGGCCGGCCCGGGCGAGGGTGCAGCAGCGGGTGACGGGGTCGTAGACGGCGTAGAGGCAGGTGACGCCGATGCCGCCGGCGCCTTCGGGGGCGCCTTCGGGGGTGGATTCGTCGGCGGAGAGGCGGATGACAAGGTCGTCGAGGTGGGTGAGCAGTTCGTCGGGCGGCAGGTCGACGTCGGCCAGGGTGCTTACCGCGGTGCGCAGCCGGCCCATGGTGGCCGAGGCGCGGATGCCGTGGCCGACGACGTCGCCGACGACGAGGGCGACGCGTGCGCCTGACAGCGGGATCACGTCGAACCAGTCGCCGCCGACGCCGGCCAGGGGGTCGGCGGGCAGGTAGCGGGAGGCGATCTCGAGGGCGGCCTGGTTGGGCAGGGTCCGCGGGAGCAGGCTGCGCTGCAGGGTCATGGCGGTGGTGCGTTCGCGGGTGTGGCGCCGGGCGTTGTGGATGCTCAGTGCGGCCCGGGCGGTGAGCTCCTCGGCGAGTTGCAGGTCCTGGGGGGTGAAGGGGGCGGGGTTGTGGTGGCGGCTGAAGAGGGCGGCGCCCAGGGTGGTGCCTCGGGCGCGCAGCGGCACCACCATGAGCGAGTGTGTGCCCCACTCGCGGATCCGGGCCGCTCCTGGATCCTCGTCGGCCCACCGGGCAAGGGTGGGGCCGGTCATCTCGTAGAGCGCCCCGCGGTGCTTTGCCAGGCATTCGGCCACCGGGGACAGCGGCGGGTAGGTGCTGGACTCGCCGACGGTGACCGGGGATTCGGGGCTTGCTTCCAGGACCGAGCGTACGGCGGCGCGGCGCATGGTGATGGGCCCGGTCAAAGCGGTGGCGCCCGCCTCCTCACCGCGCGCGGGGAGCAGGTCGACGGCGGCGAAGTCCGCGAGGCGGGGGACGGCGACGTCGGTGAGTTCCTGGGCTGTGCGGGCGATGTCCAGGGTGGTGCCGATACGGGTGCCGGCCTCGTTCAGCAGCGTGCGCTCCCTGTCGGTGTGCTCCTCGTGCGCCTGGTACGCGGTCAGGCACACGCCCCGCAGCCGGCCCGCTTTGTCGCGCAGCGCGGTCAGCGACACGGGCCGGCCACTTTCTGGGCCGTCAGCGCTTCCGGTGTGGGCGGTGGGGGGGAAGGCCTTTGTCCACTGCGGCTCGCCGTCCTGTAGCACTCGGCGCATCCGCGCCTGGATCTCCTCGCCCACGGGGTGCGGCGCGATGTCCACCAGGCGCAGCCCGCGCATCTCGGCCTCGGTGAGCGAGAGGGCGCGTTCCATGCCGGTGTTCGCCGCGATGAGCCGCAGATCCGTGCCGAAGACGGCCAGGATGCAGGGGGACTGGGTGAACGCCCACTCCTTCAGCTCCCTCAGCCCGTCCGGCTCCTGCCCGCGCTCGCCCGGTTCGCCTGGTGTGCCGTGCGGGTGGTTTTCGGGGGGCGGCGGCGGGCTGGTCCGAAGGAGCCATTCGGTGGCCGCACCGCCGGTGGGGGTGCGGCGGTGGGCGAGCAGGTGCTGTTCGAGGCGGCGGCCGTCCTGGTGGCGTAGCACCACGGTGCCGTTCCACCGGTCCTTGCCGGCCGCCTGGTGCCCGGCCGCCTGGCGGGCGGCCTCGCCGGTGTCGTCGGCGAGCAGGTGGGTGGCAGGGCAGCCGATGATCTGTGAGGGCTCGTAGCCGAGCAGGCGCCGGGCGCCCTCGCCCCACCCCGTCACGATGCCGTGTTCGTCGACGGTGGCCGTGGCCGTGGCCGTGACGGTGGCGGTGCGGGGCGGCTCGAGCGGGGCGTCCGCCTCGTACGGCCGTTCACCAGGAGGAGTGGGAAGGTGCTCCATCGGCGCTCATCTCGCCTCGCTCGTTCCTCGACCGCTGTTCCCGGGGGAGCCTGCGCGGCCAGGGCCCTACCGACAAGCATGATCCGGCGGGGCGGGAAACAGCAACACGGTGCTCGGTGAGGTGCCCGGGCCGGGCGGGGGCGCGGACTGCTCGCGGTGGGCGATGCGCTGTGTGCGGTACCGGGTGCCGAGGGTCGTTCTGTACGTCACCGATAGAGGCGGATAACGAAAATTTCAGGAAATGTGCGACGGCGTGGAACCGGCCTGGCCCTGCCTGTGTCCGTTAGGGGCAAATGCCCACATTTAGGTATGCGTGTCACTCCGAAGATGTGGGTCGGGACGAGCGGACCGATGCGCCGAAGGAGAGCCGCCATGAGCCTCGCAACCGCCCTGTACGCCGAAGCCCCCACCCCCGCCTCTGCCTTCGCGTGCGGGCCGGCTGCGCTGGCCCCACGCGAGCGGGAGGCGCTGCAGCACATCGCCGCCGGGCGCACCTACGTGCAGACGGCCCGGCGCATGGGGCTCTCGAAACACACCGTCGATGCGTATCTGCGCCGGATCCGGGCCAAGCTCGGCACCAGCAGCACCGCCGAGCTCACGCGCCTGGCCGTCTCCCTGGGCCTGTGACGCCGCGTTTCGGACCGGGCGGGGGTCGTGAACTGCTCGTTCTGTCGTCCTCGCAGGTCCGGCTGTAGTGGATCGTCCAGCACGTCCTGACCGCCCTGGCCTGCGACCTCACCTTGATGGAGATCACTTCGCAGTGGTGCAGGAGGCGGTCGAGGACGGCGGTGGCGAGGACCTCGGATCCCGACACCGCCACGCGGAACGTACGCGGGCTACACCCGTTCTGGGCGACTTGCCGTTCTTCGAGCGATATGCAATACGTGGAGAGAGACCCTTCAGCGCTCGCCGAGGAACCCCCGCTGGCCGTCCTGGAAGAGGGAGTGCCATGTCAGGAGCGCAAGAGGCCGCCGGGCGCGTGATCATCGAACGTTACCGGCTTCTGCGTCGGCTCGGGACCGGCGGCATGGGACGTGTGTGGCTGGCGTACGACCAGGAACTGGCGTGCGAGGTCGCGCTCAAGGAGATCATTCTGCCGCCGGACGTCCCCGAATGCGAGGTGCGCTCCCGGATCGCGAGGGCCCGCGGCGAGGCCCGGCACGCCGCCCGGCTGCGCAACCATCCGCATGTCGTCACCGTGCACGACATCGTGGAGGAGGGCGGCCTGCCGTGGATCGTCATGGAGTTCGTGCCCGATGCCATGGATCTGGAGGCGGTGGTGCGCGAGCAGGGGCCGCTGCCGCCCGGCGACGTCGCCCGGATCGGTCTGGCGGTCCTCGACGCCCTGCTGGAGGGACACCGGCTCGGCGTCCTGCACCGGGACGTCAAACCGGCCAACATCCTGCTGACCCATCCGGGGCCCCACCCCTCCTATCCGGCGGAGGGCGGCGGCCAGGTGATGCTCACCGACTACGGCATCGCGCTGGAGCCGAGCTCCGGGGAGGACCGCCTGACCGCCACCCTGGAGGTCCTCGGGACACCGCGCTTCATGGCCCCCGAGCGGGCCAACAGCCAGCCGCCCACCCCTGCCGCCGACCTGTTCTCGCTCGGGGCCACCCTGTACTACGCCCTCGAGGGGGCCGGTCCCTTCGACCGCGACACCGCCCTCGCCACGCTGAGCGCCCTGCTGTTCGAGTCCCCGAGCCTGCCGCGCCAGGCGACGGAGCTGACCCCGGTCCTCATCGGGCTGCTGGCCAAGGACCCCGCGGACAGGATGGACGGTGAGGAGACCGCCCGGCGGCTCGCCTCCATCGCCGACCAGCCCCACCCGTCCCCTTTGCAGCAACCGGCTCCCTCACCGCAGGCGCCGCCGCCCGAGCAGCCCCCCGCCCCGAAGCCGCCGCGCCCCCGGGAATCGGCCCCGCCGACCGAGATCCTGTCGCCGGCCGAGCCGCAGGAACCGACCGGCCCGCCCCTAAAACCGCTGCCGCACAAAGGGGAAGAGGCCCGGCTGCGGCCCCGCCCCCCGCGGCCCGGAAACCGACGGGCCAGGCTCATTGCGGGGGTGGCGCTGGCGGCGCTCGCCGCGGCGGGCGGCGGCATCTACCTGGCACAGTCCCGTTCCTCGGGTCCCACCGCACCGTCCGTGTCCTCGATCCAGGTCGGCAAATCCCCGGGCGCGGTGGCGGTGTCCCCGGACGGGCGCCGGGCCTACGCGACCAACTACTTCGGCCCGGCTTCGGTGTCGGTGATCGACACCGCCACCAAGCGCACCATGGGCAACCCCATCGGTGTCGGCGACAAGCCGCAGGGGGTGGCGGTGTCCCCGGACGGAGGCCGGGCCTACACGGCCAACTACGGCTCGGATTCGGTGTCGGTGATCGACACCGCCACCAAGCGCACCGTGGGCCACCCCATCGGTGTCGGCAAGAAGCCAGTCGCGGTGACGGTGTCCCCGGACGGACACTGGGTCTACACGGCCAATGCCGGCTCGGATTCGGTGTCGGTGATCGACACCGCCACCAACCGCACCGTGGGCAACCCCATCAAGGTCGGCAAGAAGCCGTACGGGGTGGCCATCTCCCAGGACGGAGGCCAGGTCTACACGGCCAACTCCGGCTCGGATTCGCTGTCGGTGATCGACACCGCC
>NZ_JBVJMD010000056.1:9886-48206 GCF_055584385.1 Streptomyces sp. NPDC104096
GCCACCAACCGCACCGTGGGCAACCCCATCAAGGTCGGCAAGAAGCCAGTCGGGGTGGCCATCTCCCAGGACGGACGCCGGGCCTACACGGCCAACTCCGGCTCGGATTCGCTGTCGGTGATCGACACCGCCACCAACCGCACCGTGGGCAACCCCATCAAGGTCGGCAAGAAGCCAGTCGGGGTGGCCATCTCCCAGGACGGACGCCGGGCCTACACGGCCAACTGCGGCTCGGATTCGCTGTCGGTGATCGACACCGCCACCAACCGCACCCTGGGCCACCCCATCAAGGTCGACGGGTACCCGGTGTGGGTGGTGGTCTCCCCGGACGGACGCCGGGCCTACGCGGCCAACTCCGGCTCGGCCTCGGTGTCGGTGATCACGTTCTAGCCTCCCCTTTTTCGCTCGGGGCGGCGGAGTCGAGTCGGTCGCGGTGGGCCGGTGGTTTTCCGGCTGTCGGTCGCCGGGCGGGCATGGCTGCGGCCCGACGCCGGGGTCACCGCCCCGCCCCACCGCACTCCCCACCACCTCCATGCCGTCGACCAGCGAAAACATAGTGGTTGACAGCGGTCCGGCTGCAGCACCAAGCTGTAGTACTAAACCGACAAACAAGGATTAATCCACCTCAAGTCGAGGGAGGTCCTCATGGTGACGAGCACCCGGAAGCGCATCCGACACCTCGTCGGTGCATTCTTCGTTGCTGCGCTGCTCGCGGGAACGGTGGGCGTGACGAGTGCTGAGGCAACGCCTCAGACGACGAAGGCCGCGGCGCAAGCGCCGAGCGCGGCCTGCATAGGCCCCCAGAACCCGCCGGGCTGCGTGTGAGGCAAGGCTGGGGCAGGTGCCGCCCACTGCGCGGTGCTGGTCGTGAAAACCGTTGCGCACCAGTGTTGCCGGCGTACAACCTCATCCGTCCACCCACGTACGAGCCAACCTCGATCCTGCATGACGGTCTGCCGACGGAGTCGGTGGACCGTTTCGCTTTCTGTGGCTGATGGCGGGCATGTCGGAGACCCGAGTGACACCTCGGGTGGGCGCCGGGTTCCACTGCTCCGGGCGGGGTGGTGCTGCTCGCGGGGACGGAAAGCTGCCGTGTCAGCCGGGGTTCGGCAGGAGAACAAGCCGTTCGCGGGCGCCTGTGATCTCGCCGGCCCAGGGCCAGTGGCGGGTGAGGCGGAGGGTTGCGGCGCCGGCCGGTGGTGACGAGCCGGGCGGCCGCAAAGAACAGGCGGAACCGCAGGCGGCGGGGCTCCCGGAGCCGGGCTTGGCCGGTCGGGGAGAGCACGGGCATCCAAGGCCGGCAGGTCGAGTGCGATCAGCCGTCCCGGCCGACCGGAAAGGCTGGCCGAAGACCGACCGCACCCGGCCACGGGCGGGCCGCCTCGCGCCCAGGCGAGGCGAGGTTCCCTCCCCAGCAGCCCGCTCGCACGGATTTGCCGGCAGGCGTCCGGAGAAACACGCACCACGGACCGGACCCGGCTGCCCTGTGCAGCCCACCGGCCGCCAGGACGTGGCCGCGATCAGCACGCCCACCACCCGCCGGCACCGGCCGCGAGGAGCAGCACGGGGCGCGGGATTACGCCTCCACGCCCGTGCCTGGCCGCCCCGGTGGGCAGATCCCTTGCCGGACACTGTCTCTCGCACAGGATCGCTCAGCCGATGACCGGCTGGGCCCGGCGCGAGCCCCGTCCTTCAGGGCGGGGTAAGCCGGAACGGTCCGCGGGGCGAAGCTGTCCAGGCCGGTGTTGTCGGTGCCGGGCAGTAGGTTGATCACATGCAGCTGCGGTACAACTTCCGCGTGTACCCCGAGCCCGCACAGCGTGATGCGCTGGCCAGGGCGTTCGGGTGCGCCCGCGTGGTCTTCAACGACGGCCTTCGGGCCCGTCGGGAAGCACACGCGGCGGGGCTGCCGTATATCAAGGACACCGACCTGCAAAAGCAGGTCATCACTGCGGCCAAGCACACCGGGGAACGCGTGTGGCTGTCCGAGGTGTCGTCGGTGGTGCTGGTGCAGTCCCTGCGGGACCTGCACACCGCCTACCGCAACTTCTTCTCCTGCGTCACCGGCAGGCGCAAGGGCCCGAAGGTCGCGCCGCCCCGGTTCAAGTCCAAGCGGGACAGCCGGCAGTCGATCCGGCTCACCGCCAACGGGTTCTGTCTGCGCGGCAACAGCCGCCTGTACGTGGCGAAGGTCGGGGAGCTGCGGGTGCGCTGGTCACGCCCGCTTCCGGCCGTGCCTACCTCGGTCACGGTCACGAGGGACGCGGCCGGCCGGTACTGGGCATCGTTCGTCGTGGACACCGACCCGCAGTTCCTGCCCCAGACCCACGCCGAGACCGGTATCGATCTCGGCCTGTCCGCGTTCGCGGTCCTCTCCGACGGACAGAAGATCGCCTCCCCCCGCTTCCTGCGCCGCGCCGAGAAGAAGCTCAAGCGGTTGCAGAAGGACTTGAGCCGCAAGGCGAAGGGGTCGAAGAACCGGGCCAGGGCCCGCATCAAGGTCGCGCGTCAGCACGCCCGTGCGGCGGACCGGCGCCGGGACTGGCACCACAAGACATCCACGAAGATCATCCGCGAGACCCAAGCGGTGTACGTGGAAGACCTTGCGGTGTCCGCTCTCGCGCGCACCCGGCTCGCCAGGTCCGTGCACGACGCCGGATGGTCCGCGTTCGTGAACATGCTGGAGTACAAGGCCGCCAGGCACGGCCGACACTTCGCCAGGATCGGACGCTTCGAGCCCACCTCTCAGGTGTGCTCGGCCTGCGGGATCAAGGACGGCCCCAAGCCCCTGCACGTCCGCGAGTGGACCTGTCAGGAGTGCGGGACCGTCCACGACCGCGACGTCAACGCCGCACGCAACATCCTGGCCGCCGGACGGGCGGACAGGCTAAACGCCTGTGGAGCGCCGGTAAGACGGGCACACGTGCCCGCACAGCGCGGTGAAGCAGGAAGCCACCACAAGGGCCAGACGGCCCAGGCTGGAATCCCCGTCCTCTAGGGCGGGGAGCACGTCAAAGACGCTGTGCACGCTCAGCAGCGAGCGCGGCCGCTATCCCTCCCCCTCTCCCCCGCCGTCCCCGACGGGGCTGACCGGGCCGGTGAGCCCTCATGGACGTACGAGGCACACCGTGCCCGGACTCACCCGAAACTCCGCTCACAGCTCCTTTGCGGCGTTTCCGGGTGGCCGGCCACGAAGCGACCGGGACGGACCGGTCCGCACGCAGACGCGGCGAGCGCCTCCTCGAAGGCATCGGGACCGGGCCGGGTCGGACCTGCCCGGCCGGCCCCTCGGTACCGGACGGGTTTGCCTGCGTGAGCCGACCGGGGGCCGGGCTGTGCGGCCGCTCATCCGTAGCGGCGCAGTTCATGGAAGAAGTCCTCCACGACGTGCAGATGCCCGGCGCGGGTCACCTCGTCGTACACGTGTTTGCCGACGGCGAGGTCGAGCACTCCCAGGCCGAAGGGCGAGAAGACCACGGGCCGGTCCTTTGGGAGCGCCACCCGGCCTGTCATGACGTCGCCCAGGGTTCCGGTGAGGAAGTCCCTGTTGCCGGTGAGCTGTTCGGTCAGGTGTGGTGAGGTGTCGGCCTTGAGGCAGTGGTCGACGTCGTCGACGATGTTCGCCGATGCGAGCACGATGTCGGGGGCGAGGTCGCGCAGCGACACGTGCAGCACCAAGGGGTTGTGGTCGAACCATGCCGGGTCGGTGACGTGTGGCCGGCCGGCGACGGTGGCGAAGACCACCAGGTCGCTGGAGCGGATCAGCTGCTCCGGGCTGTCGTGCGTCGTGATCGGTGGGGCCGCATCGGTGTGTTCCAGGTAGCTGCGGAAGCCGGCGGCGTGGTCGGGGGACACGTCGTGTATGCCGATCTGGTCGAAGCTCCAGCCGGTTGCGGTCACAAAGGCGTGGATGTAGCGGGCGATCAGGCCGGTTCCGAAGAATCCGACGCGGGTGGGGCGTCGGCGGTGGCGGCTGAGCCAGTCGGCCGCCGACGCGGCCATCGCGGCCGTTCGGCTCGCGCTGATGATGGAGCTCTCCAGGCAGGCGAGCGGATAGCCGGTGTCGTGGTCGTTGAGGATGAGCACGGCCGAGGCTCGCGGGATGCCGGAGGGCACGTTGTCGGGGAAGCTGGAGATCCACTTCAGGCCGTCCACCCGTACCTGCCCGCCGATCGACGCGGGCAGCGCGATGATCCGCGCCGTCGGCCGGTCGGGGAGGCGCAGGAAGTACGACGGCGGATTGACCGAGTCCCCGGCCGCGTGCAACCGGTAGGTCGCCTCGACGAGATCGACGATCTGCCGTTCCTGGCCCTGCAGCGTGTGCTGGACCTGGGCACCGGAGATCACGGCGAACGGTGGCACCGCGGCCTGCGGTGGCGTCGTGCTCGGCTGGGGCAGCGCGGACTGGGGCATCGCGGACTCCCTGGCGCAGGAAGGGGACGTGGTCATCGGGCGTTCTCCTTCGAGGCCGGCGGGCAGGGGGTCGGGTGCAGCGGTTCGGCCATGGCGACGACGACGTCACGCGGTGACTCGAAGGGCTCTCTGCCGTGTGCCATGCGGACGTTGTCGACGAGCATCAGGTCGCCGTCCTGCCACGGCTCGCGGACGGTGTGCCTCTCGTACACCGCGTTGATCAGCTGGACGACGTCCTCGCCGACCGGATCGCCGTTGCCGAAGCGCGTGGTGAAAGGCAGACGGTCGGGGCCGTGGACGTCGATGAGGTACTCCCGCACCTCGGGGGCCATCGTCCACTCGTTGAGGAACGCGATCTGGTTGAACCAGCAGCGTCGGCCGGAGACCGGATGGCGCACCACGGCCGGGCGGCGCTGGCGGGTGTGCAAGCCCTTGTCGGGCAGCCAGCGCACCTCGATCCTGTGGGCGCGGCAGTAGTCCTCGACAGCGCTGTGGTCGTCGGTGCCGAACGCCTGCGCCCAGGAGGCCCCGATCTCGTCGTGGTACGTGCGCGTAAGCAGCCAGCCCTCCTCTTCGAACCGCTGGACCAGCTTCGGCGGCAGCTCGTCGAGGACGGCGGTGGCGTCGGCCAGAGCGGTGGCTCCGCCGGTGCGGGGCGCGGCCAGGCAGGCCAGCAGCAGCAGGCCGGGGGGCGCGTGGGTGTAGCTGAGTTCGTGGTGCATGCACATGGGCTGGTTGGCCGGCCAGGGGGTGGAGGAGTAGACGCCCGGCGCGCGGGTGCGGCGGGGCGCGAAGGCCTCCTTTTCGGTCATCGGGCCGGGAGCCAGGTGGTGCAGGACGGCCCCGGCCTGGCCGGCCTCCCGCACAGCGAGGCCGCGGATGACCAGCGCGCCGTGTTCGGTGACGAGGCTGCGGACGGCGTGGTGGTGCTCGGCCGCCCAGCCCGGCGCGTCCCCGCGGGACTGGGGGCCGGTGTGCAGGACGGGGATTTTGCCGGGGTGCACGTCCAGTTCCGTCCCGGGCATGGGCGCAGCGGCGGGCGTGGGGACGGTGGAGGGGGGAAGTGACATCTTTCTTGTCCTTTCGTGGTGGGGGATGTCCCCTGGGTCGGGGACGTGGGACGAGGTCAGGCTGAGGCCCCTCGCACGGACTGCTGCCGGCAGAGCTCCTCCAGGAGCCGGGCCAGGTCGGTCAGGACGGGGTGGCGGGTGATGTCCGCCGGGGACACCAGGCGCTCCAGGCTGATGGCGAGTTTCACGGCCGACAGCGAGGTGCCGCCCAGGTCGAAGAAGTGGTCGTGGCGTCCGATCCGGTCCTCAGAGACGCCGAGCACGCCAGCCCATGCGGCGGCCAGCCGCCGTTCGGTGGGCGTAGCGGGCGCCTGGACGTCGTCGTTCGCGGCATGAAGCCGGGTGGCCAGGGCCGTGAGGGCTTTGCGGTCCACCTTGCCGTTGGCGGTCAGCGGGAGGTCCGCGCACCAGTGGACGGCCGAAGGGACCATGTACGGGGGCAGTACGGTGCCCAGCCGATCGAGCAGGACGTCGGTGTGCAGGGGTTGCGGGGAGGTGTAGAAGGCCACCAGGTGTGTGCTGTGGTCGGGCCGTTCGGCGACCACCACGGCGCTGTCGCGGACGCCGGGCACCTGCAGCAGGGTGTTCTCGATCTCGCCGGTCTCGATGCGGAAACCACGGATCTTGACCTGGGTGTCGCGACGGCCCAGGAACTCCAGCTTGCCGTCGGGCCGCCAGCGGCCGAAGTCGCCGCTCAGGTAGAGGCGCTGGCCTGGGCGGTGGGGATCGCTGAGGTAGGCGGGCCGGGTGCGCTCGGGGTCGTTGACATAGCCGCGGCCGACGCAGATCCCCGAGAAGGCGATCGCGCCCGGCGCACCGAGCGGCACCGGGTTCAGGCGTTCGTCGACGACGTAGAGGTGCACGTTGTTGACCGGCCGGCCCAGCGGGATGCGGTCGCCGTCCGGTGAACGGTCCATGATCTCGTGGTTGGTGTCGTCGGAGGTCTCGGTCAGCCCGTAGGCGTTGACCAGCTTGACGTGGGGCTGGGCGGCGAACCAGCGCTGGGCGAGTTCCCTCTTCAGCGCCTCGCCGGTGACCGACACGTACCGCAGGTCCGGCAGTTCGCGCGGGTGCTGCTCCAGGTATGTGAGGACGACGTCCAGGTACGACGGAACAACCTGGAGGACGGAGACCCGTCCGCGGGCGATGGTGTCGAGGAACTCCCGGACGGCGAGGATCACGTTCTGCTCGACCAGAAGGGTCCGTCCCCCGGCCAGGAGCGCGGCGAGCAGTTGCCACAGCGAGATGTCGAAGCACTGGGGCGCGGTCTGGGCGACCACCTGTCCTTCGGCGACCTGAAGGTCGTCGATCTTGGCGTGGAGGTGGTTGAGCATGCCCCCGTGTTCGCACATGGCGCCTTTGGGCTTACCGGTGGAGCCGGAGGTGAAGTAGATGTAGGCCAGCTGGTCGACTGCCACGGCGATACCGAGGTCGTCGTCGGCGTGGCCCTCCTCGTCGGCGGTGTCGGTGTGCAGCGTCCGCACGGTGGGCAGGGACGCGAGGGCCGTTCGGAGGGTGGTGGGGGCGGTCGGTCCGGTGAGCACCAGCGTGCACCGGGAAGCGGTGAGCATGGCCTTGACGCGTTCGGCAGGCAGATGCGGCTCGATGGGCAGGTAGACGCCTCCGGCCTTGAAGACGGCCAGCACGGCGGCCGGCCAGTTGAGGTCTCTGTCCATCACCACCGCGACGACGCCTTCGCGGTGGAGTCCTCGCGCCAGCAGGGCGCGGGCCAGCCGGTTGGCACGGGCATTGAGCTCCCGGTAGGTGCACTGCCGATTGCCGTGCACCGCTGCAACCGCGTGCGGGTCGTGCCGTACGCGCTGCTCGAACAGCTCATGGACCCCGGCGTCGGGCAGGGGTCGGTGGGGCCCGGCGAGCTCTTCGAGCTGGAAGCGCCGTTCCTCGGCGGACACAAGGCTCTGCCGGCCGTGCTCCGCGGCCGGGTCGGCGACGATCAGGGCGAGCGCGGTGAGGTGGTAGCCGACGATGCGCACAGCGCTGTCGGCGTCGAGGACGTCGGTGCGGTAGCGCGCCCGCAGCGTGAGCCCGCCGTCGTCGTGATGCGCGATGCCCACCCGCAGCACTGCCTCGGTGGCCGGGGCGCTGCTGTCCTGGGCGAGGGCGTCGCCGAAACCGGTCGCATCAAGTGCGGTTTCCCATGACGGCTCGGGAAGGCCGAGTTCGCGCCTGAGGTCGTCGACCGGGTAGTCGCAGTGAACGAGTACCTGCGAGAGGGCCTCGTGGGCGTGCGCCAGCAGGGCCCGCCAGGAGCGGGGGGCCGTCGTCAGCCGGCACGGCAGCGGCCGACCAGGGGCGAGCCCCAACAGGCCGATGGTGGCGGCGCTTTCACCGGTCAGCGCGGCCAGCACTTTGGCATGCGCCGCCAGCAGCACGGTACTCAACGGCACGGCCAGGTCGTCTGCCAGCCGGCGCACGGCTGCCGCGTCACTGACGGGGATCGGTGCGTGGTGCTCGGCCAGTTGGGCAACCGGCTCGCGGGTGAAGCGCGGAAGGGGCGCGCAGCCGCCGGACTTGGTCAGGACGCCGTGCCAGAAGTCCCGGGCGGCGGGAGTGTCGGGTGCCATCAGGATCTGTCCTTCGTTCGGGTGCTGATGCGCTCTGATGTGGCGGAGTGTGTGTGGCACGGCGTCAGATGCGGCCTGCCGGACAGAGCGGTGGGCGGGGGGTGTTGCCGGGCAGCTGACGGGCTGGGTTCCCGCCCCACCGGGCCTTGGAGGGAACGTGTTCGCCCTTCATGAGGAAGGAGTCGCAGGCAAGGTCGACGTGGTCGTCCAGGGTGACGCCGTAGTGGACGAATGCGCCGACACCGAGCGTGCAGCCGGCACCGATCGTGGTGCGGTCGGACTTGAAGGCGCCGTCCTCCTGCGAGTGGCACTGGACCACCGTGCCCGCATTGAGGGTGCAGTCGTCCCCGACCGTCACCAGCGTCCGTTCGGGGAAGAAGGAGCCGTCGTCGAAGACCCGCTTGCCGATCCGGGCACCCTGCAACCGCAGAACCACGTTCTTGAACGGGGTCCCGTCGAACATCTGGGCATGATCGACCGCCGCCATCTTCCAGAAGCGTTCGTGCCGCCAGAAGGACGGCTCGTAGATGGAGCAGGTCAGCGGCCGTTGTGCCGTGAATCCCGTGGCGGCCCGCTCGATCAGGGTGAAGTAACAGACGCTGAAGACGAGGCCACCGGCCATGGACAGGGCAATCGCCGATGCGCCCATGGAGGGGTAGAGGCTTCCGGCTCCCAGCGTCAGCAGGGTGACGACGAAGACGTGGAACCACCGCGCCAGCACATACAGCACCGCGGTCACGGCGTTGTGCCGGTTTTTTCGGGCGAGGCGGTGGCGCGGTTCGCTGCCGCCCGCCAGTTTGTTCAACCGGGCATCCCGCATCACGGTGCGCGGAATGGTGAAAGGAGGCGAACCCAGCAGACCGACGCCCTCCCGCATCTCTCCGTCGATGGGCACCATGACCTTCGTGGCCAGCAGGCAGTTGTCGCCGGTTTGGGCCTGTGCCGGATAGGCGATGCGGTTCCCGAGGAAACTTCGCGCTCCGATCGAGGCACGGCAGAGGCGGAACGACGTGTTGGAGAAGTCGGCATTGATGATCGACAGGCCGTCGGCGACCATCGTGTTGCTGCCCACCGAGGTAAGGAACGGACTGTCGTGCTTGAGTTCCGTGCCGA
Source organism: Streptomyces sp. NPDC104096 (assembly GCF_055584385.1). Lineage (NCBI taxonomy): Bacteria > Bacillati > Actinomycetota > Actinomycetes > Kitasatosporales > Streptomycetaceae > Streptomyces > Streptomyces sp. NPDC104096. Next base: position 19,068 of record NZ_JBVJMD010000056.1, read on the forward strand.
AATTCGAGCCGGTCTGCGTGACACGGCACAGGTCGTAGCCGAGATAGCGCAGGGAGTGAACGATCGCGGAGCTGTCCCCGAATATCGTGGTGAAGAACTTCCGGTTGGTCAGAAGGGCGATCGCCCGCTGCAGACCGTAATGGAAGCTGTAGAGCGGGTAGACCGTGTCCGGCTTGATCGCCCTGTCGAGCAGACGCGGCACCACGCCCTGGAGAACAAGCCCGGCGAGCGCGGCGCCGAAGAACAGCGTGACGGAAGCGGCCAGCGCGCCCAGAGACAACGCCGAGCCGGCGCGCGGCCATGACCCGACATCGAGGGGTGCCTTCAGCTGCGGCACCGCGGCGACCAGCAGGGCCGCACCGCCCGTGGTCAGGGGCAGATACACGAGCAGCAGGGCCAGCAGCTGCCCCAGGACGTAGCGGACCTTTCGCATGGCGGAGCAGTCGGCGGCGTGCGCACTGCGGAAGTCTGTGCCGGTGGGCTCGGCCGGTGAACCGTGCCGGCGCTCCCCAGCGGGTACGGCCTGACCGGCGTACAGGGACGAGGCATGACCGAGCTGGGACGCGTCGCCCATGGAGGTGTGGATGTCCAGGACCGTCTGTTCACCGACGACGACGTCCTTGCCGAGAGTGACCGGACCGGTCTGGATGAGGCCGGCATGGGCGCGGTAACAGGAGAAGTGGGAGTCCTTGCGTATGACCGCCCCGTCTCCGATGGTGAGCAGATCCGTACACACAGGAATATGCGTGGAAAAGATCGCAACATCGCGACCGATTTTCGCGCCCATCGCACGCAGATACAGCACGAACAGCGGCGACGCCGTGAACAGGCGGACCGGGCTGGTCCGGATCAGGGTTTTGACGATCCACCAGCGCAGGTAGGTGAGGCTCCACACGGGGAACTGACGGGGCGTGAAGCGGCCGATGAGCGTCCATTTGGCCAGGATCGGCACCGTGCACAGGCCGATGAATCCGGCACTGCCGGCCAGCACGGAACGCAGGTAGCGATCGGCGAGGGTGGAGCCGTCGCCGATCCATGCGCAGCCCCGTGTCGCTGCCGACGCGGCCAGGTAGCAGTACCCGAGGAAAAACAGCAACTGCAGCAGCCCGCACAGCACGTACTGACGCGTGCCGGCTCGTACTGCGGCCCCGTGCGAGGTCTGTGCGGCGTTCGTGGCCGGCGCCGGCCCGGAGGCCGGGACGGACGGCGGGCCGGGCGGCTGATGGGGCATGGATACGGGTGCCGGAGGCACCGTGGGGGTCGACGCGCTGGTCGTGAGTCCGGTGCCCGCGGTCGCCGCACCGGTGGCAGCGGAGGCCGCGGCTTCGGGCCCGGTCAGTGCAGCGGCGAGACTCTCGACCGTGGAATGCCGGTAGACGTCCTTCATCGACACCGGCGGCAGGTCCGCCCGCTTCCTGACCCGCGCACAGAACTGGGCCATCACCATCGAATCCGCGCCCAGGTCATCGAAGAAGTGGCTGTCGGCCGACACGTGTTCCACGCGCACGACGTCGGCCAGCACCTCGGCCAGTAGCCGTGCGGTGGCGGCCGGCGACCCGGTGGTCCCGGCGTCAGGCCCTCCGCTGTCGTCGGGGCACGTGGAGAGGCGGGGCGGGCCGGCCGTCCAGGTACGGGGGGAATTCCCTGCCATGTGAGCTCCGGTGTCGTCGGTGTGGTGGTGGAAGTGGGCTTCTCCCACCCGCAAAGGCGCCAGAGCCTTTCGCGGCGGGTTCCTGACGCCCGCCCCACCAGTACGCCTGGCCGGCACGACTTCGTCACGCCGCTGAATCTCGTAACTTGACACCACGCATTGGTGGCGGTAGGCGCCGGGACAAGCCCAGGTGGAAGGCACCGAGCCCGCTGCAGGCCCCTCCTCGAATCCCAGGAATCCGTGCCGCTACGCGCGAGCCCGACCGTTGTCAAGCCCCGAATTTTGGTGGCATGACGGAACCGGGGGTGATCCCGCGGACTGGTGGAGACGGTTCACACACGGATCAGGAGGCCACCGTGCCGGTCATATCCACCCCTCAGGAATTCAACGAGAACGACCTCTACATCGACCTGGAGGCGATCACCCGGCACCCGTTGTTCCTCAAATGTGAAGGTTTCAACTTCGCCGGCTCGATCAAGCTCAAGGCTGCCGCCGCCATGGTCGAGGCCGCCGAACGCGACGGTCTGCTCACCGACGGCGCGGTCCTCGTCGAGTCCTCCTCCGGCAACCTCGGGGTAGCCCTGAGCATGATCGCGGCCAGCAAGGGCTACGAGTTCGTGTGCGTGACCGACACTCGCTGCAACCTGCCCGCCCGGCTGCTCATGGAAGCGCTCGGCAGCCAGGTCCACATCGTCACTGAGCCCGCCCGGCAGGGTGGCCTGCTCGGCGCGCGCATCGACCACGTCCGCGCACTGTGTGCGTCGGACGGCCGGTACGTGTGGCTCAACCAATACACCAACCCCAACAACCACATGGCCCACTACCGCACCACCGCCCCGGCCATCGCCCGCCACTTCCCCGACCTCGACGTTCTCTTCGTCGGAGCCGGTACCACGGGCACGCTCATGGGCTGCGCACGCTACTTCCGCGAGTGGCACAGGCCGGTGCACATCGTCGCCATCGACACCGAGGGCTCTGTCACCTTCAAGGACACTCCAGGTCGGCGCATGATCCCCGGTCTGGGTACGAGCGTCCGCCCACCGCTGCTGGACGACTCCTACGTAGACGAGGTGATACACGTCAGCGAAGCCGACACCATCCGCACCTGCCGCCAGCTCGCCCGCCGCGGCTTCCTCTTCGGAGGCTCCACCGGCACGGTCGTCAGCGGCGCCACCCGTTGGCTCGCCCAGCAGTCAGCACCACGCCAGCAGCCGACCGCCGTGGCCATCGCCCCCGACCTCGGCGAGCGCTACCTCGAAACCGTTTACCACACCAACTGGGTACAGGACCTCCACGGGGACGACGTACTCGAAGGCGCTGCCGCCCACACCCCCGCTGGGGGCGAAGTGCGGACCGCGACCAGACCATACGGGGAACTCCTTGATGCGCCCTTCGTCGGCGAGGGACAGCAGGTCGATGGCAGAGAGCTGCGTGCCGCCGACGGTGGCCCGCAGCGGCAGCGCCGCTGAGCGGCCGGTGCGGCAATCACGCAGGGCCACACGAAGCGGATGGTGTGTGTCAGCCCGCCAGACCACGCCGAACAGCTCGCTCACCGCCATGGCCTGCGCCCGGCCCGGCCCGGCCACCGTCGTCACCGAAGCCGACGAACCCTTGAGTACGGCACCTGGGCGCCGAACCGCGACCGCGGCGGCGTATCCGTCGTCCAGGGCCACATCCCTGATCGTCCATCCCTGCACAGTGGCTGGTGCGCTCCTGCGAGCCCCCAGGCAGTCCAGTGACATGGCGCGTCCCAGCCCCGTGCCCAGCCCTTTCAGACAGGCCTCCTTGCGCGCCCAGACCCGAGCGAACGCCGCCGGCCTGCCCACCGTCAGCAACTCGCTCGACTCGGCGCTCTCCCGCGGATGCAAGCAGGCCCCGACCTCATCGGCCACCGCGAGGCCGGGGACCGTCTCGACGTCCACGCCCACCGGCGTCGCCGCGAAGGCCAACAGACACAGTCCCCCGCTGTGGGACAGCGAGAAATGCACGGGATCGCCACACACCGCAGGACGCCCGTGCGGCTCCCCGCACTGCGGGCACGGCAGCCGCTCCAGCGGAACGCCGACGGGCGGGACTCCGAGGTGGGCACCCAGCAGCAGGCGCCTGGCCACGTGCCCGCTCAGATACGTGTCCCTGTCCCGGGTCTCCCTCAGCGCCGCCGCACGCTCCGTCTCGGTCCCGTCCAGTACCGAAGAGGCCAGACGTGCCGCCACCGGCCTGAAGGCCTCGCCCGCACCAGCCACAACCCCGGCCGCCCCGCCGTCCCCGACGCCATCAGCGGCTGTTCCCACCCCCCGTCCCACAGCTCCGTCGGGCGCCACAGCGCACCAGCCATCACACTCGCAGGATACGAACTCGAACGAGTTCGGGGTTGCGGTTCCGGTTGCCTCACGGTACGACCTTCGGTTCCCACGACCTGGTGGTCCAGACGTAGCCGTGGACCACCGAGGTCATCGCCATGATGAGAAGTGGTCCGCACGGACCCTCGAGGCCGCAGCCCACAGCGCGGGAGGAGGCCAGCAGGTGCGTGTCGCCGCGGTGCAGGGCCCAGCGCCTCACCGATCCGCAGCCCAGTACACGCCAGCAGCGCGCTCAGGAAACGATCCCTGGCACTCGGAGCCGCAGCGATCACGCGGCGGATCTGCTCATCGCTGAGGTGTCATGGCCAAGCTCGGTCACGGAACACGGCCGCCCCCACCTCGCGCCGCTGTCCCGACGCGCCGCTGTCAAAGCCGGCCGCCACGACGGCAACCGGCCCTCCAGCCAGGCCGGCACCGGCATCGCGTCCCGCACCACTGCCCACCCCGCGTCCGTCATGTCCGACGGACACACCGGCACCCTCTCCGGGCGAGAGGCCGCGTTCCCGAACCTGTGCGCAAGGCAATCGCACGACGACACGCGGGAGTTGGACGAGACGGGGACCGTCACGCAGGACTGGAACAACAGGGCCTCCTGGCACTCGGGGGGTCGCAAACCCGAGCTGCCAAGGGGCCCTGTACTCATGCATCCACCCGGTCGAGATCACCCGGCCAGGGACCGTGTTCGATCAGAACCGTCCTCATGATCGATAGAGATACGGCTTCTCAAACCATTCCGCCTTTCCCTGTGACGCACCTGTGACAGTCGGCGGACACGGCCATGACGTCCGGCGAGCAATGTGAAAGAAATAAGGGCAAATCGCCCTAAACGGTCAGACCCCTCGCCGGAGGACAGCACCATGAGCGCCACCCTCGCCATTCCGCACATCGAAGCCCCCGCCCCCGCGCTGGCTCCGCGCGAGCGCGAGACGCTCCGGCACATCGCCGCCGGCCGCACCTACCTCCAGACCGCCCGCCACATGGGCCTCTCCACCCACACTGTGGACGCCTACCTGCGCCGTATCCGGGCCAAGCTCAACATCACAAACACCGCCGAACTGACCCGCATGGCCATCGCCCTGGGCCTGTGACCCGGGGGGCCGCGACCGGCTTCCCGTCGACCCGCGCACGCCGGCGGCGCTGGAGGGCCGGCGCAGTCCGCGGACCGGACGCCGGACGTCGCCGCCGCTTTTGCGGTCAGAAGCTGTCACCCTTTCGATCTTGAGTGCGATGTGATCGAAAGGACAACAGCTTCTTACAAAAGTTCGCCGCATCCCGGGACTGGCTGACCATCTACTACCTGCCGCCCTGCGCACCGACCTCAACCCCGTCGAAGGCATCTGGTCACCGCTACGGCGCGGCCGGCTCTCCAACGTCGCCTTCACCACCCCAGAGCACCTGATGCAGCGCATCCGACGCGGTCTGCGCCACATCCGCTACCGCAGCCACCTCATAGACGCGCCACATCCAGTCCCGCAGCCACCTCATGGACGGCTGCCTCGCAAAGACGGGACTGACCATCACCCCCTGACCGCCGAAGACGGCATCACGAGTTCCAGCTCAGTAACCTGACGCTGCCTGGCTGGAACACCGCCCTGACCGTTCAGGCGTCCTCCCGTCTCACCGCCGCTTCCTCTCCGCGTTTTGGTGGCATCCCCGAGGGGGTGAAGCCGTGCCCGTTCCACCGGTATTCGATCGTGACCGCCGGCAGGGAGGGACAGCACAATCCGTCATCGGGCCCGTAATGGGCGTAGGTGACTCGGATGGTGCTCGGTTTTCCGGGAGTGATGGCTTGGATGGCCAGGCTTTCGCTGCTGCTGTCCCAGCCGACAAACGTCGTGCCGTGCCAGAAAAAGACCAGTTGCCCGTACCCGTCCACGCTCGGAGAACGGGTGCCGATCAGCGCGGACGGGACCGAACTGGCCGAAGATCAGCGCGATCCCGGTCACCCGGTATCGCCACCGCGGCAACAAGATCCCCGCACGGCTGGGCCCCTGCGCCCTGGGCCCCTGCACCCACCTGACGGCACAGACCGTAAAGAGCCCGTTGCACAGTAATGGGCACGGCGGGTTCGGCGAGAGGCCCGGGGACCAGGAGCAATCCCGGCACCGCCTCCCGGGCCTGCTCAGCCCGGGCCCTGCTCAGCGACGAAGCCGGCTTCTCCGTGACGCCGCCGCACGCCAAGACCTGCTCGCCCCGCGGCCTCACCCCGGTGGTGCGGGTCCCCGGCCGCTCCCGCAGACGCATCCCGATCGCCGCCCTGACCTGCCCCAAACCAGGACACAGGCCACGGCTGAACTACCGGCCACCCCACCACGACGCCCCACTGCGACGGGCGCAAGACCCCCCGGCGCCACTACCGCGACCTGCTGATCGCAGCACACCAGCAGCCCGAAGGCCGATCGTCCTGATCCGGAACCATCCCAACGTCCACAAGGCCGCCGACCTGCGAGAATCCGCCGCCACCTCAGACTGGCCGACCCTCTGCCACCTGCCGCCCCACGCACCCGGCCACAAGGCCGTCGAAGGCATCTGGTCACCGCTACGGCGCGGCCGGCTCTCCAACGTCGCCTTCACCACCCCAGAGCACCTGATGCAGCGCATCCGACGCGGTCTGCGCCACATCCGCTACCGCAGCCACCTCATAGACGCGCCACATCCAGTCCCGCAGCCACCTCATGGACGGCTGCCTCGCAAAGACGGCAGTGACCATCACCCCCTGACCGCCGAAGACGGCATCACGAGTTCCAGCTCAGTAACCTGACGCTGCCTGGCTGGAACACCGCCCTGACCGTTCAGGCGTCCTCCCGTCTCACCGCCGATTCCTCTCCGCGTTTTGGTGGCATCCCCGAGGGGGTGAAGCCATGCCCGTTCCACCGGTATTCGATCGTGACCGTCGGCAGGGAGGGACAACACAATCCGTCATCGGGCCCGTAATGGGAGTAGGTGACTTGGACGGTACCCGCTCTTCCGGGAGTGACGGCTTCAATGCCCAGGCTTTCACTGCTGCTGTCCCAGCCGACAAACGTCGTGCCGTGCCAGAAAAAGACCAGTTGCCCGCGCCCGTCCACGCTCGGAGAACGGGTGCCGATCACCGCGGTCAGATAACCGCCGGACCCGTCCGCTACCGTGACCGGGGCGCTGGACGGCGCGAAATTTTCCAAGGGGTCGTCTGTCTCGACGGTCGCGCCCATCACCCGCGCGATCGCGCCGGGACTGGGCACGTCGGCCCGGGAGGAGTCAGGCAGCGCCCCGGTCGCCGCAACACTCAGAGCGGGCCGGGACCCCACGGAGGGGGCGAGCCCTCCGGAGGAGGGCGCGGCCAGTGCCGTTGCGGGGGTCACAGTCAGGGCGACGGCGGTGGCGGCGAGGGCGGTGCACAAGAACCGGGAACGACGCGCCGGCCTGGGCTGCCTCGGTGGCAAGCCCTGGACAGGTGCGGCCGCCGCGGGCACCGGGTGATGGGTGCCTGGGTGAGTGCTCATGGATTTTCTCCTTTCCGCGGTGCACGGCTTGCGGCCCGGCACACTGGTTGGTGAAATCTCGTCGTGCGCCGGGCGGCCGCATCGCGAAGGGAAGAGGAAAAGCACTGCGGTGGAGCTCGTGCCCTTCCGAAATTGTGCATCGAGCCAGGCCCGGCCGAGAAACCGCCAGGGGGAAATCCAGGGGGAAATAAGGAATCACGGCTCGACAGGTTCGGTGGTCCAGGTTGCCGGGGCTGCCCTGACCGGTGCCGTCAGGGCCGGTGCTCCGCCGGTGCCGCCGTGGTCGCGGCCCTCCTGGTGGCGCTGCCCGTGCCAAGAGCCCTCTCCCCGCGCCGCAGCGCCAGATACCTCCGCATGCCTCTGCCTGCTTCCCGTCGCACCCCGCGCAGCACCGGGACCTGGGTGGCCCTGTGCAACTGGTAGTGCCACGGCGCCTGGGCACCCTGCCGTCCCGACATCGCGTAGGCGAAGTCCACCAGATCCTGCTCGAGGTAATGGTCCAGATGCTCGAACCAGGCCATGCTCGTACGGGCCGCGGCCTGCACGGGATGGAGCGCGGCCCGGCGGCGCTTGTCGTAGGCCTGCAAAGCGGCAGGCAGCTCTGCCTCCGTATACAGGCTGTGCGCGAGCTCGATCGCATCCAGCAGCGCCAGCCGGGTGCCCGAGCCCAGGGTGTAGTGGGTGGTGTGGGCGGCATCCCCCAGCAGCACCACGTTGCCGTGGCACCAGGTGGCGTTGCGTACCTCGGTGAAATGCTGCCAGCGAGCCGGTTCCCCCCGGGACTGGCCAAGCAGCGCGTGGCCGTCCAGAGCGGAGGCGAAGATCTGTTCCAGCAACCGCACACCCTCGGCGGTGCCGCGCGTATCGAGCCCCAGCCCCCGCCAGGTCTCCGGGGCGCACTCGACGACACAGGTGCTGACTTCCGCGCTCGAGGGGTAGGCGTAAAACCAGACCCACCCGGCCGGGGTCCGTTCGAAAGCGAAGGTGAAGCGGGGGAACACCTTGTCGGTACCCAGCCATATGTAGGGGTTGCGGCCGACGTCCAGGCGGGTACCGAAGGCCTCGCCGTGCACCTGGCGCACCCGGCTGCCGGCCCCGTCGCAGGCGACGATCAAATCGGCGTCGGCGAACTCGGCCAGGTCCTCCACCTTGCGGCCGTGCCGGACATCCACCCCCAGCTCGGCTGCGCGCAGGGTGAGGATCTCCAGCAGGCTCGCACGGGTGATGCTGTAGCCGTACCGGCCCAGATACGCGGTCTGCTCCCCGCGGCGCACCTCCTGGTCCTGCCACAGGGCCGAAGCCTCACGCACCACCTGAGCGCTGACGGGGTCATTGCGGTACAGGTGATCGAGCAGGTCGTCCCCATACCCCACACCCCACCCGTAGGTCGCCCCCGGCGGGTCACGTTCGATCACGCTGATGTCAAGGCCGGCATCACGGCGCTTGGCCGCGATCGCGAAATACAACGCGCCCGGCCCACCACCCACACACACGATCTTCATGGCCTGTCCCGTTCCGGCCGCACGGCCAGGCGGCCGCATCACAGCCGCAGCACCCTGATGCACGGCCGATGCCGGATTGGGCCCGCCCAACGGCGCAAGCGCGGCCCCGGCTGGCATCCCCTGCCGATCGGGTCCCTGAAGTAGTGGTCGCATGGGTTCCTCTTCCCTGGATTGAGCCTCTGCACTGACTCGACGGATTTGACTCGACGGAATGACTCGATGGGTTTGACTCGGCGGGCTGACTCGGCGGGTCGGGTCTTGTGCCCGTAGGGCCGGTGCCCGCCAAAGGGCACAGAAGGGAGCTGGGCCGGCGCGCACCCAAGGGGCACAGAAGGGAGCTCGGCCGGTGCCCGGCACCGGGCGCGCGGGGGCGGCGATCACACACCTGAGGTGTGCCTGCCGCCCCCGCACGCCCGGGCCTGGGCGCTCTCACCGGCAGCTCCCCGTGACCGCGGGGATCAGGACAGCATCGGTGCCGCCCGCCCCGGACCGGCTACCCCCAGCCGTCGGAACTGCCCCAGCCGTCGGAACTGCCCCAGCTGTCGGAGCTGCCCCAGCTGTCGGAGCTGCCCCAGCTACTGGAATGGCCCCAGCCGCCCCAGTCGCCCCAGCCACCCCAGCCACCCCAGCTGCTCGAGCTGCCCCAGCTACTCGAGCTGCCCCAGCTACTGGAACTGCCCCAACTGTCACTGTCATCGCCCCAGCCACCCCAGGTGCTGGCGCTTGCCACAGTGGTGGCGTGCGTCGTGGCGGGTGCGGCCTGCGCGGCGACACCCCCACCCAGCAGCGCCCCTGTGGCGGCTACCGTGACGGCCGCAACCCTGGCCACCTTCTTACTCGTTCGAAACACGACCTTCCTCCTTTCGATGGATGAACCTCACTGTCGGATCGGTGAGGCCGTGTTTCGAGTAAGCCCGAACGGGTCATGCGTCGTCACGCCACTGAATACCGTGACTTGACACCCGCAAATAATCTTGATAAAAGCCCGCGTCCCGCCCAGGCCGGCCCGGCGCCCAGCCCCGTGACAGCCCGCCGCCCCCGGGACGGACCCCTTGAGACGCCAGCCCCGTAGACCAGCCGGACGGTCACCGCGACCCCGCCCTGCGCACCGGCCTCGGCGTCTTCGCGGTCTGCCCGTACGCGGCCAGACCGAAGCTCATGAAGCGGATCATCAGATGATCCGTGCACCCATCCTGCCCGCGACCCGATGCCAACCCCACTCCCGCTTCCCCGAGTTGTGCTCACGCGGGTACGGATCACCAAGGACACCCACTCCTGTGTCCGGTTGCAGCACGACGGCGGCGGCACGCCGGTCCGCTCGTGGGGGTCTGTCCTTGATGTCGCGGGCGTCACCAGGTGCGACGAGGCCTTCCCCACGCTCGTGGGGGTCTGTCCATCGGGGCGCCGGCTGCGGACCGGCTCGGGGGTCTTCCCCACGCTCGTGGGAATCTGCCGGTGATCGCTATCGCGGCGGTGCTCACTGAGGTGTCTTCCCCACGCCCGTGGGATCTGTCCCACCTCCCACAGCTCACCAGGCTGTAATCCCGGCTCATAAGAAAGCATCTGATGTGTGTTCAGGCTGATGCGTGTGGGATGCCTGTTTCGGTTCGCCAGGTTGGTGTGGATTCTCCCGTCAGTTCGCGGGACATTTTGTTAGCCATTGCCCAGTGGATCATGGTGCGGGATCTTCGAGGGAGCGCTTCGTAGTCCCGTGCGAGGCGGCGGTGCTGCATCAGCCAGCCGAAGGTGCGCTCGATCACCCACCGCTTCGGCAGGGGTTCGAAGCCCTTCGTCCTTGGTCGCTGGACCACCTCCACGTCGATGCCGAGCAAGGCGCCGTGGTTGATGATGCTGCTCTGGTATCCGCCGTCGGCCCAGACCTTGGACACGTTGGGGTGGTCTGCGGCCAGATCGTCGAGAAGGTGCTTGCCGCCTGCGGTGTCGTGCACGTTCGCGGCAGTGATGAGGACGGCCAGCACCAGGCCGAGCGTGTCGGTGATCAGATGCCTCTTGCGTCCTTTGATCTTCTTGCCGGCGTCGATGCCCTGGCTGGTCTCGGCGACGTTCGCCGGGGTCTTCACGCTCTGCGCGTCGATCACGGCCGCGGTCGGCTCTGCACTGCGGCCATGGGCTCGCCGGGTCTTGTCGCGCAGCAGGTCGTGCACCTGTTGGGTCGTGCCGTCCGCTTCCCACTTCGCGTAGTGGTCGTAAACGGTCTTGTACGGAGGGAAGTCGTGCGGCAGGTACTCCCACGGAATACCGGTGCGATTCACGCAGAGGATCGCGTTGACGATCTCCCGTAAGTCGTGGACCCGAGCCGCCGTGCCAGGGCCGGTCCGGCCGGCTCGCCAGGCCGTGAAGACCGGTTCCATCAAGGCCCAGCGGGCGTCGGAGACATCACTTCGGTACGAACGACGAGCACTCACACCTCACCCAACGGCCACCAACGCCTGTGGTCACAAAATCATCCCTAACTACCAGCTACATAGATCAGATGCTCTCTTAGCGCGCACTCTCCCCGCACTCGCAGCAGACGTTCTCACCGCAACTGCGGCAACCTCACCCAACCTGCAGGACCGCAGGTCAAACGGCCCCAGCAGAGACCAGGATCCGCCCCAATCCATCTGCGGCATTGCAGGCCAACAGCAGGCAGTCACCGCAACAACGGTGCGACCTCACACTCCCGGCACGGGTCAGTGCCGTTCGACGGTCTGTCCCGGGCGCAGTGGTGGCGAGACATCGCCGCACTGCTGCCCTCATCGCGCCGGCCTCCTGGTCAACGGGACTACTCGACCTTTCGCTTCGCCGCTATGGCGTGTTCTGGCGCGGCCAGACCGTTGTGCCGTCATGGTTCGCATCCGACAGATCGGCTCCGTCCAATTGGGCGCCAGTGAGGTCGGCCCCTCTCAGATCCGCACCGCGCAGGATGGCACGCTGCAGGTCGGCATCTTGCAGATGAGCACCCCGCAGATCCGCGCGCTCAAGGCTTGCGCCTTGCAGATTGGCCCGGCGCAAGTCCGCGTTGACCAGGCGAGTGTCCGCCAGGACGGCGTCGACCAGCCACGCTGAAGCGAGATTGGCGTGCCGGAAGTTGGCCTTGTCCAGCCGAGCTCCGGTCAGGCTTGCGCGTCGCAAGTCCACCCGGGACAAGTACAGCGCCTGCTCGTCCGGGTGTATGTTGCGGCGTCCTAGAACCCACATGGCTGTTTGCACGTCGGGGTGACGACTGCTGAGCCATGGCAGTTGCCCGTCCACATCACTGCTGGGGTGCTCCGGCCCGTTCGGCAGCCCCGCGGGCCAGGACACGCGTTCGCGGACGAAAGAGCCCAGAAGGTAAGTGATGTGGGGCTGGTCCTCGGGGTACGTCTTCGCCAAACGTTCCAGGGCGTATATACCGCCCAGCCGAACGTCACACGTCGTGCTACCCAGGTGGTCAATGGCCTTGCTGAACCTGTCGGCGACCTGGCCTTCGCGAGCCAGCCGCAGTTGCTGCCAGCCCGCGAGGGCACCGACAGTCACGACTACGCCAGCCATGCTTTGGAGAAGCTGACCGCGGAAGTCATTCTGTACCTGAGCCTGGGCCTGCTGCAGTTCGATCTTCTCTTTCCCGTTCGCTACTGCACGCAGCTCATCAGCCGTGAGCGGCGGGTAGATCGCGCGTGGAAGCCATACGACGGCCGCCATGATCAGCAACAGCGTTACTGCCCCCAAGCCTGTGACCGCCACCGGACGCGTCTGAAAACGTGCCACTGTGCCCCCCTGCCAACGCTTGCCTGCATCCTCACATCAAGACACAGCGCGCTTCCAAGGTTCTGGGCAGACAGATCAACCTCGTGTCGATCGGTCATTTGAAGTCTGCAACGACGATCACCCTCACGGGTGACGGTGAGCATGATGGCCCACTCGACCAGCGCACGGTGCAGGTCGAATCCGGCAGAACAAGGAACGGAACCAACAAGGCACCTGCGCTGATGAGTCGAGGCTTCGGACACCTCACCCAACGGCACGGGTGCCTCGTGCCTTGCGCGCACCGAGTCCGTCACTTCATCGGTGGCCATTGGTGACCGGGCGCTGTAGCCGGCCCGTCTGGCCGGGTAGGTGCTCAGTCGGAGCTTGCAGTGCAGGTCGGGCCGGGCCCAGAAGCTAGCGGCCGGCAGTGCTCCAATCGGCGGGGGCGGGCGGCACCGTGCGGCCTGCGGCGTGTTCGTGGAGGCGCCGGGTCAGCTCCAGCAGGTCGTAGGCGGGGAAGCTCACCTGGAGGAGGCGCAGGCCGAAGTGCGATGGCTGGTCCTCCTGAAACATCGCCGCATCCATCGGCTTGATCTTCACATCCCAGGCGTCCGGGGCGGCCCAGTGAGTCATCCGCACGTAGAAGGCGTCTCGTGGGCCGGCGTTCGCCACGGCCGAGAGGAAGGCGAGGCCGCTGTCGACCGGGAAGTCGATGAGCATCCAGCCGCGGCGGGACTCCACCCACTCCGCCATGTGCGGCAGCTTCTCCGGCCAGCCCGCGTTGCTCTCTGCCAGATCCTGGCAGCAGGTGAACGTGTCGAGGCCGCACTCCCAGATCGCCTGGATCGCGGGGGCGAGCTGTTCATCGATCTGGGCGTGGCGGCTACCCACCCGGACAGAAACGGTCGGATGCGTTCCTTCGTAAGACGTCACCGCAGGAGCATAGATGCGGGGCATGTCATCGGGGCGTGCGGAGGCTCCGGGCCGCCTAGGCCACTCCTCAGACCGGCTGAGGCGCACACCGGCCGGCTGAAGCACTCGGTCACACCATTCTGGAAACGCGTGCTGTTCATTCCCAGGGTTCTACAGCTCGAACTCCAGGTGCTCCACGTCCGTGAAACGGACCTCCTCCAGGCTCCCGGCGCGACGGCCGCCGTCCTGGAAGTACACCTCCTTGAGCGCTGCGGCGGCGATCTCCCGGAGCTCTCGGTCGCCGGCGCCGGCCTCCTGGGCCTCGAAGAGGCGGGCGGCGTACTGCGGGGGCAGGGCGACGGTGAGGTGGCGGATGCGGTCCTGGTCGGTGGTGCCGATGGGGGCGGTGTAGCCGAGGCGGGCGCGGGTGTCGATGACGATGCCGCCGGTGGTCGCTGCCTTCTTGCGGGCCTTGGCCCGGATCTGGGGCTGCCAGCGGGCTTTCACCTCGCGTTCCAGGCGTGCGGCGAGGTCCGGGCGGGGCTTTTTGATCTGGTCCTTCACGTACCGTTCGACGGTGCGCTGGGAGATCCGCAGCATCTGGGCGACCGCCTTGGTGCCTTTGAGTTGCTTGACCAGGTAGCGCATCTGCGCGGGCGCGGTCTTGGGTGCCGGGCGGGTGAACGCCTTGTGCACCGCGGCGTCCAGGCCGTCCCCGAACATGCTCATCGCCTGCCCACTCCCCTATTCGCCGTTGTCGGCGTCGGTGACGGTGCCGTCCTTGATGTACCGGGCCAGGTTGAGCTCCGGTGCGTCGAACCGCTCACGGACCTCCTCGCCCCACAGGACGGACTGGGTGCCCTCGTGTTTGACCAGGCCCGGGTTGATGCCGAGCTTGAAGCCGCCCGGCAGCGGCTTGCCGTCCCGGTAGGGCAAGAAGTCCAGCGGGGAGGGCCCGCCGGCCGCGTAGACGACGCAGTCGGACAGGACCGCGACGGGGTACTGGCCGGTGAACGCCGCGTGCTTGACGATCTTGCGGTGCAGGTTGATCCGGGTGCGGGAGATGACCGCCGCACGGATGTCCGGCCGCCACGTCGGACGGGACAGCGCGCGCCACGGCTCGCCCGGCCGCCAGCCCTCCCCGCGCGGGCGCTCGCGCAGCTTGCCCAGGCCGCCCTTCACCGTCGCCTTGATGGCCGAGACGACGATCGCCAGCTCCGGATCCCGGTCCTTGTAACCGTCCATCGCCGTCAGGAAGTCGGCCGGGGCGAGATCGGTGTGGACGCCGAGGTCGGCCATCGTGGCGAGGTAGGCGTCGCGCAGCCGGGTGTACCAGCCGTCCAGGTAGCGGCCGTTGTCGTACCGCACATAGGCCTCGATTGGCGTGACGTCGTAGCCGAGTTCCGCCGCGTAGGCGACGGTGGGCGTCGCGTACCAGGCCGGGCCCTCGGGCCGGTCGCCTTTCGGCGTGAACGGGCTGGGCAGCAGACTCGCGTCCAGGTCTGCCCACTTGTCCTTGCCGACCTTCACCCTCGACAGGTCGACGTGGCTCAGGTCCACCAGCCATGATCCGGGCAGTTTCGGGTCGAACACCGGCGCCTTGACGTGCGTGGGCGCGCCGAGGCCGACGGTCAGGCCGTTGGCGCCGGCGGCGAAGGCCACGTTGACGTCGATGCCGACCAGGTGGCGCAGGGTGCACTCGGCATCGGTCATCGGCCGCGCCCAGTCGTACGCCTCCTCGAACAGCTTCTCCGCCGGTCCCCGGACGTGGAAGCGCGGCAGGTCCTTGAGGAGGGGGTGCCCGTCGGGGGCCTCGCACGGCGCCGGGTCGACCGGATCCCGGCCGAGGCTGCCGGGATTGTGCTCGGAGTGGCGCTTGCCGTCGGCGTCCGGGTCGGAGGCCCTGGTCGGCGGGTGCAGCGCGGTCATCAGCTCCAGACCGGTCACCGCCGTCGATCCGCGCGGCGTCATCACCCGGGACGCGAACACGCCCAGCACACGGGCGAGTTCGGCCGGCGGAAGCTGCCCCACCTCGCCCCAGTGCCGGGTGCCCAGCGCGTGCCAGGACGGAATACACAGCTGCACGCACTGGCGGTCCGAGCCCTGCGCGGGGCGGTAGATCCGCGCCCACGGCCCGAACCCGCGCTTGGTCAGCTGCCACTCGGCGCGCACCAGCTGCTTGACGACCTTGTGGCTCTCCGGGATCCGTCCCGCGAGGCGCTCTGCGTCGCCGAGGGTGACGGGCAGGCCATAGCGCTCCAGGGCGGCTTCGGTGAGGACGAGCAGCGGATCGCCGTCCTTGCCGGAGCTGGACAGTCTCGGCTGCCCGAGCTTCGCCTCCTTCAGCGTCCACTCCACCAGGGACGGCAGGGACTTGGCGGGCACCTCCAGGACCAGGCCGCCGGTGCAGTACGCCACCACCTGCCCCTCCTCGACGTCGACGACCGCCAGCGGCCCGTTCTCGAACCGCGGGTCGCCACCCTCCGCCGGGGTGCCGGCCGGGGCCGCCTTCCGAGCGGGCGGACGACGCGACGCAGACGACGGCCCGGCAGTACGCGACGAACGCGACGCGCCCTTCGAAACCGGGGCGACGGGGGCAACAGAGGGCTGGGGGTGCTCGGTTGCGGTCCCGGCCGCAGCCTCGGGTGCCGGACCGGTGGACACAGGACACATCTGCGCCGGGGAGGGCGCGGGCGCTGCCGGGGCGGGCGTGCCGGCGACCGCGGTGGGCGCCGGGGCGGCCGGCCCCTCCGGAGCGGGGTAGAGCTCCGCGAGCTGCCGAAGCAGTCGCGCATACGCCTCACGCTCCGGACCGCGCGGCTCGGTCGGCTTCGACAGCGACTCCCAGCCCGACACCGTGGCCCGGCGTACCTGCAACGCGGCGGCAACCTCGTCCAGCGTCAGGCCGTGCGCGGTGCGCAGCCGCTTACGCTCCACCGCAGGCGGCAACGGCGAGCGGGACGCGACCAGGGCATCAACCGCATCGAACAACTCGGACATGCAGCACCTCCAGACCACCACCATACCCCGGTGACCGTACAGAGTGCGTACATTTGCCGTACGGAAGGCGCACGACAGGCGTTCCAAGCTGTCCAACGCATAACCGGGTGCATGATGCGGCGAGGCCGAGTCGGGAAGCAGAAAGGCTCCCTGACATCGGGCCTCCGGTCTTTCTCTCGCCTTGAGAGGGCGCCGGCCTGCTCATCCCGCACCGCAGACGGCGCGATCAACGGCAGGAGACAGGGAATGCCGTTCGCCGCCGCGCTTGAGCACGCGCGGAACACGCCCTGTCCCGGCTGAAGAACTGGAGGGTCCTGCGCGACTGCCGCCTCAAGGGCGATGGCGTTCACCGGGCCATGCTTGGCATCGTCCGACTCCACAGCATGGCCCTCACTCAAGAAATTGGGCGAACACGCTGCTGAAAGCGGTGGCGAGGGTGAGGACAGCAGCGAAGGCAGCGCCAGCGCGCATGAGGGCGGCCGGGTAGGTGGCACCGTCAAGGCGGGACAGTACGCCTGCGGCAACTGCCGCTAGGAACGCGACGACAACAACCAGAGCAGCAGTGAGCAGAACGATGGCGATGTGGTTCACGACGATCTCCCCTGATGTGGCGGGAACGGTGCGGCATAACCAATTTCGCCGAAATGGTGTCGCCCAAGGTCCAGCTGGATAAAGCTGGACACTGTCGGACATACAAGGGCAGGGGGCATATGGACGCGGAGTCTATGAAACCTGATGAAGCCCTTATCGAGCTGCGCAAGCGGCTGGAGAACGGACTTGATCATGCACGGTTGACCAAAATTCAACTCGTCGCTCGGACGACCCTGAGTCGCAGCACCATCCAAGCGGCCTTCCAAAATGGCGGGACCGTACCGAGCGCTGCGACGCTTCGCGTGCTGGCGGACGCACTGCACCTGCCTGCAGATGAACTGCTGGCGTTGAGGAGAATCGCAGTTGGTGTGCCCGGCCCGGCATCCTTGCCAGGATCAGGCCCGGGCCGACCGATCGCCGAGTGGGATCCGCACGATTTGGAGGTTCATCCCGCAGGTATCGCCGCCAACCCCAACTCTGGCTTCCCTGGACCGGGACGGGTGTTGCCCGGCTACGTGCGACGCGACCACGATGCGGTCCTGGCTGATGCCGTAAAGGAGGCTAAGGCGGGCCGAAGCCGGATGCTGGTCCTGGTCGGCTCGTCTTCGACTGGCAAGACCCGGGCGTGCTGGGAAGCTGTGCAGTCGCTCGCCGCCGACGGATGGCGGCTGTGGCACCCCTACGACCCGACCCGGGCTGAAGCCGCTCTCGCCGACATCGAACACGTCGCGCCGCTCACAGTGGTATGGCTCAACGAGGCCCAGCACTACTTCGGCGCCCCACAGATCGGCGAACGCATCGCTGCCGCCTTACACACCCTCCTCACTGAAACCGACCGCGGACCGATCCTTGTTCTAGGCACGCTGTGGCCCGAGTACGCCAACCAATACACGCACGTCCCTCGCCCTCGCGAACTCGACCCTCACAGCCGGACCCGCGAAATTCTCGCCGGACGTACTCTGACCGTCCCCGACGCATTCGACGCCCACGCACTCCGCACCGCCGAAAGCATCGCCGAGGACGGCGATCGGCTGCTCGCCGATGCCCTTGCCCGTACTCGTGCCAACGGACGGGTCACTCAGGACCTCGCTGGCGCCCCTGAGCTCCTACGTCGCTACGAACATGGCAGCCCTGCCGTTAAAGCCTTGCTGGAGGCCGCAATGGACGCCCGCCGCCTCGGCGTTGGACTCCACCTCCCTCAGGCATTTCTCACCAGCGCAGTTGCCGACTACCTCACCGATCACGACTGGGACCAGCTAACCGACGACTGGGCAGAGGCGGCCTACGCCGACCTCGCACGCTCGGTCCATGGCAAACAGGCCCTTCTGCGCCGCGCCAACCCTCGCCCAGCACGCCATCCATCTGCTGGCCAATCGAGATCAGACCCTGCGCTTGCAGCATCGGCTGGGCCCGTATTCCGCCTTGCGGATTACCTCGAGCAGTACGGCCGAACCACGCGCAAGTGGACATGCCCGCCAGGCTCGTTCTGGGCTGCCGCTGACGCTCACCTTTCTGATGCAGGCCATCTCAATAGCCTCGCCGAAGCCGCAAAGATCCGACACCGTCTGCAATGGGCTCACCGTCTTCGGTGCCGTGCTGCCGAAGCCGGGAACACCAGCGCTATGCGCATCCTGGCGCAGCTGCGGGAGAGCACAGGAGATCACGACGGTGCCGCCATCCTCTACCAACAGGCCGCCGAAGCAGGCGACACGAACGCCATAGTTGACCTAGCGCGGGTATGGGAGCACGTGGGGAATCACGACGGTGCCGCCATCCTCTACCAACAGGCCTCCGAAGCAGGCGACAGCAGTCTCCTGGGCTTCCTGGCACAGATGCGAGAGCACGCAGGGGATCACGATCGTGCCGCCATCCTCTACCAACAGGCCGCCGAAGCAGGCAGCACCTTCGCCATCAGAAAACTAGCGCGCATGCAAGAGGACGCCGGGAACCGAGAAGTCGCTGAAGCCCTCTACCTCCAGGCTGCCGATGCCGGCGACAATCACAGCCTGCAGCAGGCGGCGTTGATGCGAGAACAGGCAGGCGACCGAGAGGGCGCCGAAGCCCTCCTGCGGCGGGCCGCCGAAGCCGGCGACACCGAGCCATTGGACATCATTGCGCAGGAGCGGCAACACGCTGGCGACCGAGAGGGCGCTGAAGCTCTCTACCTCCAGGCTGCCGATGCCGGCGACACTAACGCCCTTTACACCTTGGCGTTGATGCGAGAGACGGCAGGGGACCTGGAAGGCGCCGAAGCCTGCCTCCAGCGGGCCGCCGACGCCGGCAACACCCGTGCCGTCGTCCACCTGGCACGGGCGCGAGACGAAGCAGGAGACTGGGATGACGCCTCAGCGCTCTACCTTCAGGCTGCCTATGCCGGCGAGATCGTTTCTCTGAACCGCTTGGTACAAGTGCTGTGTCAGAACGGAGAATGGGACGGTGCACAGGACCTCGCCCGCGGAGTTGCCGACAATAATCACATTCACGCGCTGTGTACCCTAGCCTGGCTGCGGTGGCGCTTGGGTGATCGCGAGGGCGCCGTAGCCCTCCTTCGACCGGTTGCCGACACTGCCTCTACCAGCGCTCTACAGGACGACGGCCCCTTTGCGTGGGTCGCTGCCGCCTTCGACCCGGGAGCACAAGCACTCAAAGCACTCGCACGTATGAGCGAAGAGGCTGGAGACAGGGAAGGCGCTGAAATCTTCGCCCACCGAGCAGCCGATGCAGGAGACACCTACTGCCTCGAAAACCTGGCACAAGGGCGTGTAGAAGCCGGAGATCGAAAAGGCGCCGAGACCATTTATCGTCAGGCGGCAGACGCTGGTCAACCTCTTCGTTCTAAATTCGACGAGCAGTGGCCCACAGGGCTGGACCCGGACGGCACGCCAACACCCCCAGAAGCATGAGCCGAGTACGGCAGTGCAGCATCAAGCGGCCTCAAGCATCCGGCGTGCCGGATCGTTCAGTGTCGCCAACCCCAGACCGACAACTGCAAGAACTGCCCCGCTCATCACCTTGGCATCAGCAGCCACGAACAGGCTTTTGAGGGCCGCCGAAGACGTCGCACCTCGGTGGCCACCCGCTGCTCGGGTCCCCGGCATGCTTCTCTAGAGCGTGTCTCCTTGATCCGATTGCCGGTTGACCGGATATGTCCGTCCGACTAGTGATCACTAATGCGATGTGGGACCGGATCAAGCCGTTGATGCCGGCCGATCCGGTCCGCGGTCGGCGATGGGCCGACCATCGTCGAACCCTGGAGGCCATGGCGTGGAAATACCGAACCGGCTCCCCTGGCGGGACCTGTCGGACGAGCTGGGCTCATTCCAGACCGCCCACAAACGGCTGCTCAGGTGGGCTGTGGACGGCACCTGGGAACGGATCCTTGCCACCGTGCTGACAGCGGCCGAGAGTGCTGACGACATCGGCTGGACCGTGTCGGTGGACTCCACCGTCTGCCGGGCCCATCAACACGTCGCCGAAGCCAGGAAAAAGAGGCGCCGGACCGGGCCGAGCTCGGCGACCACGCGCTGGGACCCTCCCGCGGCGGCCTGGGCACGAAGGTCCACCTCGCCAGCGACAGCCGCGCACGGCCCTTGGCTCTTCGCGTCACCGCAGGCCAGGCGGGCGATGTACCGGCCTTCGAGACCGTCATGGCCGCCATCCGTGTTCCGCGAAGCGGCCCCGGACGACCACGGACCCGACCTGATGCCGTCCTGGCGGACCGCGCGTACTCATCCCGCGCGATCCGAAATCACCTACGCCGACACGGGATCCGCGCCGTCATCCCCCAGCCATCGGACCAGGTCGGCCACCGTCTGCGGCGCGGCCAAGCCGGGGGCCGACTGCCCGCCTTCGACGCCGAGGCATACAAGCAACGCAACTCAGTCGAACGCTGCATCAACCGCCTCAAGCAGTGGCGCGGCCTGGCCATGCGAACGGACAAACTCGCCATCGCCCACCAGGCCGCATTCCACCTCGCCACCATTCTCATCTGGGCACGGCGATAGACCGCTCAGCGATCGACCGCCCAGCGTGCGTCCGCTGGCCAGCACCCCGTGCCGACGACGTGTTTCACGAGCCTGAACGCCTCACCGATGGGGACGGTGTCCTCATCCGGGTACTCATCGTCCTGCCCGTTCGAGAGGACGAACCCGCCGCTCGATCTCTGAGCCCCGGGGTCCACGGCATGCTCGCCGGGATCGCCCTCTTCTTCGAGCAGCATCACCATCGCGCGCTCGGTGTTCGTCACGAAGGCCAGTGACCGTCCGGACGAACTGGTCAGCCATGTCTCAAGCTGACCGCTGTCGACCCTCGACCGAAGGGCCTCCAGCACCGTCTCAGACGCCACTGGGACAGGGCTGCAGTCATTGATCACCCAGGACTCGATCACGAGCACGACGATCTCACGAACGGATCTAGGAGACAGGCTCTAGGCGTGGCGCATCCGCATACGCTCAGTACTCGCTTCGAGCTGGCACTTCTTGTTGCCCGGTCGGGCGACCTTGGCGAGGCCATCCGGCAGTTGCAGGCTCTTCTGGGGGACCAGGAGCGTATTCTCGGCCTGCATTCGCGCACGCTGAGCACACGACACCAGCTCGGCAGGCTCATGGCTCACACCGGTGAGCCAGACAGTGCCCTGCAAGTCCTGTCAGAGGTGCTGCGCGATCAAGAGCGCTTCCACGCCCCTTCCCACCCTCGCACTCTGGCAACCCGATACGACCGACTCCTGATCGAACGCCCCGCACAGGGCCCGCAGGAGGCTGCAGCCATGCTGGTCGCGCTACGCGATGACTGCCGCCGGGCACTGGACAGTACGCATCCTCTGACCCGGGCAGTCACGTCAACTGCGGGCACTACCTGAACTGCAGTGAGGTTCGGTTCACGCGCTCACTGCAGGACCTGAGCGGTGCGAGCCGACGAAAGCCAGTCGGGGAACTCTTGCAGAAGCCGGTCGTAGAGGAGATCGTCTCGTACGGTGCGCGGATCGCGGCCGGCGTGGAAGAAGCCTGCGTTGTCCACGACGCGATGTGCGGGGACGGCCAGGGTGTCGAGACGGCGGAGAAAGGCGAACTCATTGTCATCGGGGTCGCCGAACCCGATGAACTGCCAAAACAGCGGCAGGCGGGCCGCTTTGCACAGGTAGCGTTCGGCGGCGAACTTGCTGGTGGGTCCGCCGTCAGTCTGGAAGATCACCAGGGCTGGGGCGTCGCTGCCGGAAGCCAGGTAGTGGTCGATGACGTCGTCCATGGCCCAGTGGTAGTTCGTCCGCCCCATGTGACCGAGGTTCTCGTGCAGTTTGTTGATGCGGCCACGATGGCCTCCGAGCTTGAGGTCGGTGGATCCGTCGACGTCGGTGGAGAAGAACACCACCGGCACGCTGCCGTCGTCATCAAGGTGTGCGGACAAGGAGAGGACCTGCTCAGCAAGATGCTGCATGGTGCCGTCCTTGTAGTAGGGCCGCATCGAACCAGAACGGTCCAGCACGAGGTACACGGCAGCACGCACCCCTTCGAGACCGTGTGCGCGCACGCTGGAACCGGCCGTCTTGTACAGGCTCACCAGATCCGGGGCCTGCGCCTGCATCTTGGACAGGCTGATGGCCGGGGCGTCGCTTCGGACCGTGCGCATGGTCACCACTCTCGTATCGCGTAACGCCTCTCGTCCTCGCGGTCGAGGCGTTTCCGCGAGGACGAGTTCTTCAACGGATCTTTGTGATCAACGAGCTTCGGGGTAACGGGCCGACCGCCCCGAGAGGGTGGCAGCCCGCCGTGGCGAACGTTCAGGCCCTCTTCCTGTTCGACCCGGCGGCGGCGCCCCCCGCGCCCGCCCCCAGGTGTTCTCGGCGCCAGTCGTGGCATCTTTTCGACGTGCTGGCAAAAGCTGCCCGCACCTGCGGCGCAGGTCGCGGGCTCGTGAGTCAGGCAGCACCGTTGTCGCCGTTCGCGTCGCCTGGGCGTCCTCTCACCGCGGTCACGAGCCCCGGTCTGGCGCCGTTCTGGGCCGATGGGGTCATTCGGCCGCTTCCGTCAGGTGGGCCAAGGTCGATCCGGCGGGGTCTTTGCGGACGTGGAGGCGGTGGGTGATGCGGCGGCGCAGTTCGGGGACGTGGCTGATGACTCCGACGGTGCGGTCGTGGGCACGCAGGGAGTCCAGGACATCGAGGACCTTGTGGAGAGTGTCTTCATCGAGGGTGCCGAAGCCTTCGTCGATGAAGAGCGTGTCCAGGGGGTTGCCGCCGGCCTCGTGGGTGACGACGTCGGCCAGGCCAAGAGCCAGAGACAGGGAGGCGAAGAAGGATTCGCCGCCGGAAAGTGTGTCGGTCTTGCGGGGGCGGCCGGTCCAGGAGTCGGTGATCTGAAGCCCCAGGCCGGAGCGGGCGCCGCGGGCCGCTTGATGGTCGGAGTGGGAGAGGGTGTAGCGGCCTTCGGACATCAAGTGCAGGCGGGTGTTGGCGGCAGTGACGACTTCTTCGAGTCGGGCGGCCAGGACGTACGCCTCCAACTGCATGCGCACTCGGGCGCTGGTTGAGTTGCCGGTGACGAGTTCGGCCAGGTGGCGGGCAGTTTGGTGAGCCTGTTCGAGAGGTTCCAGGCGTTGGACCGCGCCGTCAAGGTCGGTGGCCAGTGTGGTGAGGGCGCGGCTGCGGGTGTGCGCGGCACTGGCGGCGGCTGCTGCTTTGAGGTGCTGGTCATCCGCGGCGGCTCGTGCGGCGGTGGCGGCATCGAGGTCGGCGGGTGGCTGTGCTGCGGCGTGTTGCAGTTCTGGATTGTCGAGGACCGCGGTGTGTGCAGCGCAGGCCTCGCGCCACTGAGTGATCTCTTCGTCGATGGCGTGCAGGTCTTCGTCGCTGAGCAGGGCTTGCTGGGCGAGTGCCAGGGTGCCGAAGCCCTGGTTCTTGGCGGCGCGGGTGGCTTCGTCGGTGCGGTGGGTGAGGGTCTGGGCGGCTGCGGCGAGGCTGCGGGAGGCTTCAGCGGCTTCTTTGACGCGGTCGGCGGTGCGGGTGAGGTCGTCGGCGTGGGCGGCGACGGTGGGATGCGTACCGCGCGCTGTGGTGAGTTTGGCCGTCAGCTCGGTGAGCTGAGCGGTGAGGGTGTCGTAGTGGGCGTTGCGGGCGGACAGGCCGGCCGTGGCGGTGCTGTGCTGCTGGGTCTGGGTGGTGTGCTCGCTGTCGAGTGTGAGGAGTTCGTCTTGGACGGCGCCCAGGTCCGCTGCGCGGTGCAGGGCGTCGGTCACCTCAGCGGTGAGCGTGGCGTGCTGGGCTTCAAGGTCGGCCAGTGGGGTGTCGCCGGCTTCCCCGGTGGCGGTGGCAGCCTGTTCGCGGAGGTTGTGCAGCGCGGCTGTGGCCGTGTCCTGTGCGGCCTTGGCCTGCTCGTGGTGGGCTTCCGCGTCGTGTTCGTCCTGGCGTGTGGGCTGACCGTCCTGGGGGGCGGCGGGTGCCGGATGGGTGCAGGATCCGCAGACCGGGCAGGGGGTGCCGTCGGTGAGGGTGGCGGCGAGTTCGGCTGCCATGCCTTCGGTGCGCCGGCGGCGGATGCTGAGGTAGGCCTGGCCGGCCTGGCTTGTGACGGCCTGGGCATCGGACAGTTGCTGTTGTGCCGTGGCGATTTTCGCAAGGTGGGCGTCACGGCGGGTTGCGGCGCTAAGGCGGGCCTTGAGGCTGTCGAGGGCGTTGTGGTGGCGGCGGCTTTCCTCTTCGGCCTGGCGGGCGGCTTCTCGCCGGACCTCAAGGTCGCGGCGCCGGGCGGGTTCTGCTTCGAGCCAGTCCTGGGCGGTGCGCTGCTGGGTGGCGAAGTCCTGCCGTTCGGCGTCGGTGCGCTCCAGTTCGCTGGTCAGCCGGCGGACGGTGTCTTCCTCGGGGATGAGGGCGCTCAGGACGGCGGCTTCGGCGCGAAGACGCTGTTCGGTGCTTTCGAGTTGGCCGGTGTCCAGGTCTTTGTGTTCGGACAGCAGGTGCTCTCGGGCGGTGCGTTCGTCACCGTGGGCACGGGTGTGGTCGTCGGCGGCGGTGTGAGCAGCGTGCAGCAGCGGTGCTGCCTGTTGGGCGCGGCGGGCTTGGTCGCGGCGCTGGAGCAGTGCGTCCTGGTGCGGGGCCTGTTCCTGGAGCAGGTCCAGTTGTTGCCGGGCGCCGGCGTAGGCGGCTTGCTGCTGGTGCAGTGCGCGGGCCGCGTTTTCGAGATTCTGCTGTCCGGCCAGGTTCTCTTTGGCTGTTGTGGCTGCTTGGAGTGTCTTGGTGTGGTCGGTGTGGCTGGCGTTTCGGAGGTCCTGGGCCCAGGCGCGGGCGGGCTCGGTGAGGGTCGCCGGGTCGTCGGGGGTGGGCGCCGTGTGCTGGGTTGTCAGGTCGTCTCCGGCGGCTTGGTGGATGCGTTCGGCCAGGCGCAGTACGTCGGCGCGGGCGGCATCGCGGTTCTTCTCGGTGGTGCGGCTGTGATCGTTCAGCCAGCGCTCGATGAAGGAGAAGCGGCCAGTTCGAAAGAGCTTGCCGAGCAGTTCCCTGCGGCCGTGGGCGTCGGCGTGGAGGAATTTGGTGAAGTCGTTCTGCGGCAGCAGGACAACCTGGCAGAACTGGTCCCGGCTCATGCCCAGCAGGTCGGTGACCTCGAGGGCGGCCTCCTGGTGGGATTTGCTGGACGGTTCCCAGTGGCCGTTGCCGTCGGCGTCCAGGGCCCACTGGCTGAGGCGGGTTTCCGCCTTTTGCAGGGTCTCGCCTTCACCGGCTCGCTTGGGGCGCGTCTGGGCAGGGATCCGGTTGATGCGCAGGCGACGGCCCGCGAGGGTGACCTCCAGGGTGACTTCGGTCAGAAGGCCGGCCGGGGCATGGTGGCTGCGCAGCAGCACGTCGCGGTCGCCTGGGGGCTTGCCATAGAGGGCGAAGCAGATGGCCGCGAAGATGGTGCTTTTGCCGGCTCCGGTGTCGCCGTGCAGGAGGAAGAGGCCGTCGGCGGACAGCGAGTCGAAGTCGATGGTGTGGGTGCCGGCGAAGGGTCCGAACGCCTGCAGGGTCAGGTGGTGCAGGCGCATGTCAGACGGTTTCCTTTTGCTGCTCGTTCAGGCGGGATGCTTCAACGGCCTGCTGGAGCAGGTGCTGTTCGTCCGCAGTGGGCTCGGTGCCGCGCATGCTGTTGATGAAATCGCTGGTGATGTCGAGGTCGCCACGGCCGCGGATGCGTTCGCTGTAGGTGGGTGTGTTCGTGGCCTGGGCGGGGATGAGAGCGGGCTGGTGCTTGAGGCTGGCGGTGTGGGGGAAGCGGCGGCGCAAGCGGGCCATGGCCTCGAAGGGCAGGGCGGTGTCGGTGAGGGTGACCTCGAGCCAGGCGTCTTTCAGCGGTTCGTGGTCGGGGCTGGTCAGGAGGTCGTCGATGAAACCGGTCACGCGTTCCAGGCGCAGTGGTACGGGGCAGGGCCGGTGAGTGAGGGCGGGTACGGCATCGCAGGCGAGGTCGACCAGGGTGACCGACTTGGTGTGGCGGGCTTCGGAGAAGGAGTAGGCCAGCGGGGATCCGCTGTAGTGGATGCGGTCGGTGACCCGCTGGGGGCCGTGGAGGTGGCCCAGGGCCACGTAATCGATCCCGTGGAAGACGTCGGCACCCACGTGGGCGACGCCACCCACGGCGATCTCGCGCTCGCTGGTGGATTCCTTGTCCTTGTCGCGTTCCTCTGGCTGCCCGGTGCCGGAGGTGACGAAGGCGTGCGCGAGGACCACGGACCGGGTGCCGGCCGGCTGGTTGTTGGTGAGGTCGGCGTGGATACGGTCCAGGGCTGCGGTCAGCACGGCGCGGTGGGAGACGGCTTCGGCTTCCAAGCGGTCGCGGACCATCGACGGCTCGAGGTAGGGGATGCCGTACACCGCGACAGGGCCGTCGGCGTCTTCGAGGAGGACCGGGACGTCGCAGGTGCCGGGGTCGGTCCTCAGGTGGATGCCGGCACGGGCGAGAAGGCCTGATCCGACGCCTAGGCGGTGTGCGGAGTCGTGGTTTCCGCTGATCATGATGATCGGCACGTCGAGGCCGGCGAGTTGGTGCAGGGCGCGGTTGAACAGGCGCACGGCGTCCAGGCTGGGGATGGCCCGGTCGTAGATATCCCCTGCAACGAGGATCGCATCGACATCCTCGGTCCGGGCGGTGTCGACCAGGTGGTCAAGGAAGGCGCCCTGGGCGGGGATCAGGTCTTCTGTGTGGAACCGGCGGCCCAGATGCCAGTCCGAAGTGTGCAAAAACCGCATGACCACAGACCGTAACTACTGAGACGGCAGCTACGGGCGGTTTTCCTGATAAACACGATCATCGACAAGACTCTGGTCACTTGTGGCTGTCTGTCGTTGCACGGTAAAGGAACCGATCCGCTGCCAAGCGAACGCACTGGGAAGACCCGGCAACCCCATGGACAGCTGCGGGCCGCCAGGCCAGAAGGCACAGCTACTGAAGTGCTTATCCACTCCATCGGGCAGAACCGGGCCTTGGTGACGAGTCGCAGCCCACGCTGCGGCGGACCTCGGTCCGCTGGCCCGGCAGGAGCGGGCCTGGTATGCGAGCACGGCCCACGGCCGAGACCGAGTGATGCGGGTTGTTGGCCGTCAGGCCGGGCCACCCTCGGCGACGAGCTGCACCACACCCACCCACGGGAACTGGTCTGTCTCATGGACCGCACGCACTCTCCACCGACCAGCCGGAAGCTCCACCAGAGCCTGGTCCGGCCGGCCCCCACCGGGATAATCCACTCCCAGATCGGCGCCCGCTTCGGCCGAGTCCATCAATACCGCCGGGCCATCGGTGACCCACAGCCCGCCGTCCTCCCATGCGGTGTCCGGATCGGCCATGACCGCCTCGGCCACCGCGAACAACTCGGCCTCCGAGTCCGCAGCCAGCCACCGCACGAACAGCAACTTCTCCGGCAGGAAGCACGTCTTCGCAGGTTCATCGGCCAGAACGAGCACCGCGGCAGCCTCCGCGCCCACGGTGATCACCCCGGCCCAGCCCTCCACCTCGCAGGCGCGGTCGTAGTCATCCCGGCCATCGGTATCGCCCAGGACGGATCCGTCCTGGGTGCACCCGCTCCAGGCGTTCACCGAGGACTGCGCAACGACGATCAACGGGCCGCCCATCGACCTGACCCAGACCAACTCGGCACGGTCACAGCGATGGGTGTCATGAGAAACATCCATGCGCGCAGTCTGCCGCCCCTCACTGACACGGCCCGCAGGTTGGCCAGGCCAACCGACAAGCGGCCGACTGGCACAGTCACTCAGACTCCGATGTCACACGCGCTCAAGGTTCGATGACACAGGACAGACGGCACGCCGTCAGGCGCCGGCCCTGCTCCGGCCGGAGGGTGGCCAGCGCTGCGGGTTCGGCCGGGATTGCCTGCTGCGGACTGGAAGCTACTCCCCCGCCGGACACGGCGCGGGCATGCGACCGGGTACGCCGGGCGGGCGGGCTCGCCGGGCGCGGTCTCACGGTGGTCGGCGGCCCGGCCGCCGGCATCGATACCGCCGCGCACGGCACGGCGCCCGCTGTCGGCAGCCGCACCGTCGCCGGTCTGCGGCGTTCCTGCCCGGCGCGCAACGCCCGCCTGGTCCTCTGCCGGTTCTGGCCGGGCGCGTCGGCCTCGAAGGCGTCCGCCCCGCCCGGCCTGGCCGGTGCCGGACGGGCGCAGCGGGCGAGACGGCAGCCGTGGTCGCGGGTTCATGGCCGTGGCGGGCCGCAGCGTGATGCTCGGGCCGGACGGCGCTTCAGACCAGGATGTCCCGGAGCACTTCCTGCACCTCGGGCATGTGGTCGTTGAGGTAGAAGTGGCCGCCGGTGAAGGTGTGCAGGGTGAAGGTGGCCGTGGTGTGGCGGGACCAGGCCCTCGCCTCGTCGGGGGTGACCTGGGGGTCCGTGTCGCCGGTGAGGACCGTGAGGGGGGTGTTCAGGGGTGGG
>NZ_JBVJMD010000057.1:0-47916 GCF_055584385.1 Streptomyces sp. NPDC104096
CCCCGCCACCGAGGGCCAGGGGGACGACGTGGTGCTGTGCGTGCACAACTTCTCCCGCTTCGCCCAGCCGACCGAGCTGGACCTGCGCGAGTTCGGCGGACGGCATCCGGTCGAGCTCTTCGGCGGGGTGCGCTTCCCCGCCATCGGCGAACTGCCCTACCTGCTCACCCTCAGCGGGCACGGCTTCTACTGGTTCCGGCTGCGCAAGGACACGGTCCAGATCCCCAACCAAGGTGTCGAAAAAGCGCGTTGACATCTGCGCGCGGCGGACCCGGCAACCCGCCCGGTCCGCCGCGCCCCGATGCCCGGCGGACACCGACACATCCCCCGTAAGCCGCATCAGCGGCCGTTTCGCCATGTTCAAACACTTGAAGCATTACGTTTCGATAACGCGACCTACACACTTCTTCCACATCCTTCCCAGCATGCCCACACACCCCTAATCTGATCTTGGCCACCTCGACCGGGGGCCACTCCCAGGGGGGAGTACGGGGCACACAACGCAGCATGGGGGTGGACGGGATTGGGCAGGCCAGGCAGCGCCTTATTAGCCGCCCGGCGGTCCGGCGGACCGGCGCCCCGCATCAGCGGATGACCTTCGCGGTCGCCCTGCCGACACCGGCAGCTGTGTACATCTCGTGAAGACCACGGCGGCGGGACGACCCGGGAAACCCGCTCTGCTCCCGGGTACAGAGCCCGTCCCGCCGCCCTCACCCTTCCGGCGCCCGCTCCGACACGGCAATTCCGCGGACCTCGCGGCGCCTCCCCCAGACCGGTGCAGGGGAATTCGTCAGCCCCCGAGCGGATTCCCCTGCACCACTTCCGCGACGCGCCGCCCGTGGGGTCCGCAGGGTCCGTAAGACCGAAACCGTCCGCAGGAGAGAACAGTGCAGCTGGCCGTACGCAAGGCGACGACGTCTCCCGACGAGACGCCGGCCGCCCAGCAGCCGCCCAAGCGCCGGCACTGGGCGCGCCGGGTCCTCTCGGCCCTGCTGAGCCTCCTGGTCGTGCTGCTCGCCGTCGGCTTCGCGGTGGCGGCGTACTCGGTCAAGTCCGGCAAGTGGGAGGCCAGTTCGGTCCTCAGCGGCAGCATGGAGCCGAAGCTGCCGACCGGGAGCGTCGTCATCGCCCAGCGGGAGCCCGTCAAGGCGCTGAAGGTCGGTGACGTCGTCATCTTCCACCGCCCGGACGAGCCGGAACGCCAGGTCGTCCACCGGATCGTGACGATCACCCCCTCCGCGGAGGGGCCGGTCCTGGAGACCAAGGGCGACGCCAACGAGACCAAGGACCCCTGGCACGTCCGCCCCGACGGCGACACCGCCTGGATCGTCCGCCACGACGTGCCGTACGTCGGCTACGTCGTCACCTCGATCCACACCGAAACGGGCTTCCGGGTCCTGCTCGGCGCCGGCGCCCTGCTGATCGTGGGCGGAACCGTCGCCCTGCTGTGGCGCCCGCGGAAGTCCACCCCACAGACCACCACCCCATAGGGCAACGGGATTCCTTCCCGTGACACGACGCCGGGCGGCACCCAGCCAGTGGGCCGCCGGGGGGAGCCGTGTCATGCCCGGGCGCAAGCCCGAACGTCCGTCCAACCGACAGAAAGGCCCATCACCGTGGCCATCTCCAACAAGAAGAAGGCGGTCGCGGCCGCCGCGATCGCGGTCGGCAGCATCGCCCTCATCGGCGCCGGCGCCGGCGCCACCTTCACCGACACGGTCACCGCGCAGACGGACCTGCGTTCCGGCCACGCCGACCTCAACATCGTCAAGGCCGAGGGCGCCACCGCGGCGTACGACGGTGTCGCCCCGCACGCCACCTACACCTGGGGCGGCACCTCCGCGTGGAACATCGTCAACGGCAACTACGCCGTGCTGAACGGTGAGCAGCTCCTGGGCTCCTCCACCAGCCGTCTGGTCACCAACTTCACCGTCGAGAACGACGGCACCGCCGGTGCCGGTGTCGCGTTCGACATCGTGAAGAGCGGCGACCTCGGCGGCGCGCTGAACGTCAAGGTGACGCGCGCCGACGAGACCACCGACTCGGCCTGGCTGAACAAGGGCGCCAAGGCCACCTACCGGGTGGAGATCGAGGTCAAGAACCTCGACAACTCCTGGCAGAACCTGACCGGTTCGGTTGCCGTCAAGGTCACCGCCTCCTCCTGATCCACCCCCGCGTGAGTGGGCCGGGGATCCGATCGCGTCCATCGACCGGATACCACGGCCCACCCCGCACACACCCTGGTCCAGGGACCACTCACCCGCCGCAGGATTGCCGTCCTGCGGCGGGTACAGGCGCTGCGGCCACCCTACGGGCGCACCGGCCGAGTCGGGCCGACACCCCCGCACATCGGAGCACCGCTCCTGAAAGGTCTTCCACATGGCCATCACCAACAAGACGAAGGCGATCGCCGCCGCCGCGATCCTGGCCGGCAGCATCGGTCTCGTGAGCATCGGCAGCAGCGCCCTGTTCACCGACACCGTGACCGCCGAGTCCACCTTCAAGGCCGGCACGGCCAAGCTCGAGATCCAGGCGGACGGCTGGACGATCGGCGACAACGGCCACACGGCCACCCTCGCGGACACTCAGCTGATCAAGACGTCGACGGCCGAGCTCGCCGTCCCGCTGAACAACTCGAACCTCACCGTCTGGAACCGGGGCGACATCCCCGTCACCTTCGCCCCGACCGTGGAGCGCACCGGCGACCTCGCCCTCGACGTGTCGTACGTCCGCACCGGTGGCGACACCAACGGCTCCGACACGGTCGCCCCCGGCCAGTACGTCCAGTACCGCGTCGTCGTCAAGGCCACGAACCTCGGCAACGAGTCCTCCGGCAAG
Organism: Streptomyces sp. NPDC104096; assembly: GCF_055584385.1. NCBI lineage: Bacteria > Bacillati > Actinomycetota > Actinomycetes > Kitasatosporales > Streptomycetaceae > Streptomyces > Streptomyces sp. NPDC104096. The sequence goes on from NZ_JBVJMD010000057.1 coordinate 2,839, forward strand.
ACGGCCAAGGTCACCTTCAAGGTCAACGCCAGCGCCTGAGCCTCGCGCGCGTTCCGCGCAAGCCCACAGCCCACCCGGCCCGGTCCGACCTCGCGTCGGCCGGGCCCGGTGGGCCAAGGCGTTCACCGCCATGGCGCCCCTCCCACGGGGCGTAGACCCGACCCCCAGCACAATCAGAAGGGCGCAACACCAATGGCCATCTCCGACCGGAGGAAGATCGCGGCGGTACTCGTGCTGGCCGCGGGCGGCATTGGCCTTGTCGGCGTGAGCAGCGGCGCCACGTTCTCCAGCACCGTGACAGGGTCCTTCACGGTCCAGGCGGACTTCCCTCCCACCCCGACGGCGACGGCCACGGCGACGGCGACGGCGACGTCCGAGCCGACTCCCGGCAAGTCCGACGACCCGGGAACGGGGAACCCGAGCCCCACGGGCTCCGCATCCGCCAGTCCCACGCCGACGGCCACGCTCACGCCCAAGCCCGTCAAGCTGAAGATCGACACCGACGACGGCAGCAACTGGTCCACGAGCGGCACGGTCTGCACGTACAAGAAGGAGATCAAGTTCACCGATCTCACCGCCAGGAGGCTCGGGGTCTTCACGGCGGAGAACACCGGTGAGGCTGATCTGACGGTCACGGCCGGCGTCACCCTGCCGTCCTCGCTCAGCGGCAAGGTCACGGCAGAGATCAGGCTGGTCAAGGGAACTGCCGAACTGAAGGCCAAGTCGAAGGGCGAGGTCGACTCCGCGACGTACGAGCTCTGGCTCACGCCCAGGACATCGGGCTACACCATCTCCAAGGACGACGCGCAGAAGATCACGGTCACCTTCGTCCCCACCGCCGTCTGACCCGGGCCCCGGCTCGGAGCACGACGGCACCACAAGGGTGTCCGATGTCTGGTCGCACAACCCGACATCGGACACCCTTCTGGCATGTCCGCAGAAAATCCCCTGGACCCGCTCGGCTGAAAGGTCCCGGGTCGACGCGGTTTCCACCGCTCCGCCCGGGGCACGCATCAGTAACCGCCTCCCCTCGCCCCCGGGGAAAGGACGCGATCCATGTCGGAAGCCGTCACACGCACCGCGACCACTGGTCCCGGCCTCCTGGCGTCCCTGGACCCCCTGCTGCGCACATGGTTGCCACGGCAGCGCTGGTTCGCCGGAAAGGGACGACCGATCAGCGGGTTCTCGCTGGTCAGCGCCACCGAGCTGCTGCCGGCGCACAGCCAGCTCGGCCTGCACCACCTGCTGGTACGCACCCATCAGCCGCCCGTACCGGGCGCGCGAGCCGTTCCCGGCGACTGCTACCAGCTCCTGATAGGCGCCCGTGAGGCTCTGCCGCCCCGGCTGGCACCGTCCCTGATCGGACACATGGCCGAGGGGCCGCTCGCCGGCCGGACCGCGTACGAGGCGCTGTACGACCCCCAGCCCGCCGGTGTGCTCCTGGAGGCCCTGCGCTCCCGGGCCCGCATCGGCGGACTGCGTTTCGAGCGGGATCCCGGCCAGGAGATACGGCCCGGCCTGGTGCCGCGGATGATGACCGCCGAGCAGTCCAACTCGTCGGTGGTCTACGGAGATACGTTCATCCTCAAGTTACTGCGCCGGGTCGTGCCGGGCGTCAACCCCGACCTCGAACTGCCGCTGGCCCTGGCCCGCGCGGGCTGCGCGCGGGTACCGGCGCCCACGGCCTGGCTGCGGGCGGAGCTGTCCGGCGGGTCGTACGTCCTGGGGGTGCTCCAGCCGTTCGTGCAGGGCGCGTCGGACGGCTGGGAGCTGGCGCTGCGCGAACTCGCCAAGGGCGAGGACTTCGCCGCCGAGGCCCGGGCACTGGGACGCGCCACCGCGGAGGTGCACACGGCGCTCGCCCGCGCGCTGCCCACGGTGACCCTGGGCCACGCCCAGGTGCGGGCGCTGGCCGACGGCATGATCGAGCGGCTGGACGCGGCCGCGCAGGCGGTGCCCGCGCTGCGTCCGTACGTGCCCGGCCTGCGGGTCGCCTTCGAGGCGCCGGCCGTTCTTGCGGCCGAGGGCCGGACCTGGACCGCCCAGCGCATCCACGGCGACCTCCACCTCGGGCAGTGCCTGCGCTCGCCGTCCGGCGGCAGGGGCGACGGCCCGGCCGACGGCGGCGGGACGTGGTCGCTGATCGACTTCGAGGGCGAGCCGGCCAGGCCGCTGGCCGAGCGGCGGATGCCGCAGCCCACGGTGCGGGACGTCGCGGGGATGCTGCGCTCCTTCGATTACGCCGAGCACTCCGTGACCCCGGCCGTGCCGGGGTGGGCGGACACCTGCCGGGCCGCCTACTGCACGGGGTACGCCGAGGGCGGCGCCCGTGACCCGCGCACCGATCCCGTACTGCTTCGGGCCTACGAGACGGACAAGGCCGTCTACGAGGTCCTCTACGAGGCCCGGCAGCGGCCCGACTGGCTTCCGGTCCCGCTGTCCGCGATACGCCGCCTCGCCGCGCCCGACCCGTCCTGACCGACCCTCGCCCAGGAGGCCCTGTCCGTGACCCCCAGCCCCCCGTCCAACGGCTCACATCCGAAGAAGACGGCCGAGGAGCAGCCGCCGGCGAAGCAGACGACCGAGAAGGCGGCGGCCAAGAAGGCGGCAGCGAAGAAGACGGCGAAGAAGGCGGCGGCAGCAGCAGCGGCAGCGAAGAAGACGACGACGAAGGCCGCCGCGAAGAAGGCCACCACCGGGAAGGCGGTGAAGGCGACGAAGGCCGCGAGGAAGTCGGTCTCCCGGCCCGTGCCGTCGCCCGTCCCGGACTCCGCACCGGAGTCCGTCCAGGACTCCATACCGGAGTCCGCCCCGGAGCCGCACCCGCTCCCCGTGGCCCTCTCCCCCGCCGTCGACGCGGGCGACCGCGAGCGCCTCCTGCACGGCACCCATCACGCCCCGCACTCCGTCCTGGGCGCCCACCCGGTGCCCGGCGGTGTCGCCTTCCGCGCCTTCCGGCCGTACGCGCTGGGCGTGACCGTCGTGGCCGGGAACCTGCGCGCCGAACTGCACGACGACGGCGACGGGTTCTTCTCGGGCCTGCTCCCCCTGACCGAGGTCCCGCGCTACCGCCTGCTGGTGGCGTACGAGGGAACGGTCCAGGACACCGAGGACGCCTACCGCTTCCTGCCCACGCTGGGCGAGCTGGACCTGCACCTGATAGGCGAGGGCAGGCACGAGCAGCTGTGGACGGCGCTCGGCGCCGAGCCCACCACCCACCAGGACGTGACCGGGACCCGCTTCACGGTGTGGGCGCCGAACGCGCGCGGGGTGCGGGTGACCGGCGGCTTCAACTTCTGGGACGGCACCGGACATCCGATGCGCTCGCTGGGCTCGTCGGGTGTCTGGGAGCTGTTCGTGCCGGGGGTCGGCGAGGGCGAGCTGTACAAGTTCGAGATCACCCGCCCGGACGGGTCGCGGACCCTGCGGGCCGACCCGATGGCCCGCCGCACCCAGGTGCCGCCCGAGACCGCCTCGATCGTGACCAGGTCGCACTACGAGTGGGGCGACGCCGACTGGCTGGCACACCGCGGGGACACTCCCCCGCACCGGGCGCCGCTGTCCGTCTACGAGGTCCATCTCGCCTCCTGGCGACCCGGTCTGACCTACCGTCAGCTTGCCGACCAGCTGCCCGCGTACGTACGGGACCTGGGCTTCACCCATGTGGAGCTGATGCCGGTGGCCGAACATCCCTTCGGCGGCTCCTGGGGCTACCAGGTCACCGGTTTCTACGCGCCCACGGCCCGGCTGGGCACCCCGGACGACTTCCGGTACCTGGTGGACGCGCTGCACCGGGCCGGGATCGGCGTGATCATGGACTGGGTGCCGGCCCACTTCCCGCGCGACGACTGGGCACTGGCCGAGTTCGACGGCCGCCCGCTGTACGAGCACGAGGACCCGCTGCGTTCCGCGCACCCCGACTGGGGGACGCTGGAGTTCGACTTCGGTCGCCGCGAGGTGCGCAACTTCCTGGTCGCCAACGCGGTGTACTGGTGCGAGGAGTTCCACATCGACGGGCTGCGGGTGGACGCGGTCGCCTCGATGCTCTACCTCGACTACTCGCGCGAGCCGGGCCAGTGGGTCCCGAACGAGCACGGCGGCCGGGAGAACCTGGACGCGGTGGCGTTCCTCCAGGAGATGAACGCGACGGTGTACCGGCGGGCGCCGGGGGTCGTCACCGTCGCGGAGGAGTCCACCGCCTGGGACGGGGTCACCCGCGCCACCCACCAGAAGGGACCGGGCGGCTTCGGCGGCCTCGGCTTCGGGCTGAAGTGGAACATGGGGTGGATGCACGACTCGCTGGCGTACATGGGCCACGAGCCGGTGCACCGCAAGTACCACCACGACGAGATGACCTTCTCGATGGTGTACGCCTACAGCGAGAACTACGTCCTGCCCGTCTCGCACGACGAGGTGGTGCACGGCAAACGCTCACTGGTGTCGAAGATGCCGGGCGACTGGTGGCAGCAGCGCGCCGACCACCGCGCCTACCTCGGTTTCATGTGGGCCCATCCCGGCAAGCAACTGCTCTTCATGGGGCAGGAGTTCGCGCAGGGCGCGGAGTGGTCGGAGGCGCACGGCCCGGACTGGTGGCTGCTGGACCCGGCGTACGGCGCGGAGGCCGACCATCGCGGTGTGCGCGATCTCGTGCGCGACCTCAACACCGTCTACCGGGACACCCCGGCGCTGTGGCAGTGCGACACCGATCCGGCCGGCTTCCGGTGGATCGTCGGCGACGCCTCCGAGGACAACGTGGTCGCGTTCGTGCGGTACGACGCCGACGGCGTCCCCCTGCTCGCGGTCTCCCACTTCTCGCCGGTGGTCCGTCACGACTACCGCCTCGGCGTCCCCGAGGACGTGCCCGCCTGGCACGAGGTCCTCAACACCGACGCGGCCCGGTACGGCGGGGGCGAGGTGGTCAACCCCGATCCGGTGAAGCCGGAGCCGCAGCCCTGGCACGGTCATCAGGCCAGCATCCGGCTGACCCTGCCGCCGCTCGCCACGGTGTGGCTGCGCCCGGCCTGACGCCCCCCTCGTACGGCACCGGCGCCGTACGAGGACCGCCGCGGGCCGGCCGGCGCGGTCGTGGACGGTGGGCGTCGCCCACCGCACACGTACCGCGCCGGCCGTGCCTCAGGCGCCGACCAGCGCCTTCGGCAGCCGGCCGGTGTGCAGCACGCCCAGCCGCTGGGTGGCCCGGGTCAGTGCCACGTACAGGTCGCTCGTGCCGTACAGCGCCGGTTCCACCACCAGCACCGAGTCGAACTCGAGCCCCTTGGACTGCCTCGGGTCGAGCAGGACGACGGTCCGGGTCAGGTCCGGCTCCGCGCCCGCCGTCACCCCGTTCAGCCGGGCGGCCAGCCTGCGGTGCAGATGGCGCGGCGCGATCACCGCGAGCCGCCCCTCCTCGGGGGTCAGCTCCGAGACCGCCTCGGCCACCGCGCCGGGCAGGTCGTCGGTGGCGCGCACCCACGGCCGTACCCCTGTCGACCGCACCGAGCTCGGCGGCTCGAAGTCCGGCCGCTCGGCACGCACCACGGCCGCCGCGAGCTCCATGATCTCGGCGGGCGTACGGTAGTTGACACCGAGCCGGGTGTGCTCCCAGCGGTCCTCCACGTACGGCTGGAGGATCTTCGACCAGGAGCCGACGCCGGCCGCCTCCGCGGTCTGCGCCGGGTCGCCGACCAGCGTCATCGAGCGGGTGGGACAGCGCCGCATCAGCAGCCGCCACGCCATCGGCGACAGCTCCTGCGCCTCGTCGACGATGATGTGCCCGAACGCCCAGGTCCGGTCGGCCGCCGCGCGCTCGGCGGCGCTGCGGTGGTCGTCCTCCTCCTGCCGCTCGGCGAACCGCTCGGCGTCGATGATGTCGTGCGCGGACAGGACCTCGGAGTCCTCCTCGTCGATGTCCTCGAACTCGTAGGTGCGCGAGGCGTACGAGACGTCCAGCACGCCCTGCGCGTAGGCGACCTGCGTCTCCCGCTCGCGCTCGGCCCGCGCCCGTGCCACCCGCTCGTCCACGCCGAGCAGTTCGGCCGCCTCGTCGAGCAGCGGCACGTCCGCGACGGTCCACGCCCGCGTCACCGGGCGGCGGATCGCCTGGGCGTCCTCGTCGCTGACGTAGCCCACCGGGTCGGCGAGGAAGTCGGCGACCAGGCGCTGCGGGGTCAGCCGCGGCCAGAGCTGGTCGATCGCGGCCCACACCTCGGGGTTCTCGGCGATCTCGTCGCGGATCTGGGTGATGTCGGAGGCGTCCAGCAGGCTGCTGCCGTCGTACGGGTCGGTGCCCACGCGCTCGGCGTACAGCTCGGTGAGCGTGTTGAGGACGTGGCCCTCGAAGTGCTCGCGCGCCACGTTGTGCGGCAGTCCGGCGGACCGGGTGCGCTCGCGGGCGACCTTGACCAGCCCGTCGTCGAGCATCAGGACCTCGCGGTCGTGCTCGATCGCGATCACCGGGTCGGGCAGTGCCTGCCAGTCGCGTACGACGTCGGCGAGGACGTCCGCCATGTCCGCGCGGCCCTTCACCGCGGCCGCCTCACGGGTGTCGGTCGCCGTCGCCCGTACCCCGGGGAACAGCTCGCCGACCGTGGCCAGCAGCACGCCGGTCTCCCCCAGCGAGGGCAGCACCTCGCCGATGTAGCCGAGGAAGGCCGGGTTGGGTCCGACGATCAGCACCGCGCGCTTGGCGAGCAGCTCCCGGTGCTCGTAGAGCAGGTACGCGGCCCGGTGCAGGGCGACGGCCGTCTTGCCGGTGCCGGGCCCGCCCTCCACCACCAGCACCCCGCGGTGCGGGGCGCGGATGATCTCGTCCTGTTCGGCCTGGATGGTCTGCACGATGTCGCCCATGCGCCCGGTGCGGGCCGCGCCCAGGGCCGCGAGCAGGACGGCGTCGCCGGTCGGGTCCTCGTGGCCGGTGCGGGTGGCGTCGCCGAGGTCGAGGATCTCGTCGTGCAGGGCGGTGACCCGGCGGCCGTCGGTGGCGATGTGCCGGCGGCGGCGCAGGCCCATCGGGGTGTGGCCGGTGGCCAGGTAGAAGGGGCGGGCGACGTCGGCCCGCCAGTCGATGAGGACCGGCGTGCGCTCGGCGTCGTCGGCGCGCAGGCCGATCCGGCCGATGTGGTGGCTCGCGCCCGATGGGGGTCCCCCCGCTCGAGCGGAGTCGAGAGTGGGGGACAGGTCGATCCGGCCGAAGCAGAGGGAGCCGTCGACCGCGTTGAGCGCGGCGAGCAGCCCGGACCGCTCGGCGACCAGGATGTCCCGCTCCAGCCGGGCCTGCATGGGTGTGTTGCCCTGTGCGAGCGCGTCCGTGACGGAGGTCTCGGTGTCGCCGCGCAGTGCGTCGACACGCGCGTACAACCCGTCGATGAATTCCTGCTCGTGCCGCAATTCATCGTCCGGAAATTCGTTGTTTGACAATTCCGCTCCCGCCCGGATATACTGTGCCCAGTGAACTTCCCCGCGCCTTCTTCATATGAAGTCGCGAATCAATGAATATACACAGAGAAATCCCCCGGTGACAATTGCCCGGGGGATTTCTCTGTGTACGGGTGGGCACGGAGCGGTCAGAGCAGGTCGGACAGCTCCTCCAGCAGCCGCCGCTTCGGCCGCGCGCCCACCATCGCCCTCACCGGCTCACCGCCTCGGAAGACCATGAAGGTCGGCATCGACAGGACCTTGTAGTGGTTGGTCGTCTCCGGGTTGCGGTCCACGTTCAGCTGCACCACCCGCAGCCGCTCCCCCTCCTCCACGGCGAGCGCGCGCAGCACCGGCGCCATCTGCCGGCAGGGCGGGCACCAGTCGGCGGTGAACTCCACCAGCACCGGCAGGTCCGCCCCGAGCACCTCCGCCCCGAAATCCTCGTCCGTCACCTCGGGCACCTCGGCCGTCATGGTCACCGTCCCCGTCCTCCCAGCTCGCACACCGGCTCCGGACCCCCCGGAACCTGCGCCTCGGCGTCCAGCTCGGCACGCGCCCGCTCGGCCCGCGCGAGCTGCCCGGCGACCTTCTCCCGCACCGCCCGCAGCTCCCCGACGAGCTCGTCCAGCTCGTCCAGCTTGCGCCGGTACACCGCGAGCGACGCCGGGCAGGAGTCCCCCTCGGGATGCCCGGCCCGCAGACACTCCACGAAGGGCCGGGTCTCCTCCAGCTCGAACCCGAAGTCCCGCAGCGTCCTGATCTGCCGCAGCAGCTTCAGGTCGCGGTCGTCGTAGGAGCGGTGCCCGTGGTCGTCCCGCCGCGCGGTCAGCAGACCCCGCGACTCGTAGTACCGCAGCGTCCGCGTGGTGGTTCCGGCCCGTGCGGCCAGCTCGCCGATTCGCATGTCCACGAACGTAAGCCCTGACGCCGACGTCAAGGCAAGCGGTCACGGCAGGGGCGGGGCCGGGGGCAGCAGCGGCTTGTGCCGTACCGGGGAGGAGAGCACGACCGACGTGGTGGTGCGACCCAGCGCGGAGGTCAGTTCGAGGATCTCCTCCAGGTGCGCGGTGTCCCGGACGGCGACCTTGAGGATCCAGCAGTCCTCGCCCACGACATGGTGGACCTCGGTGATCTCGGGGCGGTCCATCAGCTCCAGGGTGCGAGGGTGCTTGAGCGTGTAGCCGCCGTGCGGGTCGACCCGGACGAAGGCCTGGACGCCGTAGCCGAGGCGGGCCGGCTCGACATGGGCGCCGTACCCGCTGATCGCGCCCGCCGCCTCCAGCCGCCGCACCCGCTCGGTGACGGCCGCCGGGCTCAGCCGCACCCGGCGGCCCAGCTCGCTGAGCTTGATCCGGCCGTCGGTCTGCAGGAGCCGGAGGATCTCCCGGTCCAGCGCGTCGAAGGCCACCGATGTTTCGGTGGCGAGGGCCCGCAGATGCCGTGGTTCTTTCGGTACGGCGGCCCGATCTCCCATGTCTCCCCCTTCAGCGCGCGGCACGCTGCCGGGAGAATTATCGCCGTCGGGTTCCCGGGCCCGGAACCGGAACCGGAGTTCACGTCCGCGGAACCGGAGTTCCCGGCCGCGGAAACCGGCACCGGACCTGTTGCCGACCGGATTTTTCGAAGGGGGCGTCATGCGTGACGTACTGGTCATCGGGGGGAACCGCTATTTCGGGAAACGGCTGATCGACCGGCTGCTCGCCGCCGGGGACCGGGTCACCGTCCTCAACCGCGGTTCGTCCGCGCCGCCCGCCGGGACGGTCCATCTGGTCGCCGACCGCGACGACGAGCGCGCGCTGACCGAGGCGCTCGGTGAGCGCGTGTTCGACGTCGTCGTCGACCAGGTCTGCTACACCCCGCGCCAGGCGGCGATCGCCCGCCGGGTCTTCTCCGGCCGTACCCGGCGCTACGTGATGACGTCGACGGTGGAGGTGTACGAGTACGAGGACTCGCCCGCCGCCGGGGTGCCGGAGGACGCGGTCGACCCGCGCGAGGTCGCCGTCGACCTCGAACTCCCCTGGGACGACACCGGGTTCCGGGACGCGCACTACGGCGAGGGCAAGCGGCAGGCGGAGGCGGTCCTCGCGGCGGCGCCCGCCTTCCCGTACACGGCCGTCCGCGTGGCCCATGTGCTGGGCGGCGACGACGACTTCACCGGCCGCCTCGCCCACTACGCGGACCGGCTGCGCACCGGCGCGCCGATCGTCGTCCCCGCCGCCAACCACCCGGCGACGTACATCCACGTCGAGGAGATCGCCGACTTCCTGTTCTGGGCGGTGGGCCAGGACTTCACCGGCCCGGTCAACGCGGCCTCGCACGGGACGCTCACCACCGACGAGATCGTGTCCCGCATCCCGGGCCCCGCGGCCCACTACCAGGAGGTCGAGGCCGGCGAGGTCTCCCCCTTCTCCTTCTTCCGCGCCTACGGCATGGACAACTCCCGCGCCACCCGGCTCGGTTTCGCCTTCGCCGACGCCCGGCAGTGGCTGCCCCGGGCCGTCGTGGAGACCCTCGGAAAGGACCACTGACATGCTTCGGCGCACACTCGGCGATCTCTCGGTGAGCGCGATCGGCCTCGGCGCGATGCCGCTGTCCATCGAGGGCCGCCCCGACGAGCGCCGCGCCCTGGCCACCGTGCACGCGGCGCTGGACGCGGGTGTCACCCTGCTGGACACCGCCGACTCCTACACCCTGCCGGACGCCGAGCCGGGCCACAACGAGCTTCTGGTGGCCCGCGCGCTCGCCGGGTACGGCGGTGACACCTCCGGCGTGCTGGTGGCCACGAAGGGCGGCCGGGGCCGTACCCCCGACGGCGGCTGGACGGTGGACGGCAGCCCGCGCCGGCTGAAGGCGGCCGCCGAGGCCTCGCTCAAGCGCCTCGGCGTCGACGCGATCGGCCTCTACCAGCTGCACAAGCCCGACCCGGCCGTCCCCTTCGAGGAGTCCGTCGGCGCCCTGCGCGACCTGCTCGACGCGGGCAAGATCCGGCTGGCCGGGATCTCCAACACGGACGCGGACCAGATCCGCCGGGCGTACGGGATCCTCGGCGACCGGCTGGTGTCGGTGCAGAACCGCTACTCCCCCGCCGTCCGCGACAGCGAGCCGGAACTGCGGCTGTGCGCGGAACTGGGCCTGGCGTTCCTGCCGTGGAGCCCGCTGGGCGGGATCTCCCGCAGCTCCCTGGACGGGCCGTCGTCGCGGGAGGGGGCGGACCCGGGCCCGGGTCAGGACCGTTTCGCCGCCTTCCACGCGGTCGCCGCGGAGCGCGGGGCGAGTCCCCAACAGGTCTGCCTGGCCTGGCTCCTGACCCGGTCGCCCACCGTGCTGCCGATCCCGGGCGCGAGCCGTCCGGAGACGATCCGGGCGTCCGCGGCCGCGGCGGACCTGACGCTGACCGCCGAGGAGACGGCACGGCTGGACGCGGCGGTGGCGGTGGCGGGGACGGCGGGCTGACAGACCCGGGCCGGCCGGGTCGGCGGGCCGACCCGGCCCTACACCGGCACGCCCGCCGACTCCTCCACCTCCAGCAGCGAGGCGCTGCGGCGCTCCTCGTCGAACGCCCGGCGCCCGCCGCGCAGCCCGAACAGCCGCTTGGCGAGGGCGATGTAGAGGACGGCGAGGATGTTGAGGACGAGCGTGGCGATCTTCAGCCAGCTCACGTGCTCGGTGAGCTCGTAGATCTCCAGCGGGAGGAAGGCGGCCGTGGCGACCACGGTCAGGTACTCCGCCCAGCGCTTGGCGTACCAGAGGCCGACCGCCTCGACGAGCTCGACCAGCGCGTAGACCAGCAGCAGCCCGGCCACCAGCAGCAGGGTGGACTGCTTGTAGCCGAACGTCTTCTGGATGGTGCCGACCACGGGCGAGTGGTCGAGGTCGTAGTGGAAGTGCCGGAAGACCGGCCGGAAGACGTCGAGGTACTCGTCGAAGAGCCGGCGCACCGCGTACCGGCTGTTGCTGAACTTCCACACGGCCGCGGCGACCAGCACGATGAACACCCCGCGCACGGCCCGCTCGATGGCGAGGAAGCGCAGGACGAACAGGTCGCGCAGCACCTTGCCGCGCGGGACGAGGGGCGCCTCGTTCGCGGGGCCCGAACCGTGCGGCTCGCCGAGCGTGTAGTCGCCGCAGCGCAGACAGCGCCAGACCTCGCCGAGGGCGGTGTCCGCGCGCAGCCGCACCCGCAGCCGGGGGTCCTCCGGCGCGTACGTCACATGGCCGCGCCGAGCGCAGGTCCTTCGGTCCCAGTCGATCTTCATCCCCCGTGCCTCCACAGTGCGTGCCACGCCGGTCGTCGGCGCGGCACGCTAGTGGAGATCGTTAAGAAGAAGGTAAGAATCGGGTCAGCGCGCCCCGGTGGCCGCGCGCTCCGGCTCGTTGCCGACGTCGGCCCGCTCGGGCTTCTCCTCCACGGCCGCCTGCTCGGGCTTCTCCTCCGCGTCCGCCCCCGCCTTCTCCGTCGCCTGCTCCTTCTCCTTCTCTGTCGCCTGCTCCTTCTCCTTCTCCGCCGTCTTCTCCTTCTCCGCCGTCGCCTTCTCCTTCTCCGCCGTCGCCTTCTCCTTCCCCGCCGTCTTCTCCGCGTCGGCGTCCTGCGCGGACTCTCCCGCCCCGGCCGCGCCGGCCTCCGCTGCGGGTTCCTCCGCGGGCTCCGGCTTCGTCCCGCCCGGCAGCAGCGCCGCCACCAGTACCGTGCCGACCCCGAGGACCACCGCGCCGATCAGGCTGGTGTGGGCCACCGCGTCGGAGAAGGACGAGCCGACCGCGTCCGCCATCCGTCCGGCGCCCTGGGCGAGCTGCTCCGCCTGCGCCTTGAGCTGGGCCGCCTGCTGCGGGTCGGTGGCCCGGGCCGCCTGGGCGGCCAGCGCGTGCGCCTTGTCACCGATGCCCTGCGCGACCGCATACCCCGCGCCCACCGAGTCCTGGGCGGTGGCGAGGGCGTCCGCCGGGAGCCCGGCACCGGCCGTGGCGTCCGCCAGGTGGTCCGAGTACGACGTGGCCAGCAGCGAACCGAGGATGGCGATGCCGAGCGAGCCGCCGAGCTCCAGCGAGGTGTCGTTCACCGCGCCGCCGACGCCCAGCTCCGACTCCGGGAAGGCACCCATGATCGCGTCCGTGCAGGGCGAGAGGGCGAGCCCGATCGCCAGGCCGAGGACGACGAGCGGGGCGACGAAGTCGCCGTAGTCCGAGCCCGGGTCCACCTGCGTGAGCAGCCCGAGGGCGGCCGTGCCGCCGACCATGCCCGCGCTCACCGTCCACTTCATGCCGACCCGCGGGGTGAGGTAGCCGGTCAGCGCCGAGCCGACGAACACGGCACCGGCGAGCGGCAGCATGCGCGTGCCGGTCTCCAGGGCGTCGTAGCCGAGGACGAACTGGAGGTGCTGGGTGAGGTAGTAGAAGGCGCCGAAGACGGCCAGGAAGAACAGGGCCACCGCGAGGTTGGAGCCCGCGAAGCGGCGGTCGGCGAAGCGCCGCACGTCCAGGACCGGACGCGGGTGGCGCAGCTCCCACAGGACGAAGACGAGCAGGCCCGCACCGGCCGCCACCGCGGCCGTGACCGCCTTGACGCCCCAGCCGAAGTGGGGACCCTCGATGATCATGTAGACGAGGGAGCCGATCCACACCACCGACAGCAGACCGCCGACGTAGTCGATGCGGCTGTGGTGCGCGGCCTTCGACGGCGGTACGAGGACGAAGGCGCCGACGATCGCCAGGGCGGCGATCGGCACGTTGATCAGGAACGTGGAGGACCAGCCGTGGTCCGCCAGCAGCGCCCCGGCGACCAGCGGGCCGGCCGCGATGGCGAGGCCCGCGGTGGCGGTCCACAGGGTGATGGCCTTGGCGCGTTCGGCGCGCGGGAAGGTCGCGGCGAGCAGGGACAGCGTGGCCGGCATGATCAGCGCCGCGCCGACGCCCATCACCGCGCGGGCCGCGATGACCCCGGCGGCGCTGTCGACGAGCGAACCCGCGACGGCGCCACCGCCGAAGACGAGGAGCCCGAGGACGAGCGCCCCGCGCCGGCTGTACTTGTCGCCGATCGCGCCGAGCAGCAGCATCAGGGCGGCGTACGGGACGGTGTAGCCGTCGATGACCCACTGGAGGTCGGCGCTGGACAGGCCCAGGTCCTGGGTCATGTCGGGCGCGGCGACGGTGAGGGCGGTGTTCGCCATCACGATGATCAGCAGGCTGAGGCAGAGCACGAGCAGTGCCCACCAGCGCCGGCGGTAGGGGCCCGCCATCCCTTCGACCGGTTCGGTCATGACGAGTCGCATGGGCGGGGTCGCCTTCCTCTTCCACTACGCGGCATCGAATTGCACAGCAGAGTGCAATTGCACAACGATGTGCAATCTACGACGCTGCACACCACTGTGCAAGTCGGTGGGAGTGCAGAATGGCTGACATGACCACGGGTAACACCAGTCGCGCCGACGCCAACCGCCGCCGCATCCTCGACGTCGCGCTGGCCGAGCTGCTGCGCGACCCCGACGCGTCCATGGACCAGATCGCGCGCGCCGCGGGCGTCGTACGACGGACGGTGTACGGGCACTTCCCCAGCCGTGAGGCGCTGATCAGCACGCTGGTCGACGGTGCGGTGGAGGCGGTGGAGGCCGCGTTCGCGGCCGGCCGCGACGGCGCCGACGACCCCGTGCAGGCACTGGCCCGCTCGACCCTCGTGGTCTGGGAGGTCGCCGACCGCTACCGCATCCTGGTCGCGCTGGCCCAGCGCAGCGTCACCGTGCAGGGCATCCGCGACCGGCTCGCCCCGGTCCGCGAGTCCTGCGCCGAGGTGCTCCGGCACGGGCTGGACCAGGGGGTCTTCAGCTCCCCGCTGCCGCCGGCGGCCCTGGCGTACGTACACGAGCAGATGCTGTTCGCGCTGATGGAGGCCGTGAACGACGGCCTGCTGAGAACGGAGGAGGCGGGCCGCTCCGCCGCGGTCACGATCCTGACCACGGCGGGCGTACCCGCCTCTCGTGCCACCGAACTGGTGACGGGACTCGGCGAAGATCCCGGCGCCCGGTGACCCGGAGGTCCGGCCGGTTCAGGCCGGGCCGGAACTCCGGAGCGTGCGCCACTCGGACGGACGCCGGTCGGGGGATCAGGCCGTGACCGGCTCCCGCTCGCCGTCCCCGCGCTGTCCGGGCACGTCCGTCCCGGCCGGGGCGGCGTCGTGCTCGTCCAGCAGCGTCCGCTCGTCGAACGGCAGATCACCGGCGAGCACCCGCTGGACGCGGTCCCGGTCGATCTCCTTCGTCCAGGTGCCGACCAGCACGGTGGCGACGGCGTTGCCCGCGAAGTTCGTCAGGGCCCGGGCCTCGCTCATGAAGCGGTCGATGCCGACGATCAGGCCGACCCCGTCCACCAGCGCGGGCTTGTGCGACTGGAGGCCGCCGGCCAGCGTGGCCAGACCGGCGCCGCTGACGCCCGCCGCGCCCTTGGAGGCGAGCAGCAGGAACAGCAGCAGCGGGATCTGCTCACCGATCGACATCGGCGTGCCCAGGGCGTCGGCGATGTACAGCGACGCCATGGTCATGTAGATCATCGTGCCGTCGAGGTTGAACGAGTAGCCGGTCGGGACCGTGATGCCGACCACCGGCTTGCTGACGCCCAGGTGCTCCATCTTCGCGATCAGCCGCGGCAGCGCGGACTCGGAGGAGGAGGTGGACAGGATCAGCAGGAACTCGCGGGCCAGGTACTTGAACAGGGTGAAGACGTTCAGACCGGCGACGATCCGCAGCAGCGCGCCGAGCACCACGAAGACGAACAGGAAGCAGGTGACGTAGAAGCCGAGCATCAGCACGGCGAGGCTCTTGAGCGCGTCCAGGCCCGCCGAGCCGACCACCGCGGCGATGGCGCCGAAGGCACCGATCGGCGCCGCCCACATCACCATGGCGAGGATGCGGAAGACGAGCCGCTGGATGTGCTCGACACCGCGCAGCACCGGCTGTCCGGCGGCGCCCATCGCCTGGAGCGCGAAACCGGCGAGCAGGGCGACCAGGAGCGTCTGGAGCACCTGTCCCTCGGTGAAGGCGGAGACGAAGGTGACCGGGATGATCGACAGGACGAACTCGACCGGCGGCAGCGCCTCCGAGGACACCTGGCCCTGCCCGCTCGCCTTGATCGCGTCCGTCAGGTGCAGCCCGTCCCCCGGGTGCAGGACGTTGCCGACGAGCAGGCCGATGGCGAGCGCGACCAGCGACATCACCAGGAAGTAGCCGAGCGCGATACCGCCGACGGCGCCGACCTTCGCGGCCTTGCGCACCGAGCCGATGCCCAGCACGATCGTGCAGAAGATGATCGGCGAGATCATCATCTTGATCAGGTTCACGAAGCCCGTGCCCAGCGGCTTGAGCTCGACCGCGAAGTCGGGGGCGGCCAGGCCCACGACGATGCCGAGGGCGACCGCGGCGATCACCGCGAGGTAGAGATAGTGGGTGCGGTCCCGCTTCACGGCGGGTGCGGCAGGTGCCGTATCGGGGGTGCTGGCGGCCACGGCTGCCCTCCTTGACGTCTTCGTCGGCATCACCGGCGTGCGGCTCACGTCCGGTCGATCCCCGGAGCGGCGCGCGCCCGGGGGATCGGGCGCGCTCCCGGGAGATCGGGGGAATGCCGTGACTATCCACCGCCGTGTGAGGGCGGTCACCCTTCCGTTCATTGAGTTCACGCTCGACACGCCAGGCACACTGACGGAATGCGTATGTCCCTCCCTCGGCCCCGCAGCCTGGCCGGCCAGCTCTTCGCGATGCAGGCCGTGCTGATCGCGGTCGTGGTCGCCGGGTACGCGCTGTTCACCTGGATCAGCGACCGCGGCCAGGCCGAGGAGGCCGCGGGACGCCAGGCCACGGCGGTGGCCGGCTCGGTCGCCGACGCCCCCTCGGTGCGCGCGGCCGTCCTCGGCCCCGACCCCGGGGCGCAGCTCCAGCCGTACGCGCTGCGGGTCATGCGCGACACCGGGGTGGACTTCGTGACGATCATGGATCCGCGGGGCATCCGCTGGACCCATCCCGACGAGGACCAGATCGGCCGGCGCTTCCGCGGCAACACCGCCGACGCGCTGAAGGGCGAGTCCTTCACCGAGACCTACACCGGCACCCTCGGCCCGTCGGTCCGCGCGGTCACCCCCATCGAGGACGACGACAAGCGGATCATCGGACTGGTCAGCGCGGGGATCAAGGTCGAGGCGATCAGCGCGCGCGTCCAGGACCAGGTCACCGCGCTGCTGGGGGTCGCCGCGGGCGCGCTCGCGCTCGGCGCGATCGGCACGTACGTCATCAACGCCCAGCTGCGCCGCCACACCCACGGCATGAACGCGGCCGAGCTCAGCCGGATGCACGACTACCACCAGGCCGCCCTGCACGCCGTGCGCGAGGGCCTGCTGATGCTGGACGGCGCGTACCGGGTGGCGCTGATCAACGACGGCGGGCAGGAACTGCTCGGCGTGTCGGGCGAGGCGGTGGGCCGGTCGGTGGCCGATCTGGGCCTGCCCGCGCCGCTGACCGGGGCGCTGCTGGCGTCGGAGCCGAGGGTGGACGAGGTGCATCTGACCGAGCGGCGGGTGCTGGTGGTCAACACCTCGCCGGTGTCCGGCGGCGAGCGCCGCGGGACGGTGGTCACCCTGCGCGACGTCACCGAGCTCCAGTCCCTGATGGGCGAGCTGGACTCCGAGCGCGGCTTCAGCCAGGCGCTGCGCTCGCAGGCGCACGAGGCGGCCAACCGGCTGCACACGGTGGTGTCCCTCATCGAGCTGGGCCGGGCGCAGGAGGCCGTGGAGTTCGCGACGGCCGAACTGGAACTGGCCCAGGCGCTCACCGACCAGGTCGTGTCGGCGGTGAGCGAACCGGTGCTGGCGGCGCTGCTGCTGGGCAAGACGGCGCAGGCGAACGAGCGGGGCGTGGAACTGGTGGTGTCGCGGGACGGCGGCCTCGACGACGGGCTGCTGCCGAAGACGCTGCCCGCGCGGGATCTGGTGACCATCCTCGGCAACCTCGTCGACAACGCCGTGGACGCGGCGCAGGGCAGCACTCCCGCCCGGGTGACGGTCACGGTGCGCGGCGACGCGCGGGAACTGGTGCTGTCCGTCTCGGACACGGGGGCGGGGGTGGATCCGGCCCACGCGGAGCTGGTCTTCCGGCGCGGGTTCTCCACGAAGCCGTCCGGGCCGCAGGGCCGCGGCCTGGGCCTGGCCCTCGTGCAGCAGGCCGTGACCCGGCACGAGGGGTCGCTGTCGGTGACGGAGGCCGACGGGGGCGGCGCGCGGTTCGTGGCGCGGCTGCCGCTGCGCACCGGCGCCGGGGTGGCCGCCGCTCTCGTCGGCGGCCCGGACCGCGGGGGCGACGCGTGAGCGCGGGCCGGCCCATCCGGGTCCTCGTCGTGGAGGACGACCCCGTCGCGGCGGACGCGCATGTGATGTACGTGAACCGGGTGCCGGGGTTCGTCGCCGTCGGCCAGGCGCGCACGGGCGCGGAGGCCCGGCGGCTGCTGGAGCGCACGGCCGTGGACCTGCTGCTGCTCGACCTGCACCTGCCGGACGTGCACGGGCTGCGGCTGGCCCGGTCGCTGCGCGCGGCCGGCCACCACGCGGACGTCGTCGCGGTGACGTCCGCCCGTGATCTGGCGGTCGTGCGCGAGGGGGTGTCGCTCGGGGTCGTGCAGTACGTCCTGAAGCCGTTCACCTTCGCGACCCTGCGGGACCGGCTGGTGCGGTACGCGGAGTTCCGGGGCGCGGCGGGCGAGGCGAGCGGACAGGACGAGGTCGACCGGGCCCTCGCCGCGCTGCGGGCCCCGGCTCCGGCGGCCCTGCCGAAGGGCCTGAGCGGGCCGACCCTGGAGCGGGTGACGACGGCACTGCGCGAGGCCGCCGAGGGACACACCGCGGCGGGCGTCGCCCAGGCCGTGGGGATCTCACGGATCACGGCCCGGCGCTATCTGGAGCACCTGGTGGAGGCGGGCCGGGCCGAACGCAGACCGCTGTACGGGCAGGTGGGCCGCCCCGAACTGGTCTACCGCTGGCTCCCCGGGGCGGACCGGGACCGGTAGGACCGGTCCGGCCGTTCCCGCTCCCCCCGCGCAATCCGCCCCGCCGCAGCCCTCAGACGGGATCCGGCCCGGACCCGGCACCCGGCCCGGACCCGGAGCCCGACCCGAACGGCAGCGCGTACATCACCACGCACACCGCGAGACCGACGACCGCGAGGGCCTCGACCACCGAGACGGCCAGCAGACCGACGGCGAGGTGCTCGCCGGTCCAGTACACGACCAGCGCGCCCAGCGGTACGACGCAGAAGGCGACCAGGTCGACCACGCACTGCACGACCTTCCGCGACACGCGCCGGGCGTCCCCGCGGTGAAAGGTCTCCCACCCGAAGGCCTGTGCCCCGGCCTCCCCCGTGCGGGCGGCCAGCCGGGGCGCCAACTCCCCGCGCACATAAGCCCCGATCGCCGAGATCTTCTCGTCGTTGACGAGATAGGTCCAGCCCAGCACGACGCACACCGGCGGCAGCCCGAGCAGCATCGACGCCTGCTTGGCCTGCGCCGCCGCGGCGATCACGGCGGCGACCACCGCGAGCGTCACGTACAACAGGTTGTCCCGGAACCCGATCCGCGCCTTCTGCTCGTCCTTGATGCACTCGTACTCGGCGAGCAGCAACTGCCCGGCCGTGACATCCGTCCCCGCCATCCCGGCCCCTTCCCCCGACCCCGACGCCCCGTTCCCACAAGCGACTTGCCCAGTACCTTAGAGGGATGCCGGAGACACGTCCCACCGTTGTGGTGCTCACCGCTCTCGCGCTCGAATACGCCGCCGTACGCGGGTACGTCACCGACCGGCGGGAGCAGGTCCACCCCGACAGCGGAACCCGCGTCGAACTCGGCCGGCTCGACGGCACGCCCTGGCGGGTGGCGCTCGCCGAACTGGGCGAAGGGCCGGTGAACGCCGCCGCGCTCACCACCCAGATCGTCACCTGGCTGCGCCCGGAGGCGGTGCTCTTCGTCGGGATCGCGGGCAGCCTCAAGCACGACATCGGCATCGGCGACGTCGTGGTGGGCACGAAGGTCTACGGCATCCACGGCGGCAAGCAGACCCCGCAGGGCTTCGAGGTCCGCCCCGAGGCCTGGCCGGGCTCGAACGCGCTGGTGCAGGCGGCCCGTTCGGCGGTCCGGGACATGGCGGACGTGACCGCGCACTTCAAGCCGATCGCGGCCGGGGACGTGGTGCTCGCGGACGCCCGGTCCGAGATCGCCCGGCATCTGCGCGAGCACTACGGCGACGCGGCGGCGATCGAGACGGAAGGCTCGGGGGCGGCTCACGCGGCCCATCTGGGCGGACGGTCGGACGCCGTCGTGATCCGGGGGATCAGCGACCGCGCCGACGCCGGCAAGCGCAGGGCAGACGCCTCGGGCGCGCAGCAGCGGGCCGCGGCACAGGCGGCCTCGGTGGCGGTGGCGGTACTGCGCAAGCACCGGCCCCGGGCCGCGTCGCCCGGCTCCACGGGATCGCGGTCCGACGACGGCGCGGGCGGCTACGGCGGGGACCACATCGACTTCCGCGGCGGGACCTTCCACGGAACCGTCATCGGCAGGACGAGCGACGGACACCGCTGAGCCTGTCGATGAAGTAACCGGGCATTCAAGGAAGTTGCTCGACGAGCAATGAAGTCGAGCGGCAGGCGGTGGAGTTGCCCGGGAGGGCGAAGTCGCCCGACAGGTGGCGAAGACGCTCGCCGGTCGCGAAGTAGCCCGCCAGGTAGGGAAGTCGCCCAGCGGGTGGCGCGAACGCGTCCCGCGCGCCGTACCTTCCTACAATCCGTGATCCCGTCCCGACAACCCGTAGCCACCGCACCCGCCTCCCCCCTACGTTGTGGCCGTGCGCCGATCAACAGCCAGTCAGAGCAGACAGCCCGGTCCGCCTTTCGACGCCCCCGCCGCCCGTCGGCTGCGCACCGCACTCGGGATGGGCCCCGAGCACGTCGCCTACGGCCTGCGCGCCTCCTACGGGCTGACGTACGTCACGCCCGATCTCGTGCTCGGCTGGGAACGCGGGCTCTCGACCCCCACGGGGCCCGAAGTCACGGCCCTGGCAGGCGTGTTGTGGTGCTCCTCCGGTGACCTCGCCGGCCGGCCCCGGAGCCTTCGCGAGCACCGCCTCGCGCGCGGCCTGTCCGCGGAGGACGTCGCGCGGGCCGTCGGGCTCGAGTTCATCGCGTACGCGGAGATGGAGGAGAGCGACACCTGGCGCGGCACCGAGCGGCAGGCCGCCCTGCTCGCCGGTCTGCTGGAGCTCACCCTGCCGGAGTTCGTCGGCGTCACCGGACGCGAGCCGCGCCTGGCCCAGTTGCTGCGCGGCGCGGTCACGGCCCGCCGGATGACCAGGGTGCGGGCGGTGGCGCGCCTGGTGCCGGTGGACCGGCGTCCGCTGGAGGCCGCGCTGGAGGCGCTGCGGGAGAGCCACCGCGAGCGGACGGCCGCGGCCCCGGACCGGTACGGCGGCGCCGCCGACGACCAGGGCGACGGCGGGCGGGAGTTCCTCGACCGGATCGTCGAGCACTTCTGGTGGGCCCTCGCCACCCTCCCGGACGAGTCCTGGGCGCGTCCGGGAGGCGGCCGGGAGAGGTCCTAGAAGACCGACTCCGTCTCGTCCATGCGGTCCGTGGGCACGGTCTTCAGCTCGGTGATCGCGTCCGCCAGCGGAACCATCCGGATGTCGGTCCCGCGCAGTGCCGTCATCTGCCCGAAGTCGCCCCGGTGCGCGGCCTCGACCGCGTGCCAGCCGAACCGCGTCGCGAGCACCCGGTCGTAGGCGGTCGGCGTGCCGCCGCGCTGGACGTGGCCGAGGATGACCGGCCGGGCCTCCTTGCCCAGGCGCCGCTCCAGCTCGTACGCCAGTGCGGTGCCGATGCCCTGGAAGCGCTCGTGGCCGAACTGGTCGATCGCGCCCTTGCCGTAGTCCATGGTGCCCTCGGCCGGGTGGGCGCCCTCGGCGACGCAGACCACGGCGAACTTCTTGCCGCGGGCGAACCGCTCCTCGACCATCTTCACCAGGTCGGCGGGGTCGAAGGGCCGCTCGGGCAGGCAGATGCCGTGCGCGCCCGCCGCCATGCCGGACTCCAGCGCGATCCAGCCCGCGTGCCGGCCCATGACCTCGACGACCATCACCCGCTGGTGCGACTCGGCCGTGGTCTTCAGCCGGTCCATCGCCTCGGTGGCGACGCCGACGGCGGTGTCGAACCCGAACGTGCGGTCGGTCGAGGAGATGTCGTTGTCGATGGTCTTGGGGACCCCGACGACCGGCAGACCGGCGTCGGAGAGCATCCGCGCCGCCGTGAGCGTGCCCTCGCCGCCGATCGGGACGAGCGCGTCGATACCGAAGTCGCGGGCGATGTCGGTGGCCTTCTCGCAGGCCTCGCGCAGCCGGTCGCGCTCCAGCCGGGAGGAGCCGAGGATGGTGCCGCCGCGGGCCAGGATGCCGCCGACGGCGTCGAGGTCGAGGTCGACGTGGTGGCCGTCGAGGAGGCCGCGGAAGCCGTCCATGAAGCCGATGACCTCGTCGTCGTACTGCGTGACCGCTCGGTGCACGACCGACCGGATCACTGCGTTCAGGCCCGGGCAGTCGCCGCCTGCGGTGAGAACTCCGATACGCATCGTGCTGTGTCTCCTGCTCGCTTCTGTACACCGGTGAGCCGATCCGATTGTTTCATGACCCCCGGACGATGTCGCTTTTCACCCTATCTGCCTACATTTATTCATGATCATACCGATCGGTCGGACCGGACGGACCAGGACGAATCCTGACGGGCGCCTTATAGAGCGACCGGGGTATTGTCAAGAGGGTTCTGCTCGCCTCAGCGGGCCATCTTCCGCGCCACGAAGAGCACCCGGGCAGCTGACGCCATGCCACAGCCGACGCCATGAAACGGAGAGCACGCGTGACGCGCAGCGTGTACGTGACCGGGATCGACCGCGGGGACGGCCGCCAGGTCGTCGAGCTGGGGGTCATGGAGCTCCTGACCCGGCAGGTAGACCGAGTGGGCGTGTTCCGTCCGCTCGTCCACGAAGGACCGGACCGCCTGTTCGAACTGCTGCGGTCCCGGTACCGGCTCACCCAGGACCCGGCGTCCGTCTACGGCATGGACTACCACGAGGCGACCGCCCTCCAGGCCGAGCGGGGCACGGACGAGCTGGTCTCCGTCCTCGTCGACCGGTTCCACCAGGTCGCCCGCGACTACGACGTCGTCCTCGTCCTCGGCACCGACTTCGCCGACACCCAGCTCCCCGACGAGCTCTCCCTCAACGCGCGGCTCGCCAACGAGTTCGGGGCGTCGGTCATCCCCGTCGTGGGCGGCCGCAGGCAGTCGCCCGAGTCCGTGCGCGCCGAGACCCGCAACGCCTACCGGGCGTACGACGGGCTCGGCTGCGACGTACTGGCGATGGTCACCAACCGGGTGGCCCGGGAGGACCGGGACGAGATCGCCGAGCGGCTCGCGTCGCGGCTGCCGGTCCCCTGCTACGTCCTGCCCGACGAGCCGGCCCTGTCCGCCCCCACCGTCGCCCAGATCGCGCACGCCCTCGGCGCCCGGGTGGTGCTCGGCGACGACTCCGGGCTGGCCCGGGACGCCCTGGACTTCGTCTTCGGCGGGGCCATGCTGCCGAACCTCCTCGCCGCCCTGACCCCGGGCTGTCTGGTGGTCACCCCCGGCGACCGCGCCGACCTGGTCGTCGGCACGCTGGCCGCGCACAGCGCCGGCACCCCGCCGATAGCGGGCATCCTGCTCACCCTCGACGAGGTGCCCAGCGACGAGGTCCTCACCCTCGCCGCCCGCCTCGCCCCCGGCACCCCGGTGCTCTCGGTGCCCGGGAACAGCTTCCCCACCGCCGCCGCGCTCTTCTCCCTGGAGGGGAAGCTGAACGCGGCCACCCCGCGCAAGGCCGAGACCGCGCTCGGCGTGTTCGAACGCCATGTCGACACCGCCGGGCTGCTGGGCCGGGTCTCCACGCCGAGCAGCGACCGGGTCACCCCGATGATGTTCGAGCACAAGCTGCTGGAGCAGGCCCGGTCCGACCGGCGACGGGTGGTGCTGCCCGAGGGCACCGAGCCACGGGTGCTGCACGCCGCCGAGGTGCTGCTGCGCCGGGGCGTGTGCGACCTCACCCTGCTCGGCCCCGTCGACCAGATCCGCAAGCAGGCCGCCGACCTCGGCATCGACCTGGGCGAGTGCGCGCTGATCGACCCGGCCACCAGCGAACTGCGCGACGCCTTCGCCGAGCGGTACGCCCGGCTGCGCGCCCACAAGGGCGTGACCGTCGAGCTGGCCTACGACGTGGTCAGCGACGTCAACTACTTCGGGACGCTGATGGTGCAGGAGGGGCTCGCGGACGGCATGGTCTCCGGGTCCGTGCACTCCACGGCCGCCACCATCCGGCCCGCCTTCGAGATCATCAAGACCAGGCCGGACGCCGACATCGTCTCGTCCGTGTTCTTCATGTGCCTCGCCGACAAGGTCCTCGTCTACGGCGACTGCGCCGTGAACCCCGATCCGAACGCCGAGCAGCTGGCCGACATCGCCATCCAGGCCGCCGCCACCGCCGCGCGGTTCGGCGTCGAGCCGAGGATCGCGATGCTGTCGTACTCGACCGGCACGTCCGGCTCGGGCGCCGACGTCGACAAGGTGCGCGAGGCCACCGATCTGGTCCGCGCCCGGCGCCCCGACCTCAGGATCGAGGGGCCCATCCAGTACGACGCGGCCGTGGAGCCGTCCGTCGCCGCGACCAAGCTGCCCGGGTCGGCGGTGGCCGGCCAGGCCAGCGTGCTGATCTTCCCGGACCTCAACACCGGCAACAACACCTACAAGGCCGTACAGCGCTCGGCCGGCGCGATCGCCGTCGGCCCGGTCCTCCAAGGACTGCGCAAGCCCGTCAACGACCTGTCCCGGGGCGCGCTGGTCCAGGACATCGTCAACACCGTGGCCATCACGGCGATCCAGGCCCAGACCCCGGAGCCGCTCCCCGGCCTGTCCGCGGACCTGGCCGACGTCCAGAGCGAGAAGGCGGCCGCCCAGTGACACCGACCCGAGTCCTCGTCCTCAACTCCGGCTCCTCGTCGTTGAAGTACCAGCTGCTGGACATGCGCGACGGCAGCCGGCTCGCGGTGGGCATCGTCGAGCGCATCGGCGAGGGTTCCTCACGGCTGAAGCACACCCCGCTGACGACCGGCGAGCCGCGCGAGCGGACCGCCTCGATCGCCGACCACGAGGACGCCCTCAAGGCCGTGGCGGAGGAGCTGACCAAGGACGGCTTCGGCCTCGATTCGCCCGAGCTGGCCGCGATCGGGCACCGGGTGGTGCACGGCGGGCAGCAGTTCACCCAGCCGACGGTCGTGGACGACAAGGTGCTCGCCGAGATCGAGCGGCTGATCCCGGTGGCACCGCTGCACAACCCGGCGAACCTGGTCGGCCTGCGCACGGCGCTGGCCCTGCGCCCCGACCTCCCGCAGGTCGCCGTCTTCGACACCGCCTTCCACACCACGATGCCCGAGTCGGCCGCCCGCTACGCGATCGACGTCGAGACCGCCGACGCGCACCGGGTGCGGCGCTACGGGTTCCACGGGACCTCGCACGCCTATGTGTCCCGGGCGACGGCCGAACTCCTCGGCCGGACTCCCGAGGACGTGAACGTGATCGTGCTGCACCTGGGCAACGGAGCGTCCGCGTCCGCGGTGCGGGGCGGGAAGTGCGTGGACACCTCCATGGGGCTGACGCCGTTGGAGGGACTCGTGATGGGGACACGCTCCGGGGACGTGGATCCGGCGGTCATCTTCCATTTGATGCGTGTTGGCGGAATGTCCACGGACGAGATCGACACTCTCCTCAACAAGAGGAGCGGGCTGGTCGGGCTGTGCGGCGACAACGACATGCGCGAGATCGAGCGGAGGATCGGCGAGGGCGACGAACGGGCCCGGCTCGCCTTCGACATTTACATTCACCGGCTGAAGAAGTACATCGGCGCCTATTACGCCGTACTCGGCACGGTGGACGCGATCACCTTCACCGCCGGGGTCGGCGAGAACGCGGCAGCCGTGCGCGAGGCCGCGATCGCGGGCCTGGAGACCCTGGGCGCGGCCGTCGACCCCGCGCTGAACGCCGTACGCGCCGCCGGTCCCCGGCTGATCTCGCCCGCCGGCGCGCGGGTGGCGGTCGCCGTGGTGCCGACCGACGAGGAACTGGAGATCGCCACACAGACCTACGCGCTGGTCGGAAAGAACAGCCGGGCAATTACCGGCGAGTAATACACGCCTGAGCACCGACCCGCCCATTTGTATCTTCCGCCAGACGGAATATTCCGGAGCGAAACAAACCGATAGGATCGCCCCATGCGCCGTTCGAAAATCGTCTGTACTCTCGGCCCCGCGGTCGACTCCCACGAGATGCTCGTCTCCATGATCGAGGCCGGCATGAACGTGGCCCGGTTCAATTTCAGCCACGGCAGCCATGCCGAGCACCAGGGGCGGTACGACCGCGTCCGGGCCGCCTCCAAG
This sequence comes from Streptomyces sp. NPDC104096, assembly GCF_055584385.1. Taxonomy (NCBI): domain Bacteria; kingdom Bacillati; phylum Actinomycetota; class Actinomycetes; order Kitasatosporales; family Streptomycetaceae; genus Streptomyces; species Streptomyces sp. NPDC104096. The sequence continues at coordinate 28,775 of NZ_JBVJMD010000057.1, forward strand.
GAGACCGGCCGGGCCATCGGCGTCCTCGCCGACCTCCAGGGCCCGAAGATCCGTCTGGAGACCTTCGCCGAGGGTCCGGTGGAGCTGGAGCGCGGTGACGAGTTCGTCATCACGACCGAGGACGTCCCGGGTGACAAGCACATCTGCGGTACGACCTACAAGGGCCTGCCGGGCGACGTCTCGCACGGCGACCAGATCCTGATCAACGACGGCAACGTCGAGCTGAAGGTGCTGGACGTCGCGGGTCCGCGGGTGCGGACGATCGTCATCGAGGGCGGTGTCGTCTCCGACCACAAGGGCATCAACCTGCCCGGCGCGGCCGTGAACGTGCCCGCGCTGAGCGAGAAGGACATCGAGGACCTGCGCTTCGCCCTGCGGATGGGCTGCGACATGGTCGCGCTGTCCTTCGTCCGCGACGCCAAGGACGTCGACGACGTCCACCGGGTGATGGACGAGGAGGGCCGCCGGGTCCCGGTCATCGCCAAGGTGGAGAAGCCGCAGGCGGTGCGGAACATGGACGACGTCGTCGCGGCGTTCGACGCCGTCATGGTGGCCCGTGGCGACCTGGCCGTCGAGTACCCGCTCGAGAAGGTCCCCATGGTGCAGAAGCGCCTGATCGAGCTGTGCCGGCGCAACGCCAAGCCGGTGATCGTCGCGACCCAGATGATGGAGTCGATGATCACCAACTCCCGTCCGACCCGCGCCGAGGCCTCCGACGTCGCCAACGCGATCCTGGACGGCGCGGACGCGGTCATGCTGTCCGCCGAGTCGTCGGTGGGCGCGTACCCGGTCGAGACCGTCAAGACGATGTCGAAGATCGTCCAGGCGGCCGAGGAGGAGCTGCTGTCCAAGGGCCTGCAGCCCCTGGTCCCCGGCAAGAAGCCGCGCACGCAGGGCGGTTCGGTCGCCCGCGCCGCCTGCGAGATCGCCGACTTCCTCGGCGGCAGGGGCCTGGTGGCCTTCACCAAGTCCGGTGACACGGCCCGCCGCCTGTCCCGCTACCGGGCGGCGCAGCCGATCCTCGCCTTCACCACCGACGAGGGCACCCGCAACCAGCTCACCCTGAGCTGGGGCGTCGAGTCGCACGTCGTGCCCTTCGTGGGGAGCACCGACGAGATGGTCGAACTGGTCGACCAGGAGCTCGTCAAGCTCAACCGCTTCAGCACGGGCGACATCGTCGTGATCACGGCCGGCTCGCCGCCCGGTGTCGCCGGCACCACGAACATGGTCCGTGTCCACCACCTGGGCGAGGCCCGCGACTGACGGTCCGCGTCACAGGAGAGCGCCCCCTGCCGGTGAGGCAGGGGGCGCTCTCGCGTGCGGCTCCCGGAAGGGTCTGCGACGACGCTCAGTCGATGTAGTTGTGCAGTCCGGGGACGTGCAGCGTGCCGCCGAACTGGCCGGCCTGGACGACCTTCGCGTCGGTGAAGTAGATCAGCGGGATGTCCAGCGGCGGCGGGCTGTCGGGGCTGAAGGTCACCGGGACCAGACCGAACAGGTTGCCGGAGATGCTCTCGGTGTACATCACCGTGTCGCCGTCGGTGATGGTGGACTTCGAGCCCTTGGCCGCCTGCACGTGGTAGGTCTTGCCGGACGCCTTGTCCTTCACCGTCTGGTGCAGGTCGACGATGTCGGTGCCGCCCGAGATGACGTACTTCAGCACCTTCTTCTTCTTGCCGTCGGCCATCTTGACCTCGACGATGCCCTTGTAGGAGGCACCCTTCAGGGTCAGCGCGCTGGCGTCCAGGTACCAGGGGTCGACGGGCAGCGCGATGGTGTTGTCGACACCGCTCTCGTCCTCGGTGGCCACCGGGCAGTCGGCGACGTCCGTGCTGCTGCTCGGGGAGGGGCTCGCGGAGGGCGTGGCGCCGTCCTCGCCCTGGTCGTCGTCGGCCTTCTTGGCGTCGTCGGCCGCCTCGGACGCGGTGTCGGCGGCCTCCTTCGCGGTGTCGTCCACCGTGTCGACGGCCTTCTTGGTCGTCGCCTTGACGGTGTCCGACGCGCCCTTGTCCGACGTGGACGTGTCCGCCGCGGACGCGTCCGAGGCGTCGGCCGCCGTGGCCGAGGCCGAGGCGGTCGGGGTGGGCGTGGCGCTCTCGGTGTCGCTCTTGCCGCCGGTGAGCACGTCCTTGAGCGTGTCCCCGATGGTCTCCAGCAGGTTGCCGCCGGCCGCGGACGCCGAGGGAGCCGGCGTGGCGGTGTCGCCGCCGGACGCGGAGGTGTCGCTCGCGGCGGACGTCTGGGACGGCGCGGGCTCGGCCTTGTCGTCGGAACCTGAATCCGACGAAGAGGACTTGCCCGAGGTGTCCGAGGTGTCCGACTTGCCGGAGGCGTCGGACGCGTCGGACGTCTTCGCCGCAGAGTCCTTGGCGTCGTCCTTCGCGGAGTCGGCCGACTCGGTGGCGCTCGCCGAGGCGGAAGGCGTCGCCGAGGCGGTGGAGTCCGCCATGGCCGCGACGCAGTCCTTGTACTCCTCGGCCGTCAGGCTCTTGGACGCGGGCTGGTCGTCGGCGCGGGCGAGCGTCGGCGTGAACCCCATGCCCATGAGGACCGCCGTCGGCATCGCCGCGATGGCTATCGCCTTGCCGGCCGGTACCTGGAACCTGGTGAACAGCGGCTTCTTGGGCGCCGCGTGGCGCGGCCCGGTTCTCACAAGCGACGCTTCCGCGTCCGTCTCGTGAGTCACCTCGTCAGCCGACACTGTGCCTCCCGTTCGCCCCGTTGGCCGAAATCGTTCCTGACAGATCGTTGGTCTCGCCCGCTCCGTCGGTGTCCTTGGTGAACACCGGGCCTCCGTCGTACGAGCCTTCGTGCGCCGCGGCCTCGGGAGCGTCGTCGCCGTCGGCCGCGCTCTCGGGGGAGTCACCCGCACCGGCGCCCGACTCCTGCGCCGGCTCCGCCTCGGGCGGCGTGCCGGGCGCCCACGCCACGGCCATCGCGCCGCCGATCAGGGCGAAGAGGAAGCCGAGGATGAACCCGCCGAAGTTGGACACCGGGATGGACACCAGGCCCAGCAGGATCGCCGCGACACCCGCGAACGTCTGCACGTGCCTCTGGAACCAGAGGCTGAAGCCCAGGACGACCAGCAGCACACCGATGATCAGCGATCCGGCGCCCGCGGTGGTGGACATCGCCAGCGTCAGATGGCCGAGGTGGAGGTGCGCGTACGGGAAGTACATGATCGGAAGGCCGCCGAGCATGACGAACAGACCGGCCCAGAAAGGGCGAGTTCCGCGCCAGGCACGGAACTGCAGCCTCCGGCGGGTGAACTGACCGGGTGCGGCAGGGGTCTCGGCGCTCATGGAAAACAGCTCCCTGGTGCGGCGTTGCTTGGTGGTGATGTGTTCCCCGGGTGAAGACGACCGCGGAGAGTGGACAGGCGGGGGCGCCGTCGGCCCCCCCGCCCGTCAGCGAGCGCTTAGTAGCACTCGGCCTTGGTGCCCGTGGAGAGCGACATGTGCAGACCGGGGAGCGTGAACGTTCCCGCGGTGGTCGCCCACGCCGTCTGCTTCACGTCGGTCAGCTCGGCCGAGTCGGCCTGCTGCGCGAAGCCGTACGGGTTGGCCTGCTTCTGCTTGATCTCGTCGGACTTGACGGCCGGGCCCTTGGAGATCGAGCCGGCGGCCACGCCGATGTCGATGCCGTGGAAGACCGCGTTCGCGCCCAGGTCCTCGACGTCGATGTACAGCTTCTCGGCCGAGACCTGCTTCTTCTCGTCGGAGCTGTTACCCGCCTCCAGACGCAGGGTCACCGCGTCGAGCCCCGGAAGGCCGATGGGGGTGACGACCGACTGGCACATCTTCTTGATCGTGGCGGTCTCGAAGGCCGACACGGCGACCGGGTGGGCCTGCTTGTCCCCGGTGAGGGAGTAACCCGAGTCGATCGCACCGTACTGCGAGAAGTGCTGGCCGTTGAGCGACTCGGCGCTCACCTTGAAGGACTGGCCGGACACACTGAACGACGCGGCGAGGGCACCCTGCGCGAGGGCGACGCCTATGCACGCCGTGGCGGCGACGCTGGGCACCATGACCACAGCGAACCGCTTCCATCTGGTCCCGCCACGCACCTGGGACTCCATATTTCCTCCTTCTCGGACGTACATCGCCTGCCCTCCGAATCGCCCCTGTTCGGCGGCTCGGCCGGGCAGCGATGGGAGAAGTGCTACGTCCTCGGGAAGGAGAGCGCCCGGATCCGGTGGCGCCAACCGCGCCCGGATCACCGGCGATCACCCCCGAGCGACAACCACTGGTCGCGCCTGACACACATCACGCACAACCCTGCCGGACAGGCTTCGCCCTGGGCGAAGACCCCCCTGTCCGAGAACCGACATCACTGCCGCCGGTTCTGCCCGGTGGGGACCCACCGTGTCCCGTGGGCCCGACCGGCTGTCGGGGGTACGGGAATGGACCGAGCGTCGCCGATCGTGGTGCATTCTGGCCGCCCGCACAAGGGGGTTCGTTACTGGCTAGTAACGGGGCGATAACCGAAGGACGACCCCCAGGTCTCGTTCCGCGACGCTGGGTGTCACTTTCGGGCAGTCCAGAACGGTCGATTTCAGGACAGAGCTTGCCAGAACAACGTCTTCGACTTACTGGAAGTAACAGCGACCGCGATTACCAAGATTTGGTAAAGCGCGGCCGCTGTGGCGCCTCGATGGCAAAAATTTCACTCGGGCAACGCTCGCCCCGATGTTTAGCGACAGGTCAGAACCGGGCCCGCAGGGCGACCGGATCCGTCCCGCGCGCCCCTCAGAACAACGCCCGGGACAGCGCCCGCCGAGCCTTCGCGACCCGGGGGTCCTCGGCGCCGACGACCTCGAAGAGTTCCAGCAGCCGCAGCCGTACGGCCTCCCGGTCCTCCCCCGCCGTCCGCTGCACGGTCTCGATCAGCCGCCCGAACGCGTCCTCGACATGTCCGCCGACGAGATCCAGGTCGGCCGCGGCGATCTGTGCCGCCGCGTCCTTGGGCCGCTCGGCCGCGTCCTTGCGCACCTCCTGCGGGTCGAGGTCCGCCACCCGCTGGAGCAACTCGGCCTGGGCGAGTCCGAGTCGGGCCTCCGGGTTGCCCGGGTCGTCGCTCAGCACGTTCCGGTACGCCTGGACGGCGCCACCCAGGTCGCCCGAGTCCAGCGCCCGCACGGCGGCCTCCAGGAGCGCGTCGTACGGCCCCTCCTGCACCGCCTGGGCGGGACCCCCGCCCGACTCGGCGTCCGGGTCCACGGTCAGGCCGGTCAGGCCGAAGCGCTGCTCGGCGACCTGCACCAACTGGTCGAGGGTCTGCCGGATCTGGTCCTCGCCGGCCGCGCCCTGGAAGAGGGGCAGCGCCTGTCCCGCCACCACGGCGAAGACGGCCGGGATCCCCTGGATCCCGAACTGCTGCATGAGCATCTGGTTGGCGTCGACGTCGATCTTGGCGAGCAGGAAGCGACCGTCGTACTCGACCGCCAGCCGCTCCAGGACCGGGCTCAACTGCTTGCAGGGCTGGCACCATTCGGCCCAGAAGTCGATGACGACCGGAACCTCGGCGGAGCGCTGGAGGACGTCGGTTTCGAAGGAGGCCTCGTCGACGTCGATGACGAGGTCGGCCGGGGAGACGGCTCCCGGCCCGCCCTGGCGGGCCGCTTCCGCGCGCGTCTGCTCGGCCTTGGCCTTGGCCTCCTGGGCCGCCTTCACCGCGGCGAGGTCGACGACGCCGCTCATGGACATGTTCCGTGGCTGCATGCGTCTATCCTCCCCCGTTCCCGCGCATGAGTGAAAAACGATGTGTCGGCCCGGTCCGGCCGTGTGCTGTTCGGCGCCGGGTCCCCACCCCACGCCCGTGGTCGTCGCCCGTGTACGTCCGTCACAGGCTTTCGCTACGAGTCGTAGCGTAATGGCAGCGGGGGCGTACGCGACACCGATTTCCGGTGATCTCCCTCACGGCCGCACCGAACCCGCCGGTTATGGTCATGGGATGCACAGCCGCACCCCGTCCGGCGGTCGCCCCGGACGCCCGCGCAGCGCCGCCGCGGACACCGCGATCCTGGCCGCGACCCGGCAGGCCCTGGTCGAACTGGGCTGGTCGAAGCTCGCGTTGGGGGACGTGGCGACCCGCGCCGGGGTGGCGAAGACGACGCTCTACCGTCGCTGGGCCGGCAAGAACGAACTCGTGGTCGACGCGGTCGCCGAACTCTTCGACGAACTCCGGCTCCCCGACCGCGGCTCCCTGGCCGCCGACATCGAGGGCGTGGTCCTCCAGTTCGCGGCGATCCTGGCCCGGCCCGAGGCGAAGAGCGGACTGATGGCGGTGATCGCGGAGTCCACCCGCGACGACGCGCTGCGCGAGCGCATCCGGACGTCGATCGTCGAGCGCCAGAAGCGTCTGGTCCTCGCGGGCCGCGCCCGCGCCCAGGCCCGTGGCGAACTGCCGCCCGAGACGGACCCCGAGGAGTCCGCCCGCACGGTCGACCTGATCTTCGACGTGGTCGCGGGCGCGGTGGTGCACCGCACCCTGGTGAGCGCCGAACCGGCGGACGAGGAGTGGGTGCGCAGCTTCACCAGGGTGCTGCTGCTGGGCCTGACGGGCCCGCAGCAGTCCGCCTGAGCGCGCACCGGCCCACCGCCCGCCGGGCCCGGCGACGGGGCGTCAGAAGCCCGCGGGCTCCGTGTACACCCCCCACTCGTCCCGCAGCACCCCGCAGATCTCCCCCAGGGTCGCCTCCGCCCGTACCGCGTCCAGCATCGGGCCGATCATGTTCGAGCCGTCCCGCGCGGCGGCGAGCATCACCTGGAGCGCCGCCCGCACGGCCGCGTCGTCCCGGGCCGCCCTGCGGCCGGCGAGGGTACGCACCTGCTCGTGCTCCACCTCGTGGCCGACCCGCAGGATCTCCAGGTCGCCGGTGACGGAGCCGGTGTGCACGTTGACGCCGACGACCCGCTTCTCGCCCTTCTCCAGGGACCGCTGGTAGCGGAAGGCCGCCTCCGCGATCTCCCCGGTGAACCACCCGTCCTCGATCCCGCGCAGGATCCCGGAGGTGACCGGTCCGATCGGGTGCCGCCCGTCGGGGTGCGCCCGCAGCCCCCGCTCCTCGATCTGCGCGAAGATCTTCTCGGCGTCCGCCTCGATCCGGTCGGTGAGCTGCTCCACGTACCAGGAACCGCCCAGCGGGTCGGCCACGTTGGCGACGCCGGTCTCCTCCATGAGCACCTGCTGGGTGCGCAGCGCGATCTCCGCCGCCTGCGCGGAGGGCAGCGCGAGGGTCTCGTCCAGGGCGTTGGTGTGCAGCGAGTTGGTGCCGCCCAGCACCGCCGCCAGCGCCTCCACCGCGGTGCGCACCACGTTGTTGTACGGCTGCTGCGCGGTCAGCGAGACACCGGCGGTCTGGGTGTGGAAGCGCAGCCACTGCGCCTTCTCGGACTTCGCGCCGTACACGTCCCGCAGCCGGCGCGCCCAGATCCGGCGGGCCGCGCGGAACTTGGCGATCTCCTCGAAGAAATCGACGTGCGCGTCGAAGAAGAAGGACAGCCCGGGGGCGAAGACGTCGACGTCGAGCCCGCGGCTCAGGCCGAGTTCCACGTATCCGAAGCCGTCGGCCAGCGTGTACGCCAGCTCCTGCGCGGCCGTCGAGCCGGCCTCGCGGATGTGGTAGCCGGAGACGGACAGCGGCTTGTAGGCGGGGATGCGGGCCGCGCAGTGCTCCATCAGGTCGCCGATCAGGCGCAGATGCGGCTCGGGCTGGAAGAGCCACTCCTTCTGGGCGATGTACTCCTTGAAGATGTCCGTCTGGAGCGTGCCGTTGAGGGCGGCCGGGTCCACGCCCTGCCGCTCGGCGGCGACCAGGTACATGCAGAACACCGGGACGGCCGGGCCGCTGATCGTCATCGACGTGGTGATGTCGCCCAGCGGGATGTCCTCGAACAGGACCTCCATGTCGGCGGCGGAGTCGACGGCGACCCCGCAGTGCCCGACCTCGCCCAGCGAGCGCGGGTCGTCGGAGTCGCGGCCCATCAGGGTCGGCATGTCGAAGGCGACGGAGAGCCCGCCCCCGCCGTGGGCGAGGATCATCTTGTAGCGCTCGTTGGTCTGCTCGGCGTTGCCGAACCCGGCGAACTGCCGGATGGTCCAGGTCCGCCCCCGGTAGCCGGTCGGGTACAGCCCGCGGGTGAAGGGGTACTCCCCGGGCCAGCCGATCCGCTCGAAACCCTCGTAGTGGTCCCCGGGCCGGGGACCGTACGCCGGCTCCACCGGGTCGCCCGAGAGCGTGGTGAAGTCGGCGTCCCGCTTGCGTGCGGCGTCGTACCGGGCCTGCCAGCGTCGGCGGCCCTCCTCGATCGCGTCAGCGTCCATACCCGCAAATTTACTAGGACGTCCTAGTAAACGTCGATGCGGAACCGCCGCACGGACACCCGTACGGCGGTGCCTGTCACGCCTTGGCGACTACCGGGGAGCCCGTCTCGACCGCCGGCTCCAGCTCGCGGCTGATCCTGCGCTCCACGAAGAAGGCGGCCGTCGGGATCGTCCCGGCCAGCAGCACCCACAGCTGCTTGCCGACCGGCCACTTCGCCTTGGAACCGAGGTCGAAGGCGAAGACCAGGTAGACGACGTACAGCCAGCCGTGCGCGATCGCGACGACCCGGGTGACGTCCGCGGCGCCGTCGACGTCGAGGCCGTACTTGGCGATCATGGCGAGGCACAGCAGGACGAGCAGCACGCCGGTGACATAGGCCAGGACGCGGTAGCGCGTCAGCACGCTTTTCTTCATGCCGACGAGCGTAACCGTCCGTTCCGGGAGATCTTGTCCGGGGCCACGCCGGAGCCGCCGACCACGCCCTAGCGGTCGTCGAAGTCGTTCGCCGCGACCCGCAGGGGGCGCAGCAGCGCGAAGATCTCCGCGCACTCCTCGGCGTCGTACACCCCGAGCCCGAAGTCCATCGCCATCAGGTCGCGAGTGGCCGTCTCGACCACCTCGCGGCCCTTGGCGGTGATGGTGGCGAGGGTGCCGCGGCCGTCGTTGGGGTTGGGGCGCTTGTCGACCAGGCCGGAGCGCACCAGCCGGTCCACCGTGTTCGTCACCGACGTCGGATGCACCATGAGCCGCTCGCCGATCTTCGACATCGGCAGCTCACCCGCCTTGGAGAAGTTGAGCAGCACCAGCGCCTCGTAGCGCGCGAACGTCAGCTCGTAGGGCTTGACGACCGCGTCGACCTCGGCGAGCAGGATCTGGTGCGCACGCATGATCGAGGTGATCGCGGCCATCGACGGCACGTTTCCCCAACGCTGCTTCCACAGTTCGTCGGCGCGCGCGATGGGATCGAAGGGCAGACTGAGGGGCTTCGGCACGACGTCAGACATTACCCGTCGGTCATATCGCGGTCAGCCCTGTCTCGCCCTTCGGTCCGCCGGGCCTGTACGGCCAGCAGCGCGCAGCACACCGCGCCCAGCGCCCCGGCCCCCGCGACGGCCGCCGGCACGCCCACCGCCTCGGCCGCCACACCGGCCAGCGCCATGCCCAGGCCCTGGAGCGTCATCAGTCCGGCGGTCAGCAGGGTCATCGCCCGGCCGCGCACCTCCTCCGGCACGTCCCGCACCAGCCACTGGTCGACGCCGAGCGTGTACGCGGAGCCCGCGCCCGCGACGAGGAGCAGCAGCAGGGAGACGGCCAGGCCGGGGTGGAGGGCGTAGCCGAGGTAGGGCAGCAGGGTGAAGCAGACCAGCGGCAGCGCGACGCGCTCGCGGGTGGCGGGCCGCAGCCGGGCACCCGCGAACAGTTCCCCGGCGATCGTGCCGACCGGCAGGGCGCACATCAGCAGGCCCAGGCCGGTGGAGCCGGCGCCGAGGCCGTCGGCGTAGGGCGCGGCCAGGGCCTCCGGTGCCACGGAGAACATCGGCGGCACCCAGGACAGCAGCAGCAGTACCCGTACCCGTCGGTCGGCGAGCACCTGCCGGGCGCCCCGCAGGGAGTCCCCCACCAGCGCGCCGGCGCCCCGGGCGCGGGCCGGGCGGCGCCGGGTGCCCAGCCGCAGCAGGGCCGCGGAGGCCAGGAAGGTGCCGACGGTGACCACCAGGGCGTGGCGCGGGGAGACCACGGTGAGCAGCAGGCCGCCCAGCCCGTAGCCGACGAGCAGCGCGCTCTGCGCGACGATCCGCAGCAGGGAGCGGCCGAGCACGAACAGGTCGCCGTCGCCGAGGATGTCGGCGAGGGTGGCCATCCGGGTCCCGGAGAACACCGGCGAGACGACGGCGAGCACACAGCGCAGGGCCAGCAGTACGGCGATGGGCGCGCCCGGCGTCACCATCAGCGCCACGCATCCGGCGCAGACGAGGTCGCACACCACCAGCACGCGGCGGGCCGGGTGGCGGTCGGCGACCCCGGCGAGCAGGGTGCCGCCGATCAGGTAGGGCAGGAAGCCGAGCGCGAAGGCCAGCGCGCTCAGCAGGGGCGAGCCGGTCAGGTCGTAGACCAGGACGGACAGCGCGATCTCGGCGACGACCACGCCGAGCATGGACAGCAGATGGGCGGCGAAGACGGCACGGAACTCGCGGACCGCGAAGACCCGGGCGTATCCCGTGGGCGCGGGGGACGCGGGCGGTGCGGGGGCGGCGGGCCCGGCGGGCTCCGGCAGCGTCGTCGTGGTCTGGGGTTCTTCCGGCATGGCAGCAGGGTGCGGTCCGCCGCGCGGACGGCCGTAGAGTTTCGGTTCAGGCCGAATCCAGGGCGGACGGGACAGGGGTGGTGGCATCGTGCCGGTACGGCTGCACTTCGGGGAGGACGACTTCCTGCGCTGCCGGTTCGCGCTCTCGCCGCTGTGGGAGACCCACGAGGCGGTGCGCACCCTCAAACGGACCGACCGGCACGGCTATCACGCGCACTGGCTGCGCCGGATCCGTGCGGCGGCCGACACGCTCGACCTGAGCGGGCTGTGGCTGGTGATGCCGCGGCGCGGGCACTCACCCGACTGGCTGGGCCAGCCGCCGATCGGCCCCGCGGCCGGTTTCGAGGAGGAGATCGCCGCGGTCCGCGCCGCCGATCCCGAGGCGGCCCGCGCGGACACGGCCCGTTCCCTCGCCGACACCCCGGGCGCGCTCGACTCGCCGCGCGGCCGGGCCTGGCTGGCGGACCCGGTCCGCATGATCCGGGAGCTGTCCGACACGCTGGAGGAGGTCTGGCACACCCTCCTGGCGCCGGACTGGCCCCGGCTGCGGGCGCTGCTGGAGGCGGACATCGCCTTCCACTCGCGCCGGCTGGCCGAGGTCGGTCTGGGCGGCCTGCTGCCGGAGATCAACCGGCGCTGCGGCTGGTACGCCGGGACGCTGACCGTCGAGACGCACGTCGAGTACGAGCGCCGCCTCGGCGGGCAGGGACTGGTGCTGATGCCGAGCGTGTTCAGCTGGCCGGACGTCGTCAGCGGCTTCGAGCCGCCCTGGCAGCCGACCCTCGTCTACCCGGCGCGGGGCATCGGCGGCCTGTGGGCCGAGCCGCCGGACCGGCTGTCCGACGCGCTCGTCCGGCTGCTCGGCCGTGGCCGGGCCGCCGTGCTGACGGCGCTGGACGAGCCCGCCACCACCTCGGCCCTCGCGCCCCGGCTGGGGCTCGCGCCGTCCTCGGTGTCCGCGCATCTGACCGCGCTGCGCGACGCGGGTCTGCTGACCGCGCGGCGGTACGGCCATCAGGTGCTGTACGAGCGGACACCCCTGGGGATCGCCCTCGCCTCGGGCGGCTGAGACCCCTCTCGGGGGCAGCCCGTGCTCAGACCAGGTCGAGCAGGCCGGCCATGAGGTCGTACAGCGTCTTCTCCGGGTCGGCCACCGCGTCCTGCGACCGCCACGCGACATATCCGTCGGGCCGGACCAGCACCGCGCCCCGCGGGGTCGTGCCGTGCAGCACGGACCAGTCCGTGCCGTCCTGGGGGGCGAGGTCCGCGAGCGGGCTCCTGCCCACGCGGTACGACTCCAGGCGTACCGCGAGACGTTCGGCGACCCGCTGCGCCGCCGTGTGCCAGGCCGTGTCCTCGGCGCCGCTGAGCAGCACGAAGGAGGTCTCGTACAGGTCGACGGTGGAGGTGCGCACGCCGGAGCGCAGCAGCCACATGTGCGGGGCGCGGCTGCCGGGCTCGCCGGTCATCGCCATCTCGTCGGGCACCACCGGGCCCTCGGGGTCGGTGCCGACCACGGCGCCGCGGGGGTAGCGGTAGCCCAGGGCCACCTTCAGCACGCCGCCCTGACGGGCGCCGCCCGCGCCGCCCGCACCGGGGGCGGGGGCGTAGCCCGGATGGCTGTGCTCCACCGAACGGGCCGCCGCCCGCGCGCTGGTGGCCACCGCCACCGGCTTGCGCTCCGCCTCGTAGGACTCCAGCAGGCCCGGTCCCGCCCAGCCGTTGAGCACGGCGGCGAGCTTCCAGGCGAGGTTGTGCGCGTCCTGGATGCCGGTGTTGGAGCCGAACGCGCCGGTCGGTGACATCTCGTGGGCGGAGTCCCCGGCGAGGAAGATCCGGCCGGCCGAGTAGCGCTCGGCGACCCGCTGCGCCGCGTGCCAGGGCGCCTTGCCGGTGATCCGCACGTCCAGGTCGGGGACGCCGACGGCCCGGCGGATGTGGGCGACGCAGCGCTCCTCGGTGAAGTCCTCCAGCGTCTCGCCGCGCTCGGGGTGCCAGGGCGCGTGGAAGACCCACTTCTCCACGTTGTCCACCGGCAGCAGCGCCCCGTCCGCGTCCGGGGCGGTCAGGTAGCAGCAGATGAAGCGCCGGTCGCCGACCGCGTCCGCGAGTTTGAGGGAGTCGAAGGTGACGCTCACGTTGTGGAACAGGTCGCCCGGACCCGTCTGGCCGATGCCCAGCCCCTCGCGGACCGGGCTGCGCGGGCCGTCGGCCGCGACGAGGTACTCGGCCCGCACGGTGGTGTGCTGCCCGCTGTCCCGGTTCTTCACGACCGCGGTGATCCCCTCGCCGTCCTGCTCGACGGAGAGCAGCTCGGTGGAGAACCGGATGTCGCCGCCCAGCTCGCGGGCGCACTTGAGCAGCACCGGCTCCAGGTCGTTCTGGCTGCACAGGCACCAGCCGGAAGGGCTGAAGCGGGCCAGGCCGCCGCCCGGGTCGATCTCCTTGAACAGCCACTCGCCCGCGCCGCCGGTCAGGGACGGGGCCTGGAGGATGCCGTGGTTGTCGGCCAGGGTCGAGGCGGCCTCGCGGATCTGCTGCTCGGCCCCGGCGACCCTGAACAGCTCCATCGTGCGCACGTTGTTGCCGCGGCCGCGAGGGTGCCTGGAGGTGCCCGCGTGCTTCTCGACGACCAGGTGCGGGATGCCGAGACGGCCCAGGAACAGTGAGGTGGACAGTCCCACGAGGGATCCGCCCACGACGAGTACGGGTACGTGATGCTCGACTTCTTCGGTCATCAATGCCTCCAGCAGCGGACCCCGGCTACAGGGCTTCCATGGACCCCCGGCTACAGGGCTTCCATGCCCCGGCGGGAGGGGTTCGCTCGCCTCATTCACCCGACTGGTCACCCCGTACGTCACCCGCTTCGCCCGGGTGGTCACCCACGTGGTTCACGCGAGTCGCGCCGCCCCGCGGCCCGAACCACGATCGGGTTCCGGGCCGTTCGCCGCTCCCGACACCGGGAGCGCCCCGGAAGTCACTGAGGAGATGTGTGCTGGATGTCAATCTCGGAACGTGTATCGGAACGTGTGTCTGACCGCGTGTCGGACCGTGTCTCGCACCGGGCCCCGCAGCGGATCTCGGAGCGGGTGTCGCAGTCCGCGTTCGACGGCTCCCGGCTGCGGGTCATCCTGCTGCTGGACCTTCACGACGGCGCCCAGAAGCAGTTCCTGGAAGCCTACGAGCAGATGCGCAACCAGGTGGCCTCCGTCCCCGGCCACATCAGCGACCAGTTGTGCCAGTCGATCGAGAACCCGTCGCAGTGGCTGATCACCAGCGAGTGGGAGAGCGCCCCGCCGTTCCTCGCCTGGGTGAACAGCGAGGAGCACGTCGAGACGGTCCAGCCGCTGCACAGCTGCGTGCGTGACACCCGCTCGCTGCGCTTCAGCGTGCTGCGCGAGACGGGCAACGCCGCCCCGCCGCTGCCCGAGTCGGAGAAGGGCCGCTTCCAGGCTACGGCCCGGGTGGGCGACGGCGTGGTACGCCACGCCCTCACCTTCACCGTGAAGCCCGGCAGTGAGCGGATCGTCGCCGATCTCCTCGCCGGCTACACCTCGCCGCAGGCCCAGGTCGACGAGAACACCCGGCTGCGCCGCACCTCGCTGTTCATGCACGGCAACCGGGTGGTGCGGGCCATCGAGGTGGAGGGCGACCTGATGGCCGCGCTGCGCCACGTGTCCCGACAGCCCGAGGTCCGGGCGGTCGAGGAGGCCATCAACCCCTACCTGGAGCAGGACCGGGACCTCAGCGACCCGGGATCGGCCCGGCTCTTCTTCACCCGGGCGGCGCTGCCCGCGGTGCACCACGTGGCGATCGGCGCCGGACAGCCCCAGGACGTCAAGCGGCACGCGCTGTTCTACCCGGCCAAGGAGGGCTCCGGCATGGCCCTGGCCCGGCTGCTCGCCCGCGAGGACGAGGCGGCGGCCGACGACCCGGCGAACCCCGTGCACTGCTCCACGATCTTCCAGCGCGACGACATCGTCGTCCGGCTGGTCGACGTACGGGGCGACCTCGCGCACGACCCCGTCCTGACCCTCGGCCTCACGGGCGGCCGCAACGGAGCGGTCCTCAGCCGCCTGCTCGACGGCGACGCGCTCGGCGTCGACGGCGCGCCGGCCACCGAGCGGGACCTCGCCCGGTTCGTCGAGCGGTCCGACATGAAGCTCGTCACCGACCGCACCGCATCGTCCGCCTGACGGCGGGTCCGGCCCGGTCAGCGGCCGGACGCGCAGGCTCCGTCGGCACCGACCGGCGGACCGGCTGTACCCACCAACCGGAGGAGACACATGACCACGCCCCGCCCACGCATCGTGGACCTGAGCGAGACCGAGCCCAACACCCGGCGCGGAGGTGACCTGCGCGCGATGCTCACGCCCACCGCGGTCGGCGCCAAGTCCGGCTTCATGGGCCTCGCCATCATCCAGCCCGGCGACCGCATCGGCGAGCACTACCACCCGTACTCCGAGGAGTTCGTCTACGTCGTGAGCGGCGACCTCGAAGTCGACCTGGACGGCGAGTCCTTCCCGATCCGGGCCGACCAGGGCCTGCTGATCCCGATCAACATGCGCCACCGCTTCCGCAACGTGGGCAGTGTGGAGGCCCGGATGGTCTTCCACCTGGGCCCGCTGGCGCCGCGCCCCAAGCTCGGCCACGTCGACACCGAGGTGACCGAGGAGACGGAGGGGGCCTGCCTGCACCTGACGCCTGAGCGAGTCGAGGCGGTGTCATGACCCGGCGCGTGGCGGTCACCGGCGTCGGCATCGTGGCCCCGGGCGGCGTGGGCGTGCCGGCGTTCTGGGACCTCCTGGCGAACGGCCGCACCGCGACGAGGGGCATCACGCTCTTCGACCCGGCGGGGCTGCGTTCGCGTATCGCGGCCGAGGTCGACTTCGACCCGGCCGCCCACGGAATCGACGCGGCGACGACCGAGCGTGCCGACCGCTATGTCCAGTTCGCCATGGTGGCCGCCCGGGAGGCGGTCAGCGACGCGGGACTCGACCCGGAGAAGGAGGATCCCTGGCGCATGGGGGTGTCCCTGGGCACCGCCGTCGGTGGCACCACGCGCCTCGAGAACGACTACGTGGCGGTCAGCGAGAAGGGCCGGCGATGGGACGTCGACCACCGCCGGGCGGCTCCTCATCTGCACCGTGCCTTCTCCCCGAGCGCCCTCGCCTCCGAGGTCGCCGAGCAGTTCGGGGCGCACGGCCCGGTGCAGACCGTCTCCACGGGCTGCACCTCCGGACTCGACGCGATCGGCTACGCCTTCCACGCCGTGCAGGAGGGCCGGGTCGACGTCTGCATAGCCGGCGCCTCGGACTCGCCGATCTCCCCGATCACGATGGCGTGCTTCGACGCCATCAAGGCGACCTCTCCGAACAACGACGACCCCGAGCACGCGTCCCGGCCGTTCGACAAGGACCGCAACGGGTTCGTCATGGGTGAGGGCGGAGCCGTCCTCGTCCTGGAGGAGCTCGAACACGCCCGCGCCCGCGGGGCCCGCGTGTACTGCGAGATCGGCGGCTACGCCACCTTCGGCAACGCCTACCACATGACCGGTCTCACCCGGGAGGGCCTGGAGATGGCACGCGCCATCGACGACGCGCTCGCCCACGCCCGGCTGGACGGCTCGGGCATCGACTACGTCAACGCCCACGGTTCCGGTACGCAGCAGAACGACCGGCACGAGACGGCCGCGGTGAAGCGGTCGCTGGGCGATCACGCCTACCGGACGCCGATGAGTTCGATCAAGTCGATGGTGGGCCACTCGCTGGGTGCCATCGGGGCGATCGAGGTGCTGGCCTGTGTGCTGTCCCTGGTCCACCAGGTCGTGCCGCCGACGGCGAACTACACGACCCCGGACCCCGAGTGCGACCTCGACTACGTGCCGCGCACCGCCCGCCAGGCCAAGCTGCGCAACGTGCTGTCCGTCGGCAGCGGCTTCGGCGGCTTCCAGTCCGCGGTGATTCTCACCCGGCCCGACGGGAGGACCCGATGACGTCACAGCGAGCCCGGCGCGCCGCCGTCACCGGCATAGGCGTCGTCGCCCCCAACGGGCTGAGCACCGAGACCTTCTGGAAGTCCACCCAGGAGGGCGTCAGCGTCCTGGACCGGGTGACCCGCGAGGGGTGCGAGCACCTGCCCCTGCGGATCGCGGGCGAGGTCCGCGGCTTTGATCCCTCGGAACTGGTCGAGGAGCGGTTCCTCGTCCAGACGGACCGGTTCACCCACTTCGCGATGGCCGCGGCCGACGGCGCCCTGGCGGACGCCCGGCTGGGCCGCGCCGACACCGACCGGGATCCGTTCGCGGTCGGCGTGGTCACGGCCGCGGGCTCCGGCGGCGGCGAGTTCGGCCAGCGGGAGCTCCAGCGGCTGTGGGGCCAGGGCCCCCGGTTCGTGGGTCCGTACCAGTCCATCGCCTGGTTCTACGCGGCGAGCACCGGCCAGGTGTCCATCCGCGGCGGGTTCAAGGGCCCCTGCGGCGTGGTGGCCAGCGACGAGGCCGGCGGCCTGGACGCGCTGGCGCACGCGGCCCGGGCGGTCCGCCGGGGCACCGGCGTGGTCGTGGCCGGGGCCGCCGAGGCCCCGCTGGCGCCGTACTCGATGGTCTGCCAGCTCGGCTACGACGACCTCAGCACCGGCGACGACCCGACCCACGCCTACCGGCCCTTCACCACCGCCGCCTGCGGGTTCGTGCCCGCCGAGGGCGGCGCCATGATCGTGGTCGAGGACGAGGGGGCGGCGCGGGAGCGGGAGGCCACCGTCCGGGCGTTCATCGCCGGGCACGGGGCGACCTTCACCGGCGCGTCCCTCTGGGAGCGGTCCCGGGAGGGGCTGGCCCGGGCGATCCGGGTCGCGCTCGACGAGGCCCGGTGCGCCCCGGAGGAGGTCGACGTCGTGTTCGCGGACGCGTTCGGGACGCCGGAGGCCGACCGTGCCGAGGCGCTGGCGATCGCCGACGCCCTGGGCGCGCACGGCCGGCGGGTGCCGGTGACGGCGCCCAAGACCGGCATCGGCCGGGCGTACTGCGGGGCGCCGGTGCTGGACGTGGCGGCGGCGGTGCTGGCCATGGAACACGGCCTGGTGCCGCCCACGCCGAACGTCTACGACCCCTGCCACGACCTCGACCTGGTGACCGGGCGGGCGCGACCCGCACCGCTGCGCACCGCCCTGGTCGTCAGCCGGGGACTCATGGGCTCCAACGCGGCCCTCGTGCTGCGGCACGGCGCCCATGCCCTCTGAGGAGAAGGAGAGACAGATGGACAACGAACTGACCGCACGGGAACTGGCCGCCCTGATGAAGAAGGCGGCAGGCGTCACGGTGGCCGCCGACGAGCTGGAGCTCAGGCTCGACGCCGGCTTCGACGAGTTCGGGCTGGACTCGCTCGGCCTGCTCGGCATCGTCGGCGAGCTGGAGAACAACCACGCCATGGTGCTGCCGCCCGACGCGGAGCGCTGCAGGACCCCGCGCGAATTCCTCGACCTCGTCAACAGCAACGTAGTGGCAGGAGCCTGACATGGCAGGACACACCGAGAACGAGATCACCATCGCCGCTCCCCTGGACCTCGTCTGGGACATGACCAACGACCTGGAGAACTGGACGCAGCTCTTCAGCGAGTACGCCTCCGTCGAGGTCCTGTCCCGGGAGAACGGAAAGACCACCTTCCGCCTCACCATGCACCCGGACGACAACGGCAAGGTCTGGAGCTGGGTGTCGGAGCGTGAGCCCGACCGCGAGCGGCTCATGGTCAAGGCCCGCCGAGTGGAGACCGGCCCGTTCGCCTACATGAACATCAAGTGGGTGTACGAGGAGACCCCGGCCGGCGTCCGGATGCACTGGACGCAGGACTTCGAGATGAAGCCCGACGCGCCCGTGGACGACGCCTGGATGACCGAGAACATCAACCGCAACTCGGTCGTCCAGCTCCGGCTCATCCGGGACAAGGTCGAGCAGCGCGCCCGTCTGCGCACGCCCGCCTCCGTCACCCACGACTGACCGGCCCCTCGTCCCCCCACCTGTCGGCCCGCGGACCGTCCGTTCGGACGGTCCGCCCGGCTTGTCGCCCCCGAAAGGACGCCCTTTCATGCACCAGACACTGATCGTGGCCCGGATGGCGCCGGGCTCGGCCCCGGACATCGCGAAGGTGTTCGCGGAGTCCGACGACGGCGAACTGCCGCACCTCATCGGCGTCACCCGCCGCACCCTGTTCCAGTTCGACGACGTGTACATGCACCTCGTGCAGGGCGAGCGCCCGCTCGGCCCCGCGATCGCGAAGGTGGCCGGCCACCCGGCCTTCCAGGAGATCAGCGAGCGGCTCACCGCGTACGTGAGCGCGTACGACCCGGCGACCTGGCGCGGCCCGAAGGACGCGATGGCCCACGAGTTCTACCGCTGGGAGCGCGACGGCCGCTCCTGACGCGCCCCGCGCTCCTGACGCGTCCCGGGTTCCTGACGTCCGGCGCTCCCGGCGCTCCCGGCGTGACAAGGGTCCGCCCCCGGCATCGACCGGGGG
>NZ_JBVJMD010000058.1:0-46751 GCF_055584385.1 Streptomyces sp. NPDC104096
GGCCGCGAACGGGGCTATCTTCGCCTCGGCCAGCGAACGGATCGCGTCACGGAGCATGTCGTGCTCCTCGGACGGGCGGTACAGGTCGAAGTCAGACATGCGCTCTCCTCAACGGCACTCAGTACCCTCATTTTGCAGCACTGAGTGCCAGACGGGAAAGGGGGTTCGGTCTACAGGCGTAGCGATTGACCGGAACAGGCATCCTGTCGATCGGATGCCGACCGTCGGCGCATCGCCCGCAGACGACTCCGGGCAGGCCAGAACCCATGAATGACACTGAGTGCTGCATTTTAGGGAACTGAGTGCCAGATGACAGGTCGCGTTCACCGTCCCGGGAGTCCCGGGTCTCCCGGGACGGTGAGGACGAGCTTCCCGCGCGGATGGCCGCTCTCCAGGTGGCGTACGGCGGCGGGGGCGTCGGCCAGCGGATAGGCGCGGTCGATCACGGGGGTGAGCGCGCCGCTCTCGGCGAGGACCTTCAGCCGCAGCAGGTCCTCCTGACGCGTGGCGGCGAACACCGGACGGAAGGTCTGCCGGACGACGCTGGAGAGCAGCAGTCCGCGCGCCCAGCGGTCCATGCCGCCGAGCACGGGGCCCGCGTCCTCGCCGCCGACGAAGGCGACCGTGCCGCGCCGGGCGAGGACGCGGCGCAGCCGGGTGAGGGAGCGGTTGCCCGCGGCGTCGAGGACGAAGTCGTAGCGGACCGGCCGGTCGGTGATGTCCTCGCGGGTGTAGTCGATGACGTCCGCGGCGCCCAGCGATCGGACGAGGTCGGCGCCGCCGGGGCCGCAGACCCCGGTGACCCGGGCGCCGTAGTGGGCGGCGAGCTGGACGGCGTAGCCGCCCACCCCGCCGGAGGCGCCGATGACCAGGACCTCCTGGTCCGGCCGCGGGCAGGCCAGGTCCAGTGCCTGCAGAGCCGTGACACCGGAGACGGGCAGGACGGCGGCCTCTT
Organism: Streptomyces sp. NPDC104096; assembly: GCF_055584385.1. Lineage (NCBI taxonomy): Bacteria > Bacillati > Actinomycetota > Actinomycetes > Kitasatosporales > Streptomycetaceae > Streptomyces > Streptomyces sp. NPDC104096. The sequence goes on from NZ_JBVJMD010000058.1 coordinate 956, forward strand.
CGAAGGTGAGTCCCACGGGCTTGGGGGCGAGCCGGTCGGGCCGGGCGCAGGCGTACTCGGCGAAGGACCCGTCGCAGTTGCCGAAGACCTCGTCGCCGGGTGCGAAGCCGGTCACCCGGGCACCGACCGCTTCGACGCGTCCGGCGACGTCCCAGCCCCTGACCCGGTGGGCGGGCCGGCGCACACCGAGTTGCGGGCTGAGGCGGGCGAGGTAGGGCCGTCCGGTCATCAGGTGCCAGACGCTCGGATCGACGCCCGCCGCGTGCACCTGGACGAGGACCTCGTCCGCGGCGGGTGACGGCCGGTCGATGTCACGCAGCAGGAGCCGGTCGGCGGAGCCGTAGGCGTCCTGGACGATGGCCTTCACGATGGGTCCCCCTGACTGCCGGCCCGCGGTCCGTGGTCCGCCGGTGCGCGGTCCGACGGTGCGCGCCTGACTGTCCGTCCGCCCTGCCGTCCGTCGGCCTCCCCCTCGCATCGTCCCCGGGGACGCACGCCGTTGGCCAGACCTCGGCGGCCTCCGGTGCGGACCCGGTCGTCATGCCCGGCGTCAGAACCACCGACCGCCCCTGGAATCCGGCCGGTTCGGGTCCGAAGGCGGCGCCGTGGGGTCGTACGGCCCCTGCGCCGGGAGACGCAGGGGCCTTGGCCGTGCGACCGGCTATCCCTCGTCGCCGCCCCGGCGGCGTACGAACACGGCGGCGCCGGCGGCCACGAGCAGGACCGCGGCGACGATCGCGGCCCAGACGCCGGCCGACAGCCCGTCGTCGTCCTTGTCCGCCTCGGCGGCCTGCGGGGACGGCGAGGCGGCGGCGCCCTCCGCGGCGGGCGCAGGCGACGCGGACGCGCTCGCCGTCGTGGCCGGGGTCGCGGTCGGCGACGGGACGACCGGCTCGGCGCCCGGCGCGGCCGCCTTGAGCTCGAGGGTCGGCGCCGGGTTCTCCCCGTTCTCGTCCAGCTCGATCCAGCGGTCGGTGCGTCCGTCGGCGTAGCTCTGGAGCGTCTTGAAGGCCAGCTTCTTCGCGTCGGGCAGCTGCCTGACGACGACGGAGTACGCGGCGTCGGTGCCGGTCTTCAGGGCCGGGCCCTTCACGGTGTATCCGTCGGCGTTCACGGAGAACCGCCAGCCCTGGGGGCCTTCGCCGTACGTCACGTCGGCGGGGGCGATGCCCTCGGGCAGGACCACGCGGATCTGCGTGATCCCCGCGGTGTCGGACTCCGACTCGGCGTCGAAGGCGATCTCGACGTTCTCGGCGAGCGCCTGGGCCTTTTCGGACTCCACCTCCACATGGGCGGCGGCCGGGCCGGCGCCCAGCAGGACGGCGCAGGCGGCCGCAGCGGCCGCCAGGGGAAAGTGTCGGGCGGTGCGGTACCGCTTCACGACGCGGAACATGGGTGTCTCCAGGTGTGGGGTGCGCGGAGCGGCCGGACGGACCGCCGCCCCGGCAGGGGGTCGGTGGGCGCGAGCGAGTCGCGCCCGGGGAGGACCCCTGCGCACCACCACGTCGGCGAGCACCGACTCCTCGGGGGGCCGCCGGGCCGGTCGGGCGAACACCGGTGCGGGCGGCCGCGGTCCGGCCGGAACACGGTGGCCGCGGCACAGGACCCAGGCCGCGGCCGCCCACGCCCGGACCGCCACGGCCGCCGCGTCGAGGCCTCGTGCCAGCGACCAGCACACCGTGTCCGCGCGGTGCAGCAGTACGGCGACCAGTACGGCCGCGACCGCGTGCACCGCCGTCATCGTCGGCGAGCTCTGCGGGTGCCCGTGCCACATCCGGTGGGCGCCTGCCGCGTGAGCCATGTGCCCGAGGTGTTCGGGGTGTTCGGGGTGTCCGGTCAGGGCCGCGGGCGGGGCGCTGCGCGTGGGCGCCGTCGTCAGCCAGAGGTGCAGCCCGGCCTGCGCGGTGGCGCAGACCGTGACGACCGAGGCCAGGGAGCGCGGGCGGCGGGTGCCGACCAGCCCGACGGCGAAGAGTGCCGCGGCCGCCAGTGTGCCGTGCCGCCAGGGCGCGGGCCCCTCGGTGACCAGATGGTGCGCGCTCACTCCGAGGGCCGTCCCGACGACCGCGAACACCGCTGCCCGCAGGACGGGCAGCGGCGGGCCGGGTGCCGGGGTGCGGGGGCGGAGCGTGCGGGGCGTGGTCATCGCCCGCTCATCATGGGGCATCGCCCGCGTCGGCCGCAGAGCGCATCCCCGAAGAGGTCACCTGCCGCACCCGGCGGACGCAACGCCGGTCAGGCGCGCGGTCCCGCGTCCGAGCGACCTCTCGCACGAATGGTCGCTCAACGGCTCGGCCTCTCGGCCGCGGTGTGTCGCGCCGGTTCAGTAGGGCAGTCCCTCGGCCGCCGCGCGCAGGGCGGTGCGCAGGGAGGTGTTCAGGCCGGTCTCCGAACGGATCGTCGCGGGCGCCGCCAGACAGTCCTCCACGGCCGCCCGCAGCGCCCCGTTGAACATCGCCGCGTGCACCTTCACCCGCAGACTGTCCGGGCTGCTCCCGTCCCTGCGGGCGAACAGTTCGGCGAAGACCGGCAGCGCGTCGTCGTGGACCTGGAGCCATACGGCGTGCAGTCCCGGATCGGTACGGGTCAGGGAGATCAGCTCCCAGACGGCCTCCGGCGGCGCGAAGGCGTCGCCCCACGCGCGGACGTCCTCGAGGTGGTCCCGCAGCGACGTGTCCGCGGGCCAGGCACGCAGTGCCTCAGCGACGAAGTCCAGGCCCGCGATCAGCAGCGGCCTGACACAGCTCTCCTTGGTCGGGAAGTGCCGCCAGAGGGTCCGGGCCGAGATGCCGACGGCCTGCGCGATCTCCTCCCCCGTGGTGCCGGTGACACCTTGCTCGGTGAACAGGCGGATGGCCGCGTGCGCGATCTCCACGCGGAGCGCGGACTTGCGCCGCTCGCCGAGCGTCGGTCGTCGCGCGGCCCGATCCGCCGGAGCCGAACGCTCCATGGCCGATACCTCGTGCACTGTCGCTCCCCACCCCAATGCGTCTGGTCGACGCAGCATAGCCAGAGCCACATCTGACGCTTGCAGACATCTTGTCACTCAGTGACACGTCGTCTTACTCTGCCGATGTGACTACCGAGTAACTGACTCGCGAGTCATCTCCAGGCGCCCTCGGTGCACCAGACCGGCGGCCCCGGAACCTCACCCCACAAAGGCTCCTGGCCAGAGCCTCAGTACCCCGTGCCCGCCGGTACGCCGCCCGCCCGGTCCGAGAGTCCGGGAGAGCGCGAGGAGCGGGCCCGCCGTCCTATCCGCCGGATCCCGGACGGTCGCCACCCACGGCGACCGTCCGGCGGTCGGCATGCGCGACGCACCAAGTCGAACGACTCCCCACCCGGGACTTCAGGGGCCGCGTGCCCCGAAGTCCGTCTGCCAGCAGGAGCGAGCCGCATGAAGCGATCGATCGGACCATCCGGACCGCAGGGCGTGTCGATGGAGACGCCCCGTCGGACCCAGCAGCCCCCCACAGCAACACCCGCGGGCGAACGGCGGCCGGCCTCCGCCCGCAGCCGTCTGCTGACCACCGCGCTGGTCGCCGTGTGCGGCCTGGGCGCCACCGCCCTGCCCGCCGCGGCCCAGCCCCTCACGGCGGCGGAAGCGGCCGGTTCACTCGCCCCGATTGTCCCGGCCTTCTACACACCGCCCGCCCAACTGCCGGACACCAACGGCGCGTTGATACGTACGGAGCCGCTTCCCCTGGCGCTGAGCCTGCCCGGGGTCGACGGCCCGCTGCCGGGTACGGCGACCCGGCTGATGTACCGGTCGACCGACTCGGCCGGCCGGCCGATGGCCGTGACCGGCGCCTACATCGAGCCGGCCGCCGCCTGGAAGGGCAGGGGCCCGCGCCCGGTCGTGGCCTTCGCCCCCGGCACGATGGGCCAGGGCGACCAGTGCTCCGCCTCCCTCGCCCTGGAACACCCCATCGCCCTGAACGAAGGCTCCGTCTCCGTCGGCTACGAGGCCCTGGCCATCTACCGGATCCTGAGCCGGGGTGTCGCCGTCGCGGTCACCGACTACGCGGGGCTCGGCACCACCGACCGCGTCCACACCTACGTCAGCCGCGTCGACGAGGGGCACGCCCTCCTCGACGTCGCGCGCGCCGCCCGTACGGTGACCGGCGGATCCGTCACCTCGGCGTCCCCGGTCGGTCTGTACGGCTACAGCCAGGGCGGGGGCGCCAGCGCCGCCGCCGCCGAACTCCAGCCCTCCTACGCACCCGACGTCCCCCTGGCCGGCACCTACTCGGGAGCGCCGCCGGCCGATCTGAACGAAGTGATGAAGGGCGTCGACGGCAGTGCCCTCGCGGCCGCCATCGGCTGGTCCGTCAACGGCATGGTGCAGAGCGACCCGTCGCTCGGGCCCGTCATCGACGCGCGTCTCAACGCGGCGGGCAGGGCGGCTCTGACCAAGACCTCGACCATGTGCGTCGGTGACGCGCTGCTCACCCTCGGGGCCGTGTCGAGCACGCAGTGGACGGCGGACGGCAGTCCGGTCTCGCAGGTGGTCGCCGGCGAACCCCGGCTGAAGTCCTTCATCGACGCCCAGCGCATCGGCACGCTCAAGCCCGCGGGTCCGGTGCGGGTGGTCACCGGCGTCAACGACGACATGGTGCCCCACGGGCAGGCCCGCAAGCTCGCCGCCGACTGGTGCCGCAAGGGCGCCGACGTCACCTACGTACCCGTCAACCTGCCGAGTCTCGGGGAGAAGAACATCGTCAACCACTTCGCCCCGCTCCTGACGGACCAGGGCGACGCCATCTCATGGCTGGTCGACCGGCTGGCCGGCCAGGCCACCCTCTCCAACTGCTGGCTGCTGCCCCTCCTCCCCTGAGTCCTCGGCCCGGGCCTCATGCCCCAGGGGGCACCGCCGGGCGACCGGCCGCGTCAGACACGACCTGCGCGGCCGGTCACTCGGTCGACGGACCGACAAAATCGGTACACCGCCCGGCCCTACGCGCCCCGGCGGACCCGGGCGGCCTTGCGGGCCTCGGCGAGCTGCCGGGCCTCGGCGGCGCCGCGTCCGCCCCGGCCCGGGCGGGCACCCAGGCCGCGGAAGGGGGTCCCGCCGCGCTGCCGCTGCGCCGGGAGCGGGGCGGCACCGTCGACGGGGACACCGGAGGGAGTCCGGGCCCCGGTGATCCGGCTCAGCTCGGCCTCGCCCGAGCGGACCTGGGTGACCCGGGCCCTGACACCCGCGTCGGACAGCAGCCGGGCCATGTCCCTGCGCTGATTGGGCGTGACCAGGGTGACGACGCTGCCCGACTCGCCCGCGCGGGCGGTGCGGCCGCCCCGGTGCAGGTAGTCCTTGTGGTCGGTGGGCGGGTCGACGTTGACGACGAGGTCGAGGTCGTCGACGTGGATGCCGCGGGCCGCGACGTCGGTGGCCACGAGCACCGTCACCCCGCCCTCCTTGAACTGCGCCAGGGTGCGGGTGCGCTGGGGCTGGGACTTGCCGCCGTGCAGGGCCGCGGCCCGCACCCCGCTGCTGCGCAGATGCCTGGTGAACTGGTCGACGGCGTGCTTGGTGTCCAGGAACATGAGCACGCGTCCGTCGCGCGCGGCGATCTCGGTGGCGGTGGCGTACTTGTCGGCGCCGTGCACCTGGAGCACGTGGTGCTCCATGGTGGTGACCGCTCCGGCCGCCGGGTCGACCGAGTGGACCACCGGGTCGTGGAGATACCGCTCGACGAGGAGATCGATGTTGCGGTCCAGGGTGGCCGAGAACAGCATCCGCTGCCCGTCGGGCCGTACCTGGTCGAGCAGTTCGGTGACCTGGGGCAGGAAGCCCATGTCGGCCATCTGGTCGGCCTCGTCCAGGACGGTGATGTCCACCCGGTCCAGGCGGCACGCCTTGCGCTCGACGAGGTCCGTGAGACGGCCGGGCGTCGCGACGACGACTTCGGCTCCCTCGCGCAGCACGGCCGCCTGCCGGCCGATGGACAGGCCGCCGACCACGGTGGCCAGGCGCACCTTCACCGCCTGTGCGTACGGGGCGAGTTCGTCGGTGACCTGCTGGGCCAGTTCGCGCGTGGGGACCAGGACCAGGCCCAGCGGCCTGCGTGAATCGGCGCGCCGGCCCGCGGTGCGCACGAGGAGTGCCAGGCCGAAGGCGAGCGTCTTGCCCGAGCCGGTGCGTCCGCGCCCGAGGACGTCGCGTCCCGCGAGGGAGTTCGGCAGGGTGGCGGCCTGGATCGGGAACGGCTCGCTCAGGCCGCGATCGGCGAGGGTCCGCTGCACCGCGTCGGGCAGGTCCAGTTCGCCGAAGGTCGCGGCCGGAGGGAGGGCCGGGGCGACGGTGTCCGGCGACCGGAATTCCTCGGGGCGGGTGGCGCGGCGGCGCGCGTCGCCGCCGGAACTGGCTTCAGGACGGGGTGAACGGCTCATGCAGAACCTTCCTCGAGGGCACGCATCGAGGAATTCCCGGCAGGATCGAGCCGGACGAATCGCAAGAACGAGCCGATTTCAGGGCCGCGCTTCGTGGCGGGCCGGATTTGGGGGCCCGGCTTTGCGGTCGAGCTTCCGGGCCAAAGATTTCCAGAGGTTTTCCGCAGCGTACGGAAACGAAAAGTTGGGGCTCCATCCGTGACGGACGGGGCCCCAACTTCCTCAGACGTTTCGACGTCAGGCGGGAGTGATGTTCTCCGCCTGCGGGCCCTTCTGGCCCTGCGTGACGTCGAAGTTCACCCGCTGGCCTTCCTGAAGCTCACGGTAGCCGGAAGAGGCGATGTTCGAGTAGTGGGCGAAGACGTCCGGGCCGCCGCCGTCCTGCTCGATGAAGCCGAATCCCTTTTCCGAGTTGAACCACTTGACGGTGCCAGTAGCCATGTCATCTCCTTCGGGGCTGTGCCCGCGGGCTCACACCTTGCGAGCCCCTGCGTCGCCACAATGAACCCCGTCCGGATAAGCACCGGAAAGACAAAAAACGCCCGACGGCATACAACCGTCGAGGCACTTGAAGTTCGGGAACCACAACTGCAACTACGGCAAGGTTACCACGTTAGACGCATACGTATTGTTATTCCACCCGTGACCCTCACCGCTTCGCATGCGGCCACGCCCGTGGACGTACGGACGCCGATCAGTCCGACGGATTCGGGCGGGCGAGGCCGAGGTCGTAGGCGAAGATGACGGCCTGGATACGGTCGCGCGCCCCGATCTTCGCCAGGACGCGGCCGACGTAGGTCTTCACCGTGGACTCCGACAGGACGAGACGTTCGGCGATCTCCCCGTTGGTCCAGCCCCGGCCGATGGCGACCAGGATCTCGTGCTCGCGTTCGGTCAGGGAGCGCACCCGGGGGTCGCCTTCGGCGCCGGCGCCCGGCGCGGCCTGCGGCAGATGGTGTGCGTAGGCGTCCAGCAGGCGCCGGGTGAGGGCGGGGGCGATCACCGCGTCGCCCGCGGCGACCGCGCGGATCCCGGCCAGCAGCTCCTCCGGGTGGGCGTCCTTCAGCAGGAATCCGCTGGCCCCCGCGCGCAGCGCCGCGTGGGCGTACTCGTCCACGTCGAAGGTGGTCAGGACGAGGACGCGGGAGCGGCCGCCGGAGGCGACGATGCGCCGGGTCGCCTCGATGCCGTCCATGCCCGGCATCCGGACGTCCATCAGGATCACGTCCGGGCGCAGCTCGGCGGCCTGGCGGACGGCCTCGCCGCCGTGGGCCGCCTCGCCCGCGACCACGGTCTCGGGGGAGCTCTCCAGGAGCATACGGAAGCCGAAGCGCTGCAAGGGCTGGTCGTCCACGATGAGCACGGTGGTCATGCCGCACCCCCCGTCCCGGAACCGCCCGACAGACCGGCCCTGCCCGACGGTTCGGACCGGTCGAACATGTCGGGCGGGTCCGAGGGACCGGGCGGCCCTGAGGGGTCGGCGGAACCCGCCGGGCCCGGCAGGCCGGCGAGGGGGGTGAGGTCGAGGGCGGCCCGGACCGTCCATCCGCCGTCCGTCGTGGGGCCCGCGGTGACGGTGCCGCCGTAGAGGGCCGCGCGTTCTCTCATTCCGGCGAGTCCGTGTCCTTCGTCGTGGGGCGCCCGGATCCGGACGGTGCCGTCCCGCGGCCCGGTGTCGTGGACCTCGATGTGCACCAGCGGGTCGTCGGCGGTCACCGACAGCCGGATCCGGGTCTCCTGGCCCGCGTGTTTGAGGGCGTTGGTGAGGGCTTCCTGGGTGATCCGGTAGACGGCGAGCTGGATGCCCCGGTCCAGGGTGTCCAGCGTGCCCCCGGTCCGGTAGGTGACCTGGGGTCCCGCGGAGCGGATCCGGGCGCACAGGGCGTCGATGTCCGCGAGACCGGGCTGGGGGGTGAGCCGGGGGGCCCGGGTCTGCTCGCGCAGCACGCCGAGGGTGCGGCGCAGTTCGCCCAGCGCCTGGCGGCCGGTGTCACCGATGAGCAGCAGAGCCTGCTTGCCGCGTTCCGGGGAGGTGTCGGCCGCGTAGGCGCCGCCGTCGGCGAGGGTGATGATGACGGAGAGGTTGTGGCCGACGATGTCGTGCATCTCGCGGGCCACCCGGGTGCGTTCGGTGGCGACGGCCAGCCGGCTGCGCTGGTCGCGTTCGATCTCCAGCCGGGCCGCGCGGTCGCGCAGCCCGGCGACCTGGGCGCGCCGGATGCGTACGGCCAGTCCCAGCGCGACCGCGGCGACGATGGTGGTGCTCAGCAGGAACAGGCCGTCCAGGACGGACACGTCGGAGCGCATCCGTACGGCGAGCAGCACCAGGCCGCTCACCGTCACGGCGCAGGCGGTGGGCAGATGACGCAGCCGCCCGTGCAGCGCGAGGCTGTAGAGGGCGACCAGGACGGCGACGGCGACGCGCAGCCAGGCGCCCACGGCGCACTGGACCAGGAAGACGGCGGCGGTCAGCGCGAAGGCCACGGACGGCTGTCTGCGGCGCCACAACAGCGGCAGCACCTGTCCGGCCTGGAGCGCGAGGGTCGCCGTGAGCGAGAGATGGGTGAAGGCCTTGGCGAGTTGGTCGTGCCGTTCGTGGTGGTGCGGCCACAGGTCCGGCACGCACAGCACGGCCACCATGACGAGGACCAGCGCCGTGTCCAGCAGCCACGGCCGGGCGCGGTCCGTGCGCCGCAACCGCCGGCCGACCCGGGACACCCGGCCGACCAGGGGATGGTTCCACACCGGATCCATCCCGGTCAGGGCGGTCGCTCCGGCGGGGACGGCCGCCCGCACCGGGACGGCCGTCCCCGCGGTGATGTCGTCGCTGCTCATGAGGGTCACCTGTTCATCGTGGCGCACACCGGCCGGGCGGAGCGCACCGGCCCGGGGCCGCCCGCGCTCCGCCCGGCCGCGGCCGCCGGGTCAGGCGTCGGTACGCACCAGACGGTACGCGGCGCCCGCCAGCGCGAGCACGGTCCAGCCGAGGAGGACCAGGCCCCCGGCGACGGGGGCCAGTGTCGTCGCGTCGTGGGTGAGGGCGAACATCGACTCGCCGGCGTTGCTGGGCAGGTACGGGCTGATGTCGTCCTGCCAGGAGGTGGGCAGCAGCGAGACCAGTCCGGGCACCAGCATCAGCGAGGCGACCAGGACGGCGATGCCGCCGGCGACCGAGCGCAGCAGCGCGCCGAGCGCGACGCCGATCACCGCGACGGTGCCGAGGTAGAGACCGGCGCCCAGCAGACTGCGTACGACTCCCTCGTGCGAGAGCGACAGGGCCGCGGGGGTGTCGGAGACCAGGCCGCTGCCGATCGGGAACGCGACGAGGACGCCGACGGTGGCGACGACCAGGGCGACCAGGCCGAACACGGCCGCCTTCGCCCACAGGACCGGCAGGCGGCGGGGCACCGCGGCGAGCGTGGAGCGGATCATGCCGGTGGAGTACTCGCCGGCGGAGACCAGCACGCCCAGGACGCCCAGGGCCAACTGGGCGAAGTTGGTGCCGAACAGCGAGAGGCTGAGCGCGGTGGCGTTGGCGTCGTCCCGGCGCGGGGGCCGGCCCGCGACGAAGTCGGCGTGGTAGTGCGCGCTCGCGATGACGCCGAACCCGACCAGGAAAAGCAGGCCGAGGCCCAGGGTGATCCAGGTGGAGCGCAGGGACCACAGCTTGGCCCACTCCGAGCGAAGGACCCTGCGTCCGGTCACCTTGTACTGCGGACGGGCCGGCCGCGCGGGGGTCGGCGCGGTCGCGGAGCTCTCGGTCACGGTCGATGTCGTCATGCCACGCTCCTGGGGGTCTCGACGGTGGTGGTGCCGTGGTACTCGACGGCGTCGCTGGTCAGGTCCATGAACGCCTGCTCCAGCGAGACCGTCCGGGAGCTGAGCTCGAACAGCGGGATGCCGTGCTCGGCGGCCTTGAGGCCGATGGCCCGTGCGGACAGGCCGGTCACCTGGAGCTCCTCCGTGCCGATCGCGCCGGTGATCTCGACGCCCGGTCCGGACAGCACCTCGCGCAGACGGGCCGCCCGGTCGGAGGCGACGGTGACCGAGTCGCCGCCGGCGCGGCGGATCAGTTCCTGCACCGTGGTGTCGGCCAGCAGACGTCCGCGGCCGACGATGATCAGGTGGTCGGCGACCAGCGCCATCTCGCTCATCAGGTGCGAGGAGACGAAGACGGTACGGCCCTCGGAGGCGAGTCGGGTGAGCAGGTTGCGGATCCACAGCACGCCCTCGGGGTCCAGCCCGTTGACCGGCTCGTCCAGCATGAGGGTGGCCGGGTCGCCCAGCAGGGCGGCGGCGATGCCGAGTCGCTGGCCCATGCCGAGGGAGAAGGCACCGGCGCGCTTCTTCGCCACCGACTGAAGGCCGGTCAGCTCGACGACCTCCTCCACGCGGCGGCGCGGAATGCCGTGCGTGTGGGCCTGCGCCATGAGGTGGTCGAACGCGGAGCGGCCCGGGTGGATCGACTTCGCCTCCAGCAGGGCGCCGACCTCCTGGAGCGGCGCGCTGTGTTCGGCGTAGTGCCGTCCGTTCACGGTCACGGTGCCGGCGGTCGGCGCGTCCAGTCCGACGATCATGCGCATGGTGGTGGACTTCCCCGCGCCGTTCGGGCCCAGGAAGCCGGTGACCGTGCCCGGCTTCACGACGAAGTCCAGGTGGTCGACCGCCGTCTTCTCCCCGTACCGCTTCGTCAGCTGCTGCGCCTCGATCATCGTCGCTCCCTTGCTCCGGGCCGCCGGACCCGTCCGGCCTCTCACCTGCAACGCTAGGTGCCGGGCGGCCGCGATCCGTGGTACCGCGGGGGGCAATGGCGCGGGGCGGTGGTACCGCGGTACTACGCCGACGGGGGCCGTCCGACTAGAGGAGCCGGGTGCCCCCTACGACGACAGCGGCCCGCGGACGGCCGGGAAGCACGACGGCCCCGCCGGTCGGGTTCGACCGGCGGGGCCGTGTCGGCCGGGGACGGTCGGGCCGTCCCGCCCGTGTGACTAGCGGACCCGGCGGGCGTTCACGCCGTTGGCCTCGAAGTCGTAGACGTACCGGTTGAGCCGGAGGCCGTCGACCGCGCCGACCCATGCGTAGTCGCGGCCCTTGCTGATCGCGACGGAGCGGACGACCGGCGTGTTGCCGCCGTCGTCGAGCGAGGACTTCAGGTGCTGGAAGTCGCACTTTTCGGCCTGGGTGCAGCCGCCCTCGCCGCCGGTGAGGTACCAGTGGCCGGACTTGATGGCGTCGAGGTAGCCGCTCCACTTGTTCACCGACCCCGCCTGGACCGGGTCGGGCTCCCACACCACGGTGGAACAGACGTCACGCGGCGCGGAGCTCACATTCGGATTGACCACGAACCTGATGTTCGGCAGGTTGGAGATCCCGCCGCCGGCGCTGACGTTCTCGCTGGTCTGGAAGACATGGAACCCGACCTGGTCCAGGTCCAGGAAGTTCGCGCCGAAGAAGTCGGCCTCGTTCCCGAAGTCGACCTTCTCGGCGCCCGGGCTCTGCTTGCTCGCGTTGTCCGCCACCTCGATGCCGAGGCTGCCGTTGCCGTACGGCGGCGACTGGACCCCGTCAGGACGTCGCGGGTGACGGGGCCGTTGCGCAGCGCGGCGACCGGGGAGCCGATGGTGTTGCGGGTGAGCACTCCCCAGTTCTCCGAGCGTGCCACCCGGTTGTCGTCCGCTGACGCGGACACCGCTCCCGGGACGGTCGTGACGGCGATCGCGGCCATGGCCGCGAGTGCGAGTGCCTTGCCGCGGCCTGCACCGAAGTGCAGCTTCACATGCGTTCCTTCCAGGTGCCGAAGGACCGGACCAGGCCGCCGCGCCGGTCGGCGTGACGCACACCGCCGCGAGCAGGCGGCGGTGGAGCGGTGGCCCCTCGCTCCTCACCAGATCTCGGACAGGGCCTGGTCTGGACCAGGCCCGGGCTTCACTTGATCACCGTGGCACACGATGATCGAGGTCGCGCTCCGAGCAGGCCGTCAGGAGCCGTGCGTCAGCGGTCGGTCGGCTGCCTCCGGGCGCCGTCGCGCGCGTCGCCGCTCTGGCCGGGCACCCGGGTGCCGGGCTCGGGCCGGCACATGTCGCGCCAGTCGATGCGCAGGACGGCCAGGTCGTCCGTGTGGCGGTCGGCGTTGCGGGCGCGCGCCTCGGCGATGAGGTGATCGAGCTGTTCGCCGGTGCCGTAGGAGCTCGTCCTGCCGAGGATCTCCAGTACGCCCTCGACGCCGAGTCGGGAGTCGTCACCGCCCGCGTAGCCCTCGATCAGTCCGTCGGTGTACACGATCAGGCTCCCGTCCGGCGGCAGCGGCACTGTGGTGGCGGGCCATTCGCCGAGGCCGGGGATGATGCCCAGGGCGATGCCGTGCTTGGACTGGAGGACCTCTGGGCCGCGGGAGGTCACGATCAGCGGCTCGTGGTGGCCGACGAGATGGAGGGTGAGCAGGCCGCGGGCCGGGTCCAGGGTGATGAGGGTGCAGGTGGTGAACAGGTCGCTGCCGGTGCGTTCGGCGATGTGCATCCGCTCCAGCAGGTCCAGCAGGTGCGCTCCGCGGTGGCCGCCGAGGGTCAGCGCGCGCCACGCGATGCGCAGACAGACGCCGAGCGCCGCGGCGTCCGGGCCGTGGCCGCTGACGTCCCCGACGACCGCGTGGACCTGACCGTCCTCGGTCTGGACGACGTCGAGGAAGTCACCGCCCAGCAGGGCCTGTTCGCGGCCGGGGAAGTAGCGGCTGGTGGCCGTCACCGACGGCGAGGCGAGGATCGGCTCGGGCAACAGGCCCCGCTCCAGCCGGGCGTTCTCCTGCGCCCGGAGCCGGCCGACCTGGAGGGCGGCGCTGGCCCGCTCGGACTGCTTGCGCTGCACCGCGTACCGTACGGCCCGCTGGAGCAGTTCGTGGTCGACCTTGCCCTTGACGAGGTAGTCCTGCGCGCCCGCGGCCAGCGCGTCGACCCCCGCGCCTGACTCGGCGAGCCCGGTGAGCACGATCACCGCGGCCTGGGGATCCTCCCGCCTGATCGCCTCGACGCTCTCCAGCCCGGAGATGTCGGGCAGATGCAGGTCGAGCAGTACGCAGTCGAAGCGACGTCCGGCCAGTTCGTGGCGTGCCTCGGCCATCGTCCTGCCGCGCACGAGGGAGTGCGGCAGATCGGTGTCGTACAGCAGCTCCTCGACCAGCAGGGCGTCACCCTCGTCGTCCTCGACGAGGAGGATGTCGTAGGCCGTCTCGTCCCGTGGGGCCGGTGGTGTCATGACTGCGACTCTCTCGCGGGCGACTCGGGTGACTCAGGTGACTCAGGTGACTGGGCGGTGCCGGCACAGGGCAGGGTGAACACGACCCGGGTGCCGGGGGTGTGGTCGGGGTCGATCCCGATCGAACCGTCGTGGAACTCCACGACCTTCTTGCACATGGCCAGGCCGATGCCGGTGCCCGGATAGGCCTCCCGGGTGTGCAGCCGCTGGAAGATGACGAAGACCTTGTCCCGGAACTCCGGGGCGATGCCTATGCCGTTGTCGCCGACACCGAACTCCCAGAGGTCGCCTTCGCGTCGCGCGCTCACCCGGATCACGGGCCGCCGGTCGGGGTCGCGGAACTTCAGGGAGTTCGACAGGAGGTTCTGCCACAGCATGCCCAACTGGGTCGCGTCGCCGACCACCTCGGGCAGCGGGTCGAACGTCACCTCGGCGCCGGTCTCCTCGATCGGGATGCTCAAGGTGTCCAGGGTGCGCCGCAGGACCTCCTCCAGGTCCACCGTGGCGTGGTCGTTGTGCACGCGTCCCACCCGGGAGAAGGCGAGGAGGTCGTTGATGAGGACCTGCATCCGGTTGGCGCCGTCGACGGCGAACGCGATGTACTGGTCCGCCCGCTCGTCGAGTTGACCGCCGTAGCGTCGTTGCAGGAGCTGGGTGAAGCTGGACACCTTCCGCAGCGGCTCCTGGAGATCGTGCGAGGCGACGTACGCGAACTGCTCCAGTTCGGTGTTGGACCGCTTCAGTTCGGCCGTCTGCTCGTCGAGCAGCCGGCGCGCCTCCTCGCTGAAGGCGAGTTCGTCCACGAGCCGGGTCCGCATCCCGTCGACGTCGACGGCGAGTTGCCTGATGTCGGCGGGGCCGGTGACCGCGATGCGCCGGTCGAAGCGGCCGCGTGCCACGTCCCTGGCTCCGGCGCCCACCTGCTCCAGCGGGCGGGTGATGCCCCGGCGCAGCGCCTCGAAGACGAGCGCCGCCACCACGGCGACGACGAGGGCGTCCACGGCGAGCGTCCAGTTGCGCAGGAGCGTGGCACGGCCCAGCGCGGCGGCCGCGCTCTGGCGTTCCTGCTGGAGCCGGTCCTGCTGGTGTTTCAGTGCCTTGCGCACCGCGTCGAACTCGGTCTTGCCCTCTTCCGCCCGCTGCGCCGAGAGGGCCAGGGCCGTCGACGCCGACGCGCCGGAGACGGGGCGGGCGATCCGGTCCTGCCAGGTGCCCGCGGCCTTCCGCACGGCCGCGAGATCGGCCCGGTCCTCGCCGCCGCGCAGCAGATCCTCCAGCCGCCCCACGGCCTCCCGCTCCGCCGCCACGCCCTCGGTGTACGGGGCGAGGAACTCCGTGCGGCCGGTCAGTCCGTAACCCCGTACCCCGGTCTCCTGGTTGAGCAGCGCCGACTCCAGGCGCACCGAGTTCACCAGGGCGGGGCTGCGGCGGTTGACCAGCTCGTCGGAGATCCTCGACGACCGGAGCATCGCCCACGCCCCCACCGATCCGAGGACCGCCAGCACGAGCAGGGTCACGGCCACGCCGCGGCGCAACCAGTGCCGGGTGGTCCAGCCGGCCATCGGCCCGTCGGCGGAGGCGGCGTTCTGCACGAGGTGACACTCCTTCAGGATCCGACCGATTTCCGAACATCCAGCCGAACCGTGTGTACGGCAGGCACACCTTAGCCTGGCCGGACAACAGTTGTTGTCGACTCCTCGCACCGACAACTAGGCTGACCGTATGCCTGCCCCCGGATTCGTCCCTCACGTGTCCGAATCTGAATTCGCCGCCCAGGTCAGGAGGGCCGTCGACGAGGTCGCCCGCCGGGCGGCGGGACAGCTGTGCGCGGCGGGCCGCGCCGGGGACCCCGTACCCTCCGACCGCGTCCGCGCCCTCGCGCACCTGTATGTTCTGGTGACCATGGAGGAGGCGGTGCAGCATCTCGAACGCGGCGCGGCCCGAGCGGCCGCCGACGCGGGCGCCGGTTACCCGGAGATCGGCCATGTCTCGAGAATGAGCCGACAGGGTGCCAGGCGCCGGTGGCCCGGACTGGTCACCGACCCGGCCTCCTCCCTTACCCACCAGCCGACCAGGAGCTCGTAACATGGCAGCCTCTGCCTCCACCCGTCCCTATGACGTACTGCTGGTCGAAGACGACGTGGCCGACGCGATGCTCATCCAGGACGCCCTGGCCGAGCGGGGCACGCGCAACCTCACCCAGGTCTCCGACGGCGTGCAGGCGCTGGAGTACCTCCGTGACCCGGCCCGTACGCGTCCCGACCTCATCGTCCTGGACCTGAACATGCCGCGCATGAACGGCCGCGAGTTCCTCGCGATCGTCAAGGCGGACGCGGATCTGCGCACCATTCCCGTGGTCGTGCTCACCACGTCGGCGGCGCCCGACGACGTCTCGGGGGCGTACGAGCACCACGCGAACGCCTATGTGACCAAGCCGGTCAACCTCGACGAGTTCGAGGAGGCGGTGCGCAGCATCGACGCGTTCTACCTCGACGTCGCCGTCAAACCGCGGCCTTAGCCAGGGTTGCGGCCGGGGGCTCGGTCCGCGGATCGTCCGTGACAGGCGGCCGGTCGCCGGTCGCCGGTCGCCGGTCGCCGGTCGCCGGTCGCCGGTCGCCGGTCGCCGGTCGCGTGAGATGTTCAGCGGACCAGCCGATGACGTGCCGATGACGCCATTGGCGTGACATCCGGTGCGCGGCGCAACCGGACCGGTCGCGTGACACCTCCTGTCCTGCGAGAAGGGACCGCACAAGGAGGAGACACGTGACCACCACCGCTTTCGAGCCCGGTTCGCCCCGTACCTACGTCGACCCCTACGCCGTCGACTCGGCGGGGCCCGCGACCTGGGCGAGCACTTGGCGGCGGAAGGGGGAGGACGACTACTACCTGCCGGCACCGGACCCGGCTCAGCGCCTGGACTTCACGATCGACCCGCGCGACCGGCGGCGGCTGGAGCTCCAGGCGACCCTGACCATGGCGGGCATCCCGCCCCGGCCCGAGGACCGGGAGGCCATCGACCAGCTCAGCGCACTGCCCGGCAGCGTCAACGCCACCCTCCAGCGCTGGCTGAACCACACCGGCTGACCGCCACCGGGCGGTCCGGGTACGCGACCGGGTCCCGTCCGGTACGTGGTCGGGGTCAGCGCCCCCGCCAGACCGGGGAGCGCTTCTCCGCGAACGCGGTGGCGCCCTCACGGGCGTCCTCGGACGCGAAGACCGGCGCGATGACGCGCTCCTGCTCCTCCCAGCCCTCGGCAAGCGTCCAGTCCGCGCTGGAGCGGGCGATCCGCTTCGTGGCGGCGACCGCCAGCGGTCCGGCCGCCGCCACCCGCGCGGCCAGTTCCAGCGCGCCCTCCAGCGCCTTGCCCTCCGGTACCAGACGGTTGACCAGGCCGACCTCCGCGCCTCGCCGCGCGCTGATCGGATCGCCGGTGAGCAGCATCTCCATGGCGATCGCGTACGGGATGCGGCGCGGCAGCAGCAGTGCGCCGCCGGCGGCCGCCACCAGGGAGCGCGTCACCTCCGGGACGCCGAACCGGGCCGTCTCGGCCGCGACCACCAGGTCGCAGGCGAGCATCAGCTCGAACCCGCCGGCCAGCGCCCAGCCCTCGACGGCGCCGATCAGCGGCTTCTTCGGGGGCGTGACGGTGATTCCGGCCAGTCCCCGGCCCTCGATCGCCGGGCTCTCGCCCCTGAGGAAGGCCTTGAGGTCCATCCCGGCCGAGAAGGTCCCGCCGGCGCCGGTGAGGACGCCGACCCGGAGGTCGTCGGACGCGTCCAGCTCGTCCACGGCGTCCGCGACGGCGCGGGCGACGGCCAGGTTCAGGGCGTTCCTCGCCTGCGGCCGGTTGATGGTGATGATCTGCACGCCGTCGCTGCGTTCGACCAGGACTTCGTCCGACATGTCGTTCTCCTTGTGGTGCGGTCGTACCGGCTCCGACGGCCGGTCGACGTGGTGTTCAGCCGGTCGGCGGCGCGGTGCGCAGGATGCCGGTCAGGAAGGTGTCGCAGAAGAGGTCCGCGATCTCGCGCGGCGGGAGTCCGGCGTCCTTCTTCAGCCACACGTACGAGTAGTTGAACATTCCGAGGATGCCCTTCAGCGCCACCGACTCGGGCAGCGGCTTGAAGTCCCCCGCGTCGATGCCCGCGTTGAGCGTGCGCTGCCACACCTGCTCGTACTGCTTGCGCAGATCGAGCACGGACTCCATGAGCGGGCCCGTGAGCGCGGTGAAGTCCCGGTAGTGCACGGTCCATTCGAGAACGTGGTCGGCGATGTTCTCCATCAGCGTCCGGGCCAGTTCCCTGAAGCGTTCCTCGGGATCCTCCACGCGCTTCTCGATGTCGAGCGCGATCTCGACCATCACGCGCAACTGGGAGGCGCTGATCTCGAAGAGGAGGGCTTCCTTGTTCCCGATGTGGTGGTAGAGCGCACCTCGCTGGAGCCCGACCGCGGCCTCGAGTTGGGCCATCCCGGTGCCGTGGTAGCCGTGCTCGGCGAACAGCTCCGCCGCGGCACGCAGAATCCGAGCTTTCTGAGGTGACTTGGGGGCCATTGACCTGCCGTTCTCGAGAAGGAAGCCGGGGGAGGTAGAGACTACCGAGGGTCGTCGCACGCGCCCTCGCACATGCCCTGGCACATGCCTTCGCGCGCGTCGGTGCCCTCGCGCCGTCAGCTCTCCTCCGGTGCGTCGGGCCGGCCGAGATACCCGGGGTTGGCCACGAGCAGCTTGTCCCGCACCGTGCCCACCACGGCTTCCACGACACCGGGCGTCCCGGGTGCCACGGCGCCGGAGCGCAGGGCCGCGGCGAAGTCCTGCTCCGTCGCGAAGCCGAGGCCCGCCAGGCGTTCGCGGTGCCGCCGCGCCACCTCGGCGGAGAGCAGGATCTCCCGGCGGGCGATGCGCAGCGCGGCGGCCGCGACCCTGGCGAGGTAGCGGGCGCCGCCCTGCGCACCGAGCTCACCGCGGGCGAGGGTGCGCTCGACCACGGCGAGCAGATGGTCGGCGTCCGGTGCGTCGTGGGGCGCGACGCCGCTGCCGACCGTCTCGGACTCCGCCGCGTCCACGGCGGTCAGTACGTCCTCGGTCTGCTCCGGGTGGGTCAGCCCGAGCGCGAGCAGCAGGTCGAACTCCGCTTCGCACACCCGGCGGCCGATCACCGCGTGTTCGAGCGAGTCCTGCTCGCCCTCCAGGTGCACGGCGGCCTGCTGACGACAGATCAGGACCCAGCGCAGTGTGCTGTAGACCTCCCACCAGTGCAGTTGGGCGTCGGTCGGGCGCCGGCCCGCCACCGCCTCGTAGCCGTCGAGTAGCTGGGCGCGGGTGCCGAACCCGCCGACCGGCAGCGCCGAGCCGAATCGCCAGGCCTTCACGCACAGCCAGCCGAGGTCCTCGACCGGGTCGCCGCGATGGACGAGTTCCCAGTCCAGGACGGCCCGGATCCCGTCGGGGCCGACGATGGCGTTGCCGTTGCGCAGGTCTCCGTGCACGACGGTGTCGGCGACGGCGGGGACGGGGTGCTCCTCCAGCCAGCGGATGCCGAGTTCGACCGACGGCCGGGGTGTGTCCCAGCGTTCGGCCAGGGCGCGCAGCGCGGCGATCGGCTCCTGCCGGGGGAGCCCGCCGAGGGTGTCCGGGGACATGGTGTGGATGCGCGCGGCGACGGCGCCGAACTGCGCGGCGAGTGTCTCGCGGGCCGTGGCGTACGCGTCGTCGCGCAGCAGGCGGCGGGGGATCACCTCGCCCGCCACATGGCTCATCACGATGTAGGGGTTGCCGCCGAGCGACGCCCCGCTGTCCACCAGTTCCGGGACCGGCACGCCGGCCGCGGCGGCGGCCGCCATGACCCTGGCCTCCAGGTCCATCGTCGCGGCGCCGGCCGGGCCCGACAGATCGCGCCTGAGGACCAGATCCCGGGAGCCGCCCGCGGTCTCGGCGGTGAAGCGCATGGTCTGCCGACTGGCGCCGCCGGGCAGGGTGCTGGGGACGGTGGCCATCACCGGCGCGCCCCACACGGCGCTCAGGCGCGCCTCGATCTCCTTCTGGTCGGTCACCGGGGCCTGGTCGGTCACCGGGGCCCGGTCCGTCATCGAGTCCCGGTCAGTCATCGAGACCGTCCTCCAGCCAGGGAGCGCGGGAGGGGTCGGCCAGCAGCCGTCGGGCGACGACCATCCGGTGGACCTCGTCCGGGCCGTCGTAGATGCGGGCGAAGCGCGCCTCCCGGTACATGCCCTCCAAGGGGGTGTCGTCGGTGACGCCGAGGGCGCCGTGGACCTGGATCGCCCGGTCGATGACGTTGTGCAGCATCTGTGCCGCCCAGAACTTGACCATGCTGATCTGGATGCGGGCCTGTCCGTCCCGGTCGAACTGCTTCGCCGCGTCCAGGACCATCAGCCGTGCCGCGTGGATCTCGGCCGCGGACTCCGCGACGTAGCGCTGGATCTCGCCCTTCTGCGAGAGCAGCGAGCCGTGCGCGTAACGCGTGTCGGCACGGTCGACCATGAGCTCGAAGGCGCGCTGCGCCTGGCCGAGCCAGCGCATGCAGTGGAAGATCCGGCCGGGTCCGAGGCGGGTCTGGCCGACGCCGAATCCGCCGCCGCGCTCGCCGAGGAGGTTCTCGTACGGGACGCGGACCCCGGTGAGGCGGATCTCGCAGTGGTCCCCGCCGGTCGATCCCATGGTCCTCAGGACGCGGACGACCTCGAAGCCGGGGGTGCCGGCGGGCACCACGATGGCGGACAGGGCCCGGTGGGCCTTGACGTCGTCCGGTTCGGTGCGAGCGTAGACCGTGGTGAACGCGGCGGTGGAGCCGCCGGTGGTGAACCACTTGTGCGCGTCGATGACCCACTCGTCGCCGTCGAGCCGGGCGGTGGCCTGGATGAGCGTCGGGTCCGATCCGGCGACCTCGGGCTCGGTCATGCCGGTGCTCGGGGTGATGTCCCCCGCCACCAGCGGATCCAGCCAGCGCCTCTTCTGCTCCTCGCTGCCGAAGCGGTGCAGCATGATCGCGTCCTGCATGGACAGGGTGCCCGCGGCGAGCTGTCCGTACTTGGAACGGCCGATGATCTCGTTGACGAGCGCGAACTCGTAGAACGGGAGGCCGCCGCCGCCGATCTCGGCGGGGTGGCCCAGCGCCCACAGTCCCTGCTTCTTGGCGCTCGCCTGGAGGCGCCTGAGCGCGTCGGCGGCGGTGTCGCCGCCCGCGTCCAGGGCCCGTTCGGCGGGGATGACCTCACCGTCGACGAACTCCCGCATGGCGGCGCGGAGTTGTGATCCTGACATACTCATGGGCTTCATTCCTGACAGCGGCGGACGGGCGGGAGGGAGCGTGTCCTACTTGGGGGGCAGGCGGACTCCCCCGTCGATCCGGATCACTTCGCCGTTGATGTAGCTGTTGGACAGCAGCTCCCAGGCGAGGCTCGCGAACTCCTCGGCCTGCCCGAGCCGGCGCGGGAAGACGACGTCCTTGGCGAGCTTGGCCTTGAACTCGGCCGGGTTCGGGACCGTGTCGTAGATCGGGGTCTCGATCAGTCCGGGCGCGATGGTGTTCACCCGGACTCCGACGACGCCGAGGTCACGGGCCAGCGGCAGGGTGAGACCGACGACACCGCCCTTGGAGGCGCTGTAGGCGACCTGGCCGATCTGGCCGTCGAACGCGGCGACCGAGGTGGTGTTGACGATCGAGCCGCGCGCGCCGTCGGCGTCGGGCTCGTTGTGGGACATCGCGGTCGCGGCGAGGCGGACGACGTTGAAGGTGCCGATCAGGTTGACCTCGACGACCTTGCGGAACGCGTCGAGGTCGTGGGCCGAGCCGTACGTGCCGTCCCTGCCGACGGTACGGGCGAGGCTGGGGATGCCCGCGCAGTTGACGACGACGCGCAGCGGGGCGTCGGCCACGGCGGCGTCGACGGCGGCGACGACCTGCTCGGGGTCGGTGACGTTCGCGGCCATGAACCGGCCGCCGATCTCCTTGGCGACGCGGTTGCCGCCCACCTCGTCGAGGTCGAGGACGGTCACCTTGAGGCCCTTGGCCGCGAGGAGGCGGCTGGTGGCCTCTCCCAGGCCGGAGCCGCCGCCGGTGACGATCGCCGAGCTGCCTGCCAGTTCCATCGTTGTCTCCTTGGTCCGTTTGAGGTGCGTGGTGCGGGTTGGCCGGTTCCGGGCCGGTGTCCGGTCAGCTCTTGCGTACGAAGGCGGCGATCGCCGCCTGTGCCTCGGGGGAGGCGATCACCGCGACCTGGTTGGCGATCTCGGCTTCGAGCGCCTCGGCGAGCGTGGTGCGCCAGGCGTCGTTCAGCAGTGACTTGGTGCCGGCCAGGGCGGTGGGCGACAGTCGGCGCAGCCGGTCGGTGAGGGCGTCCACCTCGGCGGCCAGGTCCTCCGTCGGCACGACAGAGGTGATCATTCCCCAGTCCAGCGCGGTGGCGGCGTCCAACGAGTCGCCGAGGAAGGCCAGTTGGCGTGCCCTGCGCTCCCCCACCAGTCGGGGCAGCAGCCAGCTGCCGCCGCTGTCCAGCGACAGTCCGCGCCGGATGAACAGCTGGAGGAAGCGGGACCGGTCGCCGGCGATCACGAAGTCGCAGGCCAGCGCGAGGTTGACACCCGCTCCCGCGGCGATCCCGTCGACCATCGCGATCGTCGGGAACGGCGCCTCGTGCAGGGCGAGGACACAGCGGTTGGAGACCCTGATCCGGTCGGGCAGGGCGTCGAGGTCGTCGAGCAGGCCTTCGACGTCCGACCCGCCGCAGAACGCCCCGTCGGCTCCGGTGACCACCACCGCGCGGATGGCGGGGTCGGCCGACAGCTCGGTGAGCAGCGCCTCCAGCGCGCTCCACATCGTGTCGGTCATGGCGTTGAGCTTGCCGGGCCGGTTCAGGGTGATCGTGGCGACGCCGTCCCGGGTCACGCAGTCGACGCTCATCGGCGGGCCCGCTTCCCGGGTGCGTCGATGGACCGGCCGATGATCTCCTTCATGATCTCGTTGGTCCCGGCGTAGATGGTCTGCACCCGTGCGTCCAGGAACGCCCTGGCGACCGGGTACTCCTCCATGAAGCCGTAGCCACCGTGCAGTTGCAGACAGCGGTTGACCACGTCCTGCTGGAGTTCGGTGGTCCACCACTTGGCCTTGGCGGCGTCCTCGGCGTCGACGTCCCCGCTCAGGTGCCGGCGGACCAGGTGGTCCACGTACACCTGGGCGACCTCGGTCGCGGTGAGCATCTCGGCCAGCTCGAACTTGGTGTTCTGGAAGGAGGACAGGCGCTGTCCGAAGGCCTCGCGCTCCCGGCAGTAGTCGATGGTCCGGTCGAGGACGGCACGGGCGCCGGTGATCGCCGACACCGACAGGGCCAGGCGTTCCTGGGCCAGGTTCGCCATCAGGGTGGCGAAGCCCGTCCCCGGCTCGCCGAGCAGGTTGCCGGCCGGCACCCGGGCGTCGTCGAAGAACAGCTCCGCGGTGTCCTGGCTCTTCAGCCCGATCTTGCGCAGATGGCGGCCGCGACCGAAGCCCTCGGTGCCGTCCTCCACCACGATCAGGCTGATGCCGCGGTGGCGCTCGGCGGGGTCGGTCTTGACGGCCACCACGACCAGGTCGGCGTTGAGGCCGTTGGTGACGAACGTCTTCGCCCCGTTCAGGACGTAGTGGTCGCCGTCGCGGACCGCGGTGGTGCGGATGGCCGCCAGGTCGGAGCCGGTGCCCGGTTCCGTCATGGAGATCGCGCCCATGGTCTCGCCGGTGACGAGGCCGGGCAGCCAGCGGGCCCGCTGTTCCCCGGTGGTCGCGCCGAGCAGATAGGGCAGCACGATGTCGTTGTGGAGGGTGATGCACATGCCCGAGCCGATCACGTTGGCCTGTTGCAGCTCCTCCGAGATGATCACGTTGAAGCGGAAGTCGTCCGCTCCGAGGCCGCCGTACTGCTCCGGTACGGCCATGCCCAGGAAGCCCTGGGCGCCGGCGGCCAGGAACATGGACTTGTCGACACGGCCGGCCGCCTCCCACTTCTCGTGGTGCGGAACGATCTCGGTGCGCACGAAGGTCCGGAAGCTCTGCCGGAAGTCCTCGTGGGTGTCGTCGAACAGGTCACGCCGAACGGCCATCGCGGGCCTCCCCTCTGGTCACGTCTGTGATCATCTGGTTACGTCTGTGGTCATCGCGCGGTCCAGCCGCCGTCGACGGCGATGGTCTGCCCGGTGATGTAGGTGCCGCCCGGGCCGGCGAGGAGCAGAAGCGCCCCGTCGAGTTCCCCGGGCCGTCCCGGGCGGCCCATGGGGGTGTTGCGCGCGATCCACCGGCTCGCGGACTCGTCGGCGAGCATCTCGGCGGTCAGCTCACTGGGGAAGAAGCCCGGGGCGATCGCGTTGACGCGCACGCCGTGGCGGGCCCATTCGGCGGCCAGGTGCCGGGTGAGGCTGATCACCGCGCCCTTGGCCGCGCCGTAGGCGGACTGGGTGACGGGTGCCGAGGCCACCATGCCGAGGATGGAGGCGATGTTCACGATCGCCCCGCCCTCGCGCTCCGCCATGCTCTGCGCGGCGAGCACGCTGAGCCGGAACAGCGCGGTCACGTCGATGTCGAGAGTTCTGCTGAAGGAGTCGACGGGCTGCTCGAAGGCGGGCAGCGGGTCGGCCCATCCGGCGTTGTTGACCAGGATGTCCACCCCGCCGAGGTCCGCGGCGCGGGCGACGAGCCCCGCGCGGTCCGTCTCGTCGGTGACGTCGCAGCGGTGCGGCACGATCCGCTCGTGCCCGGCGGCCAGCTCCTCCAGGAGGTCGGTGCGGCGGGCGGCCGCGACGACGGTCGCGCCGGCGCCGGCCAGCGTGAGCGCGAACCGCCGCCCGAGTCCGGACGAGGCGCCGGTCACCACCGCGACCTTGCCGCCGAGGTCGATGACGTGGGCCACCGGGCTCACGGCAGCCGCTCGATGACGGTGGCGTTGGCCATGCCGCCGCCCTCGCACATCGTCTGGAGGCCGAACCGGCCGCCGGTGCGCTCCAGTTCGTGGAGCAGGGTGACCATCAGCTTGGCGCCGGAGGCGCCCAGCGGGTGGCCGAGGGAGATGCCGCCGCCGTTGACGTTGACCTTGGCCGGGTCGGCGCCGAGCTCTCGCTGCCAGGCCAGGACGACCGAGGCGAACGCCTCGTTGACCTCGAAGAGGTCGATGTCCTCCATGCTCATGCCTGCCCGGTCCAGGACCCGGCGGGTGGCCGGGATCGGTCCGGTGAGCATCTCCACCGGGTCCGAGCCGACGACCGCCATGTGGCGGATCACCGCGCGGGGACGCAGCCCGAGCTCCCGCGCCTTGTCCGCGCTCATGATCAGCAGGGCGGCGGCGCCGTCGACGATCTGCGAGGAGTTGCCCGCGGTCACCCGGCCCTCCGGGACGAACGACGGCTTCAGACCGGCCAATGCCTCGGGCGAGGTGGCCCGGATGCACTCGTCGGCGTCCAGGGTGCCGCCGGGCTCGCCGACCTCGCCGGTCTCCCGGTCGCGCACCTTGCGCCGCACCGGGACGATCTCGCGGTCGAACCGGCCCTCGTCCCGAGCGGCGGCGGCACGCTGCTGGCTGAGCAGTCCGTAGGCGTCGAGGTCCTCGCGGGTCAACTCCCATCGGTCGGCGACCAGTTCGGAGGAGATGCCCTGCGGACCGAGACCGCTGACCCCGTACGCCTCGCGGTCGGCGTAGCGCCGCTGCGCCGCCTCGCCGTAGACGGCGCCGATGTCTCCCCCGGGGGCGTTGGAGAACATCGGCACCGTGGACATGGCCTCGATGCCGGCCGCGACGACCACGTCGCACACCCCGGACATGACCGCCTGGGCGGCGAAGTGCACGGCCTGCTGGGAGGAGCCGCACTGCCGGTCGATGGTGGTGGCCGGCACGGTCTCGGGCCAGCCCGCCGCCAGGACGGCGGTGCGCCCGACGTTGGTGCTCTGCGGGCCGGCCTGCGTGACGCAGCCCATGAACACGTCGTCCACGAGGGCGGGGTCGATGCCGGTGCGTTCCTGGAGGGCGATCAGGGTCTGGGCGACGAGCTCGGCCGGGTGCCAGCCGGACAGGGAGCCGTGGCGCTTGCCGGAGGCGGTACGGACCGCCTCGACGATTACTGCTTCAGGCATGAGGAACCTTTTCGGGGACGACCGGGACACCCTGGGCGTGCGGTCGGTGGGGTACGGGGCTGATGACGCCGTGCGGTCAGGCGGACGGGGCGAAGCCGCGCTCGGCCATCCAGGCGGTGACGACGCCGATGGCCTCGGCCAGCTGGGGCCGCTGGTCCGGTCCGGCGTAGTAGTGGGTGGCGCCGGCGACCTCGTACAGCGTCTTGTCCGGGTGGCCGACCGCGTCGTAGAGGCGTCGGGTGTGGCTGGGCGTGCAGGCGTCGTCGGCGGTGTTGCCGATCACCAGGGTGGGGATCCGCAGGTCGGCGGCGCACTTGACGCCGTCGCCGTTGGCGTCGTCGTAGCTCCACTGGGAGAGCCAGCCGCGCAGGGTGTTGAAGCGGGCGAGGCCCACGGGGCCGTTGTTGACCACCTTCGGGTCGCCGAGGTAACACCGGCCTGGAACACGGTCGTTGGGGTCGACGGTGGGGTCGAGCCAGCGCGGGTCGGCCATGGTGCCGTGCACGACGAAGCCGCGCTCCTCCAACTCCCGCCCGGAGGCGCGCAGATCGGCGAGCTGCTGCTTGACCCACGCGGTGATCCTGCGGTTGCGGGCGATCTGGGCGGCCCGGTACCTGGTCAGGAACTCCTCGGTGTACGGCGGCTGGTTGGGGTTCTTCGGGTCGTACAGGTCGAGTTCCGGGTCACGCACGTCGGGGTCGGACTCGTCCAGGATCGAGGCGTCCAGCCACTCGGTCATGGTTCCGTGCCGGCTGATGTGTGCGGCGAGCAGCATGATGCCGTCGGCCGGGATCAGGTCCAGGCGGGTCAGGTCCGGGCCGTCGCCGGCCGGGGTGGCGGTGACGGTGGGGTTCTGGGCCTGCTGCTGGTAGTAGAGCGACAGCGAGCCGCCCCCGCTCCAGCCGGCCAGCACGACCTTGGCGTAGCCGAGGCGCTCGCGGGCGTCACGGACGCACGCGCCGAGGTCCTGGACGACCTTCTCCATGATCAGGGCGTTGTCGACGCCCCGGTAGCGGCTGCCGCAGTAGATGACGTGGTGGCCGGCCCTGGCCAGGCCGTTCATCATCGGCAGGTAGGCGCCGCCGCCGATCGGGTGCATGAACACGATGACGGTGTCGGACTCGACGTCCTTCGGCTTCAGGAGGTAGCTCTCCAGGGCGACCGTCGCGCTCGGGCCTCCGTAGGTGTCGCGGTAGGCCGAGGTGTCCTCGAACATCACCAGGTAGGGGATGCGGTCGTACGCGTGCTTCTTGGCTTCCGTGCTCATATCTGGATCTCCGGGTCTGCGGCGCCGGCTTCGGCCGCCGCGGTGAGGACCGCCTCGCTGGGCACCAGCCGTCGGCGGGTGTCGACGGCGATGATCTTCCATTCGACCCGGGTGTCCTTGTCGAAGCGGCGCCGGGAGCGCTCACGGGCCTTCTCGGCGGCCCCGTGGTGGGTGCCCTGGGGGGCGTGCGAGATCAGGCCGGGCGGCAGGTCGATGCCGAAGACGCTGCCGCCGTGGAAGAAGGCGATCTCGTCGAAGTCGACGTTGCGGTGGTACCACGGGAAGCGCTCGGTGCCCGGCGCGCCCTCGGCGGCCCTGGGCAGGAAGTTCATCACGTACACGCCGGTGGCCTGCATGAACAGGTGCACGGTGGGCGGCAGATGCACGCTCTCGGAGGTGATCACGTTGTAGTCGTCGATGTTGAAGGTGAAGGGGAAGTTGTCGCCCCGCCAGCCCTCGGCGTCGCACGGGTCGTGCGGGTAGTAGATCGAGGTGTGCCGACCCGAGTGGTACAGCCGTACCTCGTACTCGTCGCGTCCGTCGTCCTCGACCACGGCGGCCTCGGGGACCACGACGAGCGCGGGGTCGAAGGGGAAGTGCCGGCCGAGCACGCCCGCCGGCGGGGCACGGAACTCGTCGACGGTCTCGACGACCAGGACGCAGCTGCCGCCGTCGTCGGGCACCTGGCGGTACGTGGTCGCCTTGGGGATGTAGACGTAGTCGCCGGGCCGGTAGGCCAGCGAGCCGAACTCGGTGACGAAGGTTCCGGTGCCGTGGTGCACGAAGTGCAGTTCGTCGCCGTCGACGTTGCGGACGTAGAACGGCATCGGCTCGGCGCGCATGCTCAGCGAGATCCGGCAGTCGGCGTTGCTGAACATCAGCAGCGGTGCGCCGCTCGGGTCGTCCTTGTCGGCCGGGGTCAGCGCGCTCGCGGCGATGTCGACGCCGGTCAGCGGTCCCACGCTGCGGTACTGCGTGGGGTCGTGGCGCCGGTAGAGGTGCGCCGTGCGGCCCTCGAACCCGCCACGGCCGAGCTCGTCGTCCTTGAGGCCTTCGAGGTCCGCGTGGATCCTGCGGGGCGTCACGCCTTTCCGCAGATGGGTGAATGACTCCACTGTGCCGCTCCCGTCTTGGTCCGGGGCGCCGGACGGTGTGCCCGTCCCGCGCCCCGGGGCCGAATGCCGTACCGACTGATCGGTACAGTAATCTGGCCGGATATTCCCGTCAATGGTGTGCTGGATCATCGCCGACCGCGTCTCGGTCAGGCGCGGACCGGCGTTCCGCTCAGTGCTCCGCCGAGGCCGCCAGTCGCGCGTTCAGCGGGCCCGGGTCGACGTATTCCTCGATCCGGCGGACATGCCGGTCGTCGCAGAAGACCCGGAGCATGGCGGGCATACGGATTCCCTCGCACCGCCCGCCGAGTTCGACCACGTGCTGTTGCACGAATCCGTCGTCCAGTACCGTCCGCCGCACTTCCGCATAACGCAGCGGGCCGGCTTTGGCGGCGAGCCAGGAAAGCAGCCGCAGGCTTTCCGCGCGTGTCTGGTCGACGTCGTCGTAGTTGTGCCAGACGGTCACGTCCGGGCTGTACAGCGCGTCCAGTTCGGCGAGGTCCCCGCGGGAGACCGCGGCGAAGAACCGGTCGGCGAGGGCGGAGACGCCCGCGCTCATGCCCGCTCGCCGTCGGGCTCGCCGGTGGGGCCGTAGTTGAGCGGCAGGCCCGGTCGCGGCCAGTCCACCTTGACCAGCTGTCCGGTGCTGGCCATGGTGATGTACGCGGTCCGCAGTCCCTCGCCGCCCCAGCAGATGTTGGTGAGGCCGGGGTCGTTGTCGACGTCGATGTCGACGAACTCCACGAGTTCACCCTCCGGGCTGACCACGGAGATGCCGGTGTGGACCATCGACGCCACACACAGGTTGCCGCCGGCCTCGATGCCGAGCCCGTCGAAGTTGGTGTGGTCCGGCGCCGTGTACAGGAAGTTGCCGCCGCCGGAGCCGCCCATGGACAGCCCGCCCTTGATCTCGCCCGGAGCGGTGACCTCCCACCACCACACGCGAGCGGTGAACGTCTCGTTGACGTAAAGACGCGTGCCGTCCGGGGAGAGCCCGATGCCGTTGGGGCCGTCCATCCCGCCGGTGAGCTGCTTGATCGAGGTGCCGTCGGCGGTGGCGTAGAAGAGCCGGCCCTTGTCTCCGGTGACCCCGTCGCTCTTGCCGTAGTCGGTGAAGTACATGCCGCCGTGGGCGTCGAAGACCAGGTCGCTGGCGCTGCGCAGCTGCTGTCCGTCGCACTCCGTGTACAGCGTCTCGACGGAGCCGTCCGTGAGGTCGACCGCCTGGATGCTGCCGGTGACGTAGTCCGGGGCTATGCCGCCGGCCCAGGTGAAGCCGCCGACCTCGAAGCCCATCATGCCGCCGTTGTTGGTGACGTAGACCCGGCCGTCCGGGCCGAGGGCCGCGCCGTTGGGACCGCCGCCCAGCTCGGCCACCACCGACGTGGTGCCGTCCGGAGTGATCCGGGTCAGCGTCCCGCGCAGCAGTTCCACGACCAGCACGTCACCGTTCGGGAGCGCGACGGGCCCCTCGGGGAACTTCAGTCCGGTGGCGAGAGTGGTGACATTCATGTGCTTTCCCTTCCCGTGATGCTATTTCCAGCCGACTTCGTTTCTTTTCCGTCGGACCTTTATCGCAGTGCGAGGCCCGGTCGCGGCCAGTCCACCTTCAGCAGCTTTCCGGTGCTGGAGGCGGTGATGTACGCGGTGCTCAGGTGCTTTCCTCCCCAGCAGATGTTGGTGATTCCCGGGTCGTCGCCGACATTGATGTCGACGAATTCCACGAGGTGCCCCTTCGGGCTCACCACCGAGATGCCCGCGTGGATCATCGATGCCACGCAGACGTTCCCTCCGGCCTCGACGCCGAGCGAGTCGAAGTTCGTGTAGTCCGGCGCGGTGTACAGGAAGTTGCCGCCGCCGGAACCGGCCAGGGACAGACCGCCCTTGACGACTCCGGGGGCCGCGACCTCCCACCACCAGACCCGCGCGGTGTACGTCTCGGACACGTACAGCCGCTTGCCGTCCGGCGAGAGGCCGATGCCGTTGGGGCCGTCCATCCCGTCGGCCACCTTCCGGATCGACGTGCCGTCGGCGGTGGCGTAGAAGAGCCGCCCCCGGTCGACGGTGGTCGCGCCGGTCTTTCCGTGGTCGGTGAAGTAGAAGCCGCCGTGGGCGTCGAGGACGAGGTCGTTCGGGCCGCGCAGTTGCTGGCCGGCGGCCTCGGTGTACAGCGTGCGCACCGACCCGTCGGCGAGGTCGACCACCTGGATGCTGCCGGTGACGTAACTCGCCGGCGTGCCGCCCGCGAAGGTGAAGCCGCCGACCTCGAAGCCGTTCAGACCGCCGTTGTTGGTGACGTAGACCCGGCCGTCCGGGCCGAGGGCCGCGCCGTTGGGGCCGCCGCCCAGCTCGGCCACCACCGACGTGGTGCCGTCCGGGGTGATCCGGGTCAGCGTCCCGCGCAGGACCTCGACGACGAGCACGTCACCGTTCGGGAGCGCGACCGGCCCCTCGGGGAACTTCAGCCCGGTCGCCAGGACGGTGACCTTCGGCTTGCGGCGCCTGGCCGGCCCGCCCGCGGCGGCCGCCGCGCCGACCGGGCCCAGCACCGCGGCGCCCGAGGCGCCCGCGGTCACCGCGGTCATACGTCCGATCAGCGACCGGCGCGAGAGGGGCCGCCGCGGCGGCGAGGTGTCCTGACCGGGCTCCGCGGACTCTCCGGTTCTTTCCATGGCCAGCCGTCCTTTCGGTGGATGGAGCTCGTGGATGGATCTCCTGGTGAACGAGGTACGAGGGTCACTCGCCGGTGGCGAACCGGTCCCGCAGGTCGTTCTTGCGGATCTTGCCGCTGACGGTCTTGGGCAGGGCGTCCGCGAAGAACACCGCGCGCGGCTGCTTGTACGAGGCGAGCCGGCTCCTGCACTGCGCCACGATGTCGTCCGCCGAGACCTCCTGCCCCTGCCTGCGGACCACCACGGCGGCCACCTTCTCGCCCCAGACCGGGTCCGGAAGACCGATGACCGCGGCCTCGGCGACCGCCGGGTGCTCGTAGAGAGCGTTCTCGACCTCGCTGGAGTAGACGTTCTCGCCGCCGGAGATGATCATGTCCTTGGCCCGGTCGACGATGTAGAGGAAGCCCTCCTCGTCCTTGCGGGCGAGGTCGCCGGTCCGGAACCAGCCGTCGACGAAGGCCTCTTCGGTCGCCTCGGGATTGCCGTGGTACCCGACGGTGACCTGGTCGCCCCGGACGACGATCTCGCCCACCTCGCCGATCGCGCAGTCCTCGCCGTCGGGCCGCACCACCCGCACGTCCACCAGGGCCATCGGCTTGCCGACCGCGTCGAGCAGGTGCGCCTCGCCGTTCGCGGCCCGGATGTGGGCCTCCTTGTCGAGGGTCAGCATGTTCCCGGCCAGCTCGGTCATGCCCATGCCCGCGTACACGACGGGCCCGAACCGCTCGATCGTGCGCCGCAGCACATCGACGGGGATCTTGGAGGCGCCGTAGCCCATCCATTCCAGACTGCTCAGGTCGTACTCGTCGATCCTGGGGTGGGCGAGCAGCATCGACATCATCGTCGGGGCGAAGCCGCCGCTGGTGACCTTGTGCTCCTGGACCAGCCGCATCCACTGCTCCGGGTCCCAGCCGGACATCATCAGCACGGTCCCGCCGTTGAACTGGTGCATCGGCGTGAGGTAGCCGGCCACATGGCACAGCGGCATCGCGTTCAGATAGGTGGTGTCCGCCGTCGGCTCGTAGGCGAGCACCGACTGGATCAGGGCGGTGTTGACGTTGCGGTGGGTGAGCTGGGCGCCCTTGGGGAATCCGGTGGTGCCACTGGTGTAGAGCAGCCAGGCGACCTCGTCGTCGGTGACGCGCACCTCGGGCTCGGTCGGCCGCCCCTCGGCGACGAGGTCCTCGTAACTGCGCACCCCCGGCCGGGACTCACCGATCACGACGATGTGCTCGACCGTCTCCAGGTCGCCTCGGTGATCGGTCAGCGCGTCCAGATGGCGCTCCTCGACCAGGACGACCCTGGCGCCGGAGTTGTTGAGGATCCACACCCATTCCTTCGGGTGCAGACGGTAGTTGAGCATGGTCAGCGCCATGCCCGCGGCGGGGACGCCGTAGTAGGCCTCGACGTACTCGGGGTTGTTCTCGGACAGGATCGCGATCCGGTCACCCCGCGAGGCGATGCCGAGGAGGGCGTTCGCCAGGCGCATCGCGCGCTCGTACAACTCGGCGTAGGTGCGGGTGCCGCTGCCGTCCACCATGACAAGTGCGTTCTTGCCCGGAGTCCGCATCGCATTGCGGCGCAGCACATCACTGATCAGCATGCCGTTCTTCCTCCTGGGTGTGGTGCGGCCGGGGGCGCTCTCGCCCCCGCTCGTCGCTGTCGCCTGTCGACGCTTGCGGGGAACCGCCGGTGGGTTTCGCCGGCCGCGTTCTCGGGCCGGCGCGATCCCGCGGGTCCGGGCGGGTGGTCCCGGACCGGCGGATCGGGGACCGGTCGGTCGCGGACCGGTCGGTCGCGGACCGGTCGGTCGCGGACCGGTCGGTCGCGGATGGCGGGCCCGCTCGGGACGTCGTCCCGCGGGTACCGGCCCGCCGCTCGGTCGTGGTCTGCGCGGTCCGACGGTGTACGCCGTGCGCACCGCGCCGGGAGGCCGCTCCCGCGACCGCTCCAACTCTGTACCGTTCGGTCGGTACAGCGCATGTAACCACAGGGAATTCGGGTTCGTACAGACCTCGGAAGGCGCCGCGCCGATTGATCGTGCAAGGCTTTCCGCGGACCGGGAATCCCCCGTCCGAGCAGGCCTGATCGCCGGTCGCGGTACGGCTCCGCGGCGCGGCTGCGGGCAGACCGGGGCAGGGCACCGGCCGCGCACCGGGTGCCCGTGCGATCCTCAGACGCGCAGGGCGCGCCGTCCGCTCACTCCTGCGGCTGCTGTTCCGTCAGGTGGCGCCGCAGCGAGGCGCGCGCCGCCAGTACGTGCGAGGCCATCACCGACTGCGCCCACAGTCCGTCACGGGCGTCCATCGCGTCGACCAGCTCACGGTGCTGCCGCAGGCTGCGCCGCATCTCCTCGGGCGAGTAGTTGTGGAACGTGTGGCGCACCAGGGAGATCTCGATGACCCCGGAGATCAGTCCGGGCAGCAGCGCGTTGCCGGCCGCCCGGTGCAGCGTGCGGTGGAACTCCACGTTGAGCGCGGTGATCCGGTCGTCGGCGTCGTCGCCGCCGGCAGCCGCCACCTCGTCCATCGCGTCGCACAGTGCGCGCATCTCCTCGACGAACGCCTCGGATCCCTCGCGCTCGGCCGCGCAGCGCGCGGCATGGCCCTCGAGCAGCGCCCGTATCTCGAAGATGTCGTCGAGGCCGGCCGACCCCATCCCGGTCACCTGCGTACCCCGGTTGGGGTGCACCTCGACCAGGCCGTCGGCCTGCAACCGGCGCAGCGCGTCGCGTACGGGGGTGCGGCTGAC
Source organism: Streptomyces sp. NPDC104096 (assembly GCF_055584385.1). Lineage (NCBI taxonomy): Bacteria > Bacillati > Actinomycetota > Actinomycetes > Kitasatosporales > Streptomycetaceae > Streptomyces > Streptomyces sp. NPDC104096. The sequence goes on from NZ_JBVJMD010000058.1 coordinate 34,504, forward strand.
GTCGAGCGCGGTGGCGATGTTCTCCTCGCGCAGCCATGCTCCGGAGGCGTACTCCCCCGTCAGGATGCGCCTGCGCAGTTCCTCGTAGACCCTCGCCGACGGTCTTGTCATCGTTCCCACTCCCGGTACGGCGCCGATCTGTGTGCTCCAGGACGCCGCCGTGCACCGTCCGCCCGGAGGATCACCGCGGCGGCGCGGGGAATCGCCCGGCGCGCAGCAGTTGACCCGGCAACGGCCTGCCGAGCACCTCGGTGATCCATGCCGCGGTGGACAACAGCGCGTCGAGGTCGACGCCGGTGTCCACACCTTGTCCTTCGAGCAGGTAGACGAGGTCCTCGGTCGCGATGTTACCGGTCGCGTTCGGCGCGAACGGGCAGCCCCCGATACCCGCGACGGAGCTGTCCAGGACCGACACGCCCGCCTCGAGGCCGGCGTAGGCGTTGGCGTAGCCGGTGTTGCGGGTGTTGTGCAGGTGCAGTCCGAGCGGGACGCCCAGCCCGGCCGCGCCGGTGAGCAGCCGGGTCACCTGCCGGGGGACCCCGACGCCGATGGTGTCGGCGAAGACGATCTCGTCGGCCCCGACGGCGGCGACCTGTCCGGCGAGGTCCAGGACCCGGCCGGGGTCCACCACCCCCTCGAACGGGCAGCCGAACGACGCGGCGAGGGTGACGCTCGCGCGGCGCCCGTCGGCGTGGGCCGCGGCGACGATCGCGCCCACGTCCGCGACCGACTGCGCCACGCCGCGCCCCTGGTTGCGCTGGTTGAACGACTCGGTGACGCAGAAGGCCATCCGGGCCTCCACGCACCGGGTCCGCGCGAGCCGCTCGTAGCCGCGGGGGTTGAGCACCAGCGCGGCGTGCTCCACACCGGTCACGGGCTTCGCCGTGGCGCAGACCTCCTCCGCCCCGGCCATCCGCGGTACGCGCGCGGGGTTGACGAAGCCGGCGATCTCCACCCGGCGAAGGCCGGTGGCGGACAATCGGTCGACGAACTCGGCGCGCAGCTCCGGGCTCAGCTGCTCGGCCTCGTTCTGCAGGCCGTCACGTGGGCCCACTTCACAGATTCTGACGGTCACGTGCTGTCTCCTTGTGCAGCCGGCGGACTCGGGCGGGGCTAGATGACGCCCTGCTCCCGGAGCCGGGCCCTGGCCTCGGTGTCCAGCCCGAGGATGCCGCCGTACACCTCGTCGTTGTGCTGTCCGAGTTCCGGGCCGAGCGTGCGCACGGCGCCCGGGGTCGCGGACAGCCTGGGGGCGACGTTCTGCATCGGGAACGAGCCCAGCTTGTCGTGCATCAGCCGGACGATCGCCTGCCGCGCCCGGAAGTGGGGGTCGGCGAGCATGTCCTCGGCCGTGTAGATCAGTCCGGCGGGTACGCCGTGGTCGTGCAGCCGGGCGAGCAGTTCCTCGGCGTCGAACCGCCGGGTCCACTCGGCGACCAGCTTGTCGAGCTCCTCCAGGTTCTCGCCGCGGGCGGCGTGCGTGCCGTACCGCTCGTCGGTCCGCAGCTCCGGCCGGTCCATCAGCTCGGCCAGCCGGTTGAAGACGGTGTCGCGGTTGGCGGCGATCAGGACGGCCGATCCGTCGCGAGTGGGGTAGACGTTGCTGGGGGCGACTCCCGGCAGGACCGAACCGGTGCGCTCGCGCCGCGATCCGGTGAGCTCCCACTCCGGCAGGACCGCCTCCATCAGCGCCAGTACGGCTTCGTAGATGGCCGAGTCGACGACCTGGCCCCGCCCGGTGTGCTCGCGGGAGTACAGGGCCATCACCGTGCCGAGTGCGGCGAACATGCCGGCCAGCGAGTCGCCGATCGAGATGCCGGTGCGGCTGGGAGCCCGGTCGGGCTCGCCCGTGATGTACCTCAGGCCGCCCATCGCCTCGCCGATGGATCCGAATCCGGCACGGCGCGCGTACGGGCCGTCCTGGCCGTACCCGGTGACCCGGGTGACCACCAGCCGCGGGTTGATCTCGGCCAGTTCGGCGGGGCCGAGCCCCCATCGCTCCAGGGTGCCGGGCCGGAAGTTCTCGATGAGGACGTCGGCCGTGGCGAGCACGTCCCGCAGGAGCCGCTGCCCTTCCGGCCGGCGCAGATCACAGGTGATCGACTTCTTGTTCCGGGCGATCACCGGCCAGTTCAGCGAGAGCCCCTGCGGGAGCAGGCGCCCCCACTGCCGCATGGGATCGCCTCCGGCGGGATCCTCGGCCTTGATCACCTCGGCCCCGAAGTCGCCGAGGAGCTGCCCGCAGAACGGTCCCGCGATCAGTGAGCCGGTCTCGACCACCCGGACTCCCGCCAACGGTCCCCGGGAATCCCCGGCCGCGCCCGGGGGCGCCGTACGCGAGTCGTCGCTCCGCTCGTCGTCAGGCATGCGATGTCCACCTCTCTCCCCTTGTGTGCACATCGACCGATCGTCAGCTTGTACACAATCAGAACCCGAAGGCGGCGGGCTTTGCGCAGCGCCGCGCTTCTGATCACGCACACTAACCATCAGTGGCGAGAAATGACAGAGAGATTGTGCTCAATTTTCGGCGTGGTGCCGTCGCCGCCCCGGGGTCCCGGCAGCCCGGACCCCCTGCCCGCGGGGTGCCCGATCGCCGGAGCGAGGCCTCCTGCTTGCGATCCCTGCCGCAGGTGCCAGCCTGGTTCGGGGGCCCCTGTACACCGTCACGCGAACTCATTTCCTTGCTCACCGCATGGAGGGAGAGAGGGCGACATGAGGGCAACGTTCCTGTACAAGGCCGGTGACGTGCGCGTCCAGGACGTGCCGGACCCGGTGATCGAGCAGCCCACCGACGCCGTGGTGCGCGTCGTGCGCTCCTGTGTGTGCGGCAGCGACCTGCACCCGTACCACAACCTGGCGGCCGCGGACGGGCCCGCCCCGATCGGGCACGAGTTCATCGGCGTGGTCGAGGAGTTCGGCCCGGAGGTGTCCGGACTCGAACGGGGCGACCTGGTGGTCTCCCCGTTCGCCTTCGCCGACAACACCTGCGAGTTCTGCCGCGAGGGCCTGCACACCTCCTGCCCCAACGGCGGCTGGTACGGCAGCGGCGGCGTCGGCGGCGCCCAGGCCGAGGCGGTGCGGGTGCCCCAGGCGCAGGGCACGCTGGTGAAGCTGCCCGCCGGGGTGGAAGAGGGCCTGCTGCCGTCGCTGCTGACCCTGGCGGACGTGTACGGCACCGGGTACCACGCCGCCCACCAGGCGCGGGTCGAGCCGGGTGACTCGGTCACCGTCATCGGTGACGGCGCGGTCGGACTGCTCGCGGTGCTGTCGGCCCGGCAGCTCGGCGCGGAGCGGATCATCCTCATGGGCCGCCACGAGAACCGTACCGACCTGGGACGCTTCTTCGGCGCCACCGATGTCGTGGCGGAGCGCGGCGAGGAGGGCATCGACCGGGTGAAGGACCTGACCGGCGGGCACGGCACCCGAGCGGTACTGGAAGCGGTCGGGCACCTGCCCGCCTACGAGATGGCCGTCGGCGTGGTGCGCCCCGGCGGTGTGATCAGCCGGGTCGGCGTGCCGCAGTACGAGGAGGCCCCGGTCGGCTTCGGCAGCCTCTTCGGCCCGAACGTCGGCCTGACCGGCGGACCGGCCCCGGTGCGCGCCTACATCGACGCCCTGCTGCCGGGCGTCCTGGACGGCTCGGTCGAACCGGGACGCGTCTTCGACCGCACCGTCACCCTGGACGAGGTGCCCGACGGCTATCGCGCGATGGACCGGCGCGAGGCGCTGAAGGTCATGATCACGTTCTGATCCCTCCCGACACCCTCGGCGAGCCCCCTCCCGACACGCCGGGCGAGTCCGCCGTCCGACCCGCCCGCCAGATCCTCCGTCCGACCCCTCGGACAGATCCTCCGTCCGTGCCGGCTCCTCCGTCCGGTCCGCCCGACGGGCATGGTTCGTTCGGCCCGCGCCGGCTTGCCCGCCCGGGCGGGCCACGGTGGTGTTCAGGCAGAGACATCCCCATGTCGAGGCCTGGCCAGCGGAAGGACGGATCATGCGAATACCCCGGTCCACGGCGGGCCTCCGACGGCGCACCGCACCCCTCGCCGCGGCGGTCGTCTGCCTGACGGCGGTGACCCGGCCGGACCTCGCCGCGGCCGCGCCGCCGCTGCCCCCGGTGCCGGCCCCGCACCTCGACTGGCGTCCCTGCACCTCCGGCGGCCCGTTCGACTGCGCGACCGCGAAGGTTCCGCTCGACTACCGCGAACCCACCCGGCGTTCCATCCGACTGGCCGTCGTCAGACGGAAGGCGACCGGTCCCGGACGACGTATCGGCACTCTGTTCATGAATCCCGGCGGCCCCGGAGGCCCCGGCACGCTGCAGATGCCGCAGTGGTACGAGTTCTTCCCGAAGGAGGTGCGGGAGAGGTTCGACATCGTCAGCTGGGACCCCCGGGGCGTCGGCGAGAGCACGGCGGTGCGCTGCTTCGACAGCGACCTGGCCTCCGCGGTCTGGCAGGCACGCGTTCCGGCCGGATTCCCCGTCGGCGCGCGGGAGCGGGCGGCCTGGACGGCCGCGTACCGGGATCTGGGGCAGCGCTGTACGAAGCGCGACCCGGAACTCCTGCGCCATGTGTCGACCACCGACACCGCCCGGGACCTCGACCTGCTCCGCCGGTCGCTGGGCGAGGAGCAGCTCACCTACCTCGGCACGTCCTACGGGTCATTCCTCGGCGCCACCTACGCCAACCTCTTCCCCGACCGGGTCCGCGCCATGGTCCTCGACGGCAACTTCGACCCTCGGTCCTGGTTCGGCGAGGGCACCGGCACGGAGCCGGAACTCACCACCTTCCAGCGCCTGGGCGCTGACATCGGCGCGGCCGCCACCCTGGACCGGTTCCTCTCCCTGTGCGGTGCCGCCACGCCCGCGAACTGCGCCTTCTCGGCCGGCAGCCCGGCGGCGACCCGCGACAAGTTCGCACGGTTGTCGACGCGACTCGCCGAGCACCCGGCGGGTGCGTGGACGTACGGCGCGACCGTCGACGACCTCCTCACCAACCTCTACGTCGTCCATCCCGCGTGGTCCCGGGCCGCCACCCGGCTGGAGGACCTGTGGCAGGGCCGCGCACCGAAACCGTCGCCCCCGCTGTTCCCGCAGCCGGCGAAGTTGCCCTACCTGGGGGTGGAACAGGCGGCCGCGGTGCTCTGCTCCGACAGCCCCAATCCGCGCGATCCGGCCGCCTACCAGGCCCTGGCGGAACTGGGCGCCCGCCGGGCGGGAGCGGCCGGACAGTACTGGGCCTGGGCCTCGGAGGGCTGCGCCCAGTGGCCCGCCCGGGCCGCCGACAGCTACACCGGCCCCTGGAACAGGCCCACGGCCCACCCCCTGCTGCTGGTGAACAACACCTACGACCCGGCCACTCCGTACCGGGCCGCGCGGGCGATGGCCACGCAGCTGGCCGACGCCCGGCTGCTGACCGTGCAGGGGTACGGGCACACCGTCCTGCTCAACCCCAGCACCTGCGCCAAGGACTACGAGAGCCGCTATCTCGTCGACGGGATCCTCCCCCCGGCCGGGACGACCTGCCGGCCGGACAGCCCGCCCTTCGCCACCGGCAGACCGAAGGACGACGCCGACAAGCCGAAGGACAGCGCCGACAGACCGAAGGACCGTACGGACACCCCGCCGCTCTCCGCCGTCAAGCCGCGGGGCGGCATGGACACCGGCGAAGGCGCGCTGGCCGGCGTCGCCGGCTGAAGGCACCCCCCTCGACGGGCGACGGTCTGCCCGGTGGGAAGCTTGCGCGCGTGCGTTCCGGGGCTACGTGTGCTCCGGGTGTACGTGTGCTCCGGGTGTACGTGTGCTCCGGGTGTACGTGTGCTCCGGGTGTACGTGTGCTCCGGGCGCGCGCGGTGCTACGGACCGGTCCCGGTCGCCGGGAGCTCCAGGCGCAGTTCGTAGCCGCCGTCGGCCGTGGGGCCGGCGGTCACCGTGCCGCCGAGGAGGGCGGCCCGCTGTTCCAGACCGACCAGCCCGTAGTGCGCGCTGGGCAGCGGCAGGGCGGGCCGGGTGGGCGCGGTGTTGGTGACGGTGACCCGGACGGCGTCGCCCTCGTGACGCACACACACCGTCGCGGTGGCGCCGGGAGCGTGTTTGCGGGTGTTGGTGAGCGCTTCCTGAACGGTGCGGTACACCGCGCGCTGGACGGTCTGCGGCAGCCCCTCGGGGACGTCCGTCGCCAGCCGCACGTCGATACCGCTGCTGCCGACCAGTTGCTCCAGGTCGGCCAGGGACGGCTGCGGGGTCAGTTCGGTGGGGCGCCCGCCGGAGGCGCGCAGGACGCTGACCATGTGGCGCAGCTCGTCGAGGGTCTGGACGCTGAGCCGCCGGATGGTGCCGGCCGCCTCCTTGGCCTCGGCGTCCCGGGTGCCGACCTGGAGCGCCCCGGCCCGTACCGCGATCAGGCTGACCTGGTGCGAGACCACGTCGTGCATCTCGCGGGCGAGCTGGGCGCGCTCCCTGGCCAGGACCGCCTGTGCGGTCAGCAACTGCTCGTGGTCCCGGGCCTCGGAGATCTCGGCGAGCCGCAGCGACAGGTCGCGCCGGGTCTGGACGAGCTGGCCGAGGAAGACCGGCGCGGCCGCCGTCGCCCCGGTGTAGCCAAGGGTGATGAAGGTGCTGCCCTGGGTGAGATCCAGGCCCGGGGAGGGCCACGAGCTCACGTCCCCCAGCGTGAACAGCAGGGCGCAGACGGCCAGGAGCGCGCGGTGCCGGGTGATCGAGGCGAGCGTGTACAACGCGATCAGCGAGGCGATGACCGCGTCGGAGAGCAGGACGGCGGGGAGGGTGAGCAGGAAGGTCAGCAGCGGCAGGCGGCGGCGCACGATCAGGGCGAAGGCGGCGCCGAGGGCACAGGCCATGCGCACCCAGGCCTCGGGGTCCCAGTGCGCCCATACGTCGAGCAGCGCGACCCCGACCGGTACCGCGTCCAACAGCACCGGGGGCGGTCGACGCGGCACCCTCAAAGGGGTTCGCCCTCCTCCCGGAGCAGGCCGGCCCGTTGGGCGAGCAGGGCCGCCTGGACCCGCCCGCCCACCTCCAGCTTGGTGAGGATGGCGCTCACATGGTCCTTCACGGTGCCCGTGCTCAGGTAGAGCCGGGTGGCGATGTCGGTGTTGGACAGTCCTTCGGCGATCAGCACGAGCACCGCCCGCTCACGGTCGGTGAGGCGGTCCAGGCCGCCTGTGCAGCGGTCCCGGGAACCGGCGTCCAGATAGCCCGCCACCACGGTGCGGGTGACCTTGGCCGACAGTACGGTGCCGCCCTCGGCCAGGGAGCGCACCATGAACGGCAGCTCCTCGGGGTCGGTGTCCTTGAGCAGGAAGCCCGCGGCGCCCGAGCGCAGCGCCGTCGCCACGTACTCGTCCATGTCGAACGTCGTGAGCATGGCCACGACCGGGGGGTCGGGGAGCCCGCGGAGTTCGGCCAGGACGGTCAGGCCGTCCACGTCCGGCATCCGGATGTCCAGCAGCACGACGTCGGGGGCGGTCTCCCGTGCGGTGTGCAGTGCCTGGGCGCCGGCCACCGCACCGACGACCTCGATGTCGTCGGCCGTGTCGAGGATGCGCTGGAAGCCCATGCGGATCAGAGCCTCGTCGTCGACCACCAGTACCCGGATCACGCGTGCTCCCTCACGGACGGACCACTGTCCGATTCGTACCACGTCGCCGGGCACTCCGCCCGATGCAGGACGCCCGGGCCTCGGACCCCGGATCCGGGACCCCGGTCCGTCCCGATCGGCCGGCGGGTGCCGCGGGACCAGCCAGTCGGCGGGGTCGGTCCGGACATCTGCCGGATGGCTGCCGCCCACCGGGCGCACGCAACCTTGGACGCATGACACACGACGCACCGTCGGCCGTGGCGTCCGCCGCGCGCCCGGTGGACGCCACACCCGCCGGCCCCGCCGAGATCGCCGGTCCGCCGTCGACGGGCCGTCTGATCGGACTCGACCTGGCCCGTGGCCTGGCGATCGTCGGCATGTTCGCCGTGCACCTGGGCCCCGACCCGTCGGTGGGCGGACCGGTCGGCTGGCTCCTGGAGGTGGCCAGCGGCCGCTCCGCCACGCTCTTCGCCGTGCTGGCGGGCTTCACCCTGGTGCTGCTGACGGGCCGGCCGCAGCCCCGGACCGGGCGGGCCGGACGGCAGGCGATGGGCCGTGTACTCATCCGCGCGGCCGTCCTGGTGGCCCTCGGATACGCGCTGACCGCCCTGGACACCCCGGTCAACGTGATCCTGTCCTATTACGGGCTGCTGTTCGTCCTCGCCCTCCCCCTCCACCGACTGCGGGCCCGCACCCTGGCCGCGGTCGCCGCGGCGGGCGCGATCGTCCTGCCCCTGGCGCTGTACCTGCTGCGGGCCGCCGCCGAGGGCGGGGACTGGTCCGACACCCTGATCGCCCACGATCCCCTGGCCCGGATCACCGGCACGGACGGGTTCTTCGGTCTGTTCGTCACGGGCGACTACCCGGTCCTGACCTGGTTCCCGTTCATCGTCGCGGGCATGGCCCTGGCCAAGACCGACCTCACCCGGCCCCGCGCGCTGGCCAGGGTCGCGGCCTGCGGAGTCGCCCTGGCGGTGGTCGGGTACGGCGGGTCGTGGCTGGCCCTGCATCTGGTGCCGGGCGCCCGGGCCGCCGTGAGCGCGGCCGTGGGAGGCGGTCCGGCCGCGTCCGCCTGGTGGTCCGACGCCGTCGGCGACGGGCCGCCCCTGCCCGGCAGGCCCGCCTGGCTGCTGGTGGCGGCCCCGCACAGCGAGACGACCGGGTCCATCGTGGGCAACACCGGTGTCGCTCTGGTGGTCGTGGCGAGCTGTCTGCTCGCCACGGCCCGCTTCGCCCGGGTACGGCGGCTCGGTGCCCCGGTGATCGCGCTCGGCTCCGTCTCCCTGACCGCCTACGTCGGCCAGATCGTCGCCATCAAGGCGTTCGGCATCAGCGAGGACATGTCCGACGCGGAGTCGTTCGCGGTCCTCGTCGCGTTCGTCACCGTGGCCATGCTCGTGGCCCTGGCCTGGACCCGCCGATTCCGGCGCGGCCCTTTGGAGTACGCCATGCACACCGCCACCGCACCCGCCCAGCTCATCCACTAGCCGACAGTGCGGCGTCCGACCACGCAACGTGGCACGGAAGTCGAGGAGGTCAGACGAATGACGACGTGTCTGACGTTTCTGAGCGCGACCGCCGAGGAGACCGCGAGGGTCTTCGGTGACCCGCTCCCGCTCGCGGGCGGCCCGCCGCGGAGCACCTCCCCGCACCCGGGGTTCCCGCCGTACTCGCTGGCCGTGCGGGGACCTTCGGCGCGCTGCGCGCGGACCGCCGACGCCCTCGGCCTGGAGACCGTGCCCGAACCCGCCCTGCGGGACTTCGACTACGGCCGGTGGCACGGCCGCACGGTGGCCGAAGTCGTCGCCGACGACCCCTACGGCTACTCGGCCTGGCTCACCGATCCGGACGCCGCGCCGCACGGCGGCGAGTCGGTCCGCGACCTCTGCGAGCGCACCGCCCGCTGGCTGGACCGTCTGCCGTCCGACACGGACCGGGCCCTGGCCATCGTCGAACCGTCCGTCATCCGGGGCGCGCTCGTGCATGCCTTCTCGGTACCCGCGAGAGCCTTCCGGCACCTCGACCTGCCGCGCCCGCTCACCGTCGTCTCCCTGATCCTGCGCGACGGCGCCTGGCACGTCCGTTACGGCCACGGGACCGCGTCCGACGTCCGGGAGACGGCCCCGGACGAGGCGGTGCCCTCGGCACGGGCCCGCTCGGCGGACCGGCGGGCGGCCGGGCGGGAGTACACGGGCGGCGCCTACGGACCCGTCGTCTGACCGACGCCCGGTCCGGAACGACACGACAGGAACGGTCCGGGAGGCGCGGTTCGACAGGAACGGTCCGGGAGGCGCGGTCCGGCAGGGGGCTCCGCCCTGCCCGCACCCGTGCACGCTGCACCCTGCACTCCCCCGGCCCCTCCCCTCGCGTCCGCGCCCCGCGGGCCTCATCGCGCGGTGCCCGCAGACCGTACGACGCGGCTCGCAGGCCTCCTGGGTATGGTGTGGGCGGTCCGGCGGTCAGGCCATGCCCGGCGAAGGGCGGCCGGCATCCGGGCGACCGCACCACGGCCGCCGAGGCCGCGAACAACGAGGAGTTCCGTGAGCGAGACCCAGGTCGTCACCGTGCCCCGCCCGCTGACGCTGGACGACGGCCGGCCCGCCGCCGCGGCCTGGTCGCTCGACCCCGCCATGCTCCACCTCAACCACGGCTCCTTCGGCGCCGTGCCGTTGGTCGCCCAGCGACGGCAGAACGAACTGCGGGCCGAGATGGAGAGCGCGCCCGTCGTCTGGTTCCGGGACGTGACCGAGCGGATCGCCGCCGCCCGCGCCGAGATCGCCGAGCACCTCCGGGTGGACGCCGCGGACCTGGCGCTCGTCCCGAACGCCAGCGCGGGTGCCAGCGTCGTGTACGCGGCCCTGACCGCGCGCCCCGGCAAGGACGTCGTCGTCACCGATCACGGCTACGGCGCCGTCACCATGGGGGCCGAGCGCCTCGCCCGTCGCTGGGGCGGCAGGGTGCGCACGGCGCGCGTGCCGCTGGCGGCCGACGCGGACCAGGCGTACCGGGCGGTGATGTCCGAAGTGGACGACCGGTGCGGCCTCGTGGTCCTGGACCAGATCACCTCGGCCACCGCCCGCAGGCTGCCGGTCGAGCGGGTCGCGGCCGAGCTCGCCCGGCACGACGACATCACGCTGCTGGTGGACGGCGCGCACGCCCCCGGACTCCTGGCCGCCCCGTTGGAGGGGCTGGAGCACGGCGACGCGTGGGTCGGCAACCTCCACAAGTGGGGCTGTGCGCCCCGCGGCACGGCCGCGCTGGTGGCCCGCGGCCCGCTGCGCGAGGATCTGTATCCGCTGATCGACTCGTGGAGCGCCGCCGAGCCGTTCCCGCGCCGTTTCGACCAGCAGGGCACGCTCGACGCCACCGGCCCCCTGGCGGCGCCGACGGCGCTGGAGTTCGTCGAGCACACCTGGGGCTGGGAGACCGCCCGCCGCCACATGGACGAACTGGCCGACTACGGGGCCCGCGTGATCGGTGCCGCGTTCGCCGGCTCGGCGGGGGGTGCGCCGGAGGGCGTCGATGTCGGCATGCCCGTGCCGGGGATGCGGCTGGTCCGGATTCCCGAGGGGCTGGGGACCACGCGTCTCGCGGCCGACGCGCTGCGCGACCGCGCCACCGTCGAACTGGGTGTGGAGTGCGCCTTCACCAGTTTCGACGGAGTCGGCTACCTGCGGCTGTCCGCGCATGTCTACAACACCCCCGACGACTACGACCGCTTCGCGCAGACCTGCGTCCCGGTCCTGGAGGACTGGGGCCGGGAGGCCCGCCGGGCCCGCGCCTGAAGAAGCGGCACTCCCTGTCGCGCCCCGGTGACCCGGTGGCCCGCGATGCCGGGTACCGCATGCCCGGTGACCGGCGCCGGTGCCCGCGTCCGCGGGCCGTACGCGCACGCGCCGCGTCCGGCGCCGGTACCGGTCCCGAAGGGCGCTCGCGGGGTACGGCCGAGTTGTTGGGCCACAGGCGGGGAGGCAAGCTGAATGCATGGAGCCTCAGGGCGGGGGCGACGACGGGCGCCCGCTGATCGAGTGGGCGTTTCGCCAGGCGTCGATGTCGTTCTCGGTCTTCGGCGTCGACCAGCGTTACCTGCGGCTCAACGACATGGCGGTCCGCCTGATGGGCATCGAGGAGGACGTCCTGCGCGGCCGGGTGTTCCCGGACGGCGTCCCGGCGGACGTGGACCGGCGGGGCACCGTGGCCGCGCTGCGGGACGTTGCCGCGACCGGGCGGCCCCGGCACTACGAGGGCTACACCCGCGCCCCCTCCGAGGCGCACGAGCACGCCTGGAGCCTCGAACTGTGGCCCGTGCGCGACCCGGCCGGAGAGGTCTGCGCGGTCGCGATGGCCGCGTTCGACAGCAGTGAGCAGTACCGGGCCCGACAGCGTCTGGCGGTGCTCGACGAGGCGGCCGTCTCGATCGGCACGACCCTGGACCTCGATCGCACCGCGTGCGAACTCGCCGCCCTGGTGGTGCCGCAGTTCGCGGACTTCGCGAGCGTGGACCTGCTGGCGCCGGTCGTCCGGGGCGAGGAGCCGGCCACCGGCCCGCCGGACGCGGCCGTCGTACTGCACCGGGTCGCGCACCTCTCGACCGTCGAGGGCAGCGCCGAGCCGGTCATCGGTCCCGGGGCCGTCGACACCTACCCC
>NZ_JBVJMD010000059.1:0-45808 GCF_055584385.1 Streptomyces sp. NPDC104096
GGACCGGTGTCCGCAATGACCCCTTTTACTAGTTGTGGCCGCATTCGAGGCGCTGGCGCCCTGTGTGAGCTGGCTCTCAATCCGCAGGTCAAGGCACGGATGCGTGTCTGAACATGTCCCTTTCCGTCCACTATCGCGGGTAGTGGGTGACGTGGGTCATGTGGGGCGCTTCACCGGTTCCGCAACACTGTGTGCACGGGCGTTCACGGTGCGGATGGGCTGGATGGGGATGGATGTGACCTCGCGTACGTGGCGGTGTCAGGTGAGGTCGGTTGCGAGGAGGTCCATCAGCAGGCCGTCGTGCCAGCTTCCGTCCGGGCCCCGCTCGTAGGCCCGCATGATGCCGATCGGACGAAACCCCACCTTGCGGTAGCAGGCGATGGCCGCCGCGTTGTCGGCCGCCGGGTCGATGACGAGGCGGTGGTGGGCGTGGTCCTCGATCAGGTGCCGGACCAGGGTGCGGACGGCGTCCGTCCCCAGACCCCTGCCGTGGACCGACGGGTCGAGGTAGACGTCGATGCCGGCGTGCCGGTACTCCGGGTCCTGTTCGGCGTACCACTGGATCTGCCCGACCACCCGTCCCTCGTACTCCACCACGAACACCCGGGTGTCCGCGTCGGCGAGGTCCTCGGCCACCTCGGCCGCCAGGTCGGGGCCGCCCCGCCACCACCGGCGCACCTCGGGCATGGCGCGGATCGCGGCCAGGCACGGGATGTCCCGGTGGTCGGCGGGCCTCAGGATCACGCCCCGCCGTCCGTGCAGGGTCGGCAATGCGGTGCTCATGGCCCTGACAGTACGGGCTCGGGGCGGGTTTGCCACGAGGCGGAGGCGGTCAGCGGTCCTGGGAGAGTTCGAGGAGTTCGGCGAAGGTTCCGCCGGCGTGGACGAGGTCGTCGTACCGGCCCTGCTCGGTGATCCGGCCGTGCTCCATCACGACGATATGGTCGGCGATCTTGGTGTTCTCCAGGCGGTGGGTGACCACGATGGTGATGCGGTCGGCGGCGATGGCCTTGATCTGCTCGAAGATCCGGTGCTCGCCGCGCGGGTCCATCTGTGAGGTCGGCTCGTCCAGGATCAGCAGCCCGGGGCGGCGGTACAGGGCCCTGGAGCACGCCACGCGCTGCCACTGTCCGCCGGACAGCTCGGAGCCGCCGAAGATGTCGCGGGACAGCAGGGTGTCCAGGCCCGCGGGCAGGTCGTCGACGGCCTCGCGCAGGCCGACCGCGTCGATCGCCTCCCAGACGGGTGCGTCGTCGTGCGTGCGGGGCTGGCCGAGGGTGACGTTCTCGCGGACCGGCATCGGCCACTGGGCGAAGATCTGCGGCACCAGGCCGGTATGCGCCCACACGGTGGCGGGGTCCACCTCGGCGAGGTCGGTGCCGTTCCAGGTGACCCGGCCCTTGTCCGGGAGGTAGATGCCGGTGAGCAGGCGGGTGAGGGTGGACTTGCCCGAGCCGTTCGCTCCGACGATCGCGAGGATCTGACCGCGCTCCAGGGTGAGGGAGACACCGTCGACGGCGGGCTTGTCCTTGCCCGGGTATTGGTAGACGACTTCCTCGAGCCGGATCCGCTCGGTCGCGGTGCCGTGCCTGACTGCACCTCGCTTGGGGGCGCGAGCCGCGGCGTCGTCGAGAAAGGCCTGCATGTCGCTCAGGTAGAGACTGGTGTGGAAGACCGCGGCACCGTTGACGACGACCTGGGAGAGCGCGGCGAGCGTGGTCTGCACGGCGATGACGGCCGTGGCCGCGACCGCCAGTTCGATCCGGCCCGAGACCGCCAGCCATGCGAGGGCTCCCCAGGTGGCGACGAGGAAGACACCGCCGGCCGACGCGGAGAGAACCGCGATCCGCAGGGTCCGCGGCGCGGCGGCCAGGGTGCGCCGGTCGCACCGGTCCGACAGGGCCCGGTACCAGTGGACGAGGTAGTCGCTCATCGAGTTGGCGCGCACCTCGTCGCCGTACTTCGAGGTGGTCGCCCACCAGCGCATCATGCCGCGCACGTTGCGGTCGGCGACGTTGGCGTAGTGGATCTCGTAGTCGACCCGGGCGGTCAGGACCGCACCCGCACCGGCCGGCAGCACGGCGAGCAGGAGCAGCGGCAGCATCAGCGGGTTCAGCACCGACAGCACACCGCCGGCGGTGACCATCCGGATCAGCGCGGACAGGAACCGCTGGGCGTCGGTGACCATCACCTGGGTACGGATCACCCCCATCTCGGCCGCCTCGTGCCGGTCCGAGAATCCCTCCTCGGCGTACGCGGACGCCTCCACCCGGCACACCGCCTCGACCAGGGAGCTGTCCGTCTCCGTCGTCAGCCTGGGGGTGATCCGCCGCTCCGCGTACATGGCCACGGCCGCCGCACCGCGGCCCAGTGCGGCGGCGAGCGCGACCACCAGCAGCGCCGGGACGGCTCCGCGCAGCCGGTCGCCCGCGGAGCCGTCGCCGAGGACGGGCCTCATGGCGCGGGCGGTGGCGGTCAGCAGCACGGCGGCCGAGACGCCCGTGACCACCTGGCAGCCGAGCAGGAACTGAACGGCCCGCCGGTCGGTCCGCCACGACAGCCGGGCGATCCGGCCCAGGACGGAGGGGATCTGTGCGCACATCCGCCGGAAGGAGACCTCGGCGAGCGGATTGACGGAGTACTGCCCGCTGTAGGTGATCTCCGCCGGCGGTGGTGGTGGAGGAGGCGCGGTGGCTTGTTGTCGGTCGGTGTCGGCCGAGGTCATGTCGATCCCCCTTGACGGTGGTCCAGCATGGTCGTGAGGCTCAACGACCGGCCCGGGATATCGAACACATGTGTTTCGGCCGGACCTGGAAGCCCGGGAGAGCGCGCGTGGCGGCGCGTGCCGGATGCATGCATCCAGTCCCTGCAACAGGTGTGCTGGGCAGGGCGATTGGCCGAAACGCCGACGACGGCCGTTGCGGTGGCAGGCGTTACGCCCCGTGGGTGCGCTCCGCGATCCAGCCGGCCATCGCCCGCACGCCGATGCCGATGGCGCGCTCGTCCGGGAGGAAGTCGGGGAAGTGCGGGTAGCTCGTCGTGACGGGTGCACCGGGGGTCCGGACGCCGAGGAACGTGTAGGTGCCGGGGATGCGGTTCAAGTAGAGGGCGAAGTCTTCGCCGCTGAAGGGCGGGAAGGCGGCGTGGAGTTCGGTGACGGTGTCCGGGCCGAGGGTGCGACGCAGGTGGCGGGCCAGCAGGTGGGCGTCCTGCTCCGGGCAGACCAGGGCGGGGAACGGCTCGGTCGGAAAGCGCACCTCGGCACCCGGGTAGGGGGCGGCCGCTCGGCGGATGGCGTCGCGCACCTCCACGTACCGCTCCTGCGGCCAGCAGCGATAGGACACACTCACCCTGGCCTCCTGGGCGGTGGCCCGGAGGGCCACGAACCGCTCGAGCGGCCCGTCGGGCGTCTGGGCGTCGGCGATGATGCGCTCCAGGTCCGCCGGGGTCTGCGGCAGGGCCACCGTGGCGAGCGCACCGATCTCGGCGGCCAGGCGCCGCGCGCCATCGACCGCGTCCGGTCCGGCGAGCGCCACCTCCCCCTTGTCCTGGCCCGGCATTCCGTAGCCCGCGGTCGACGCGAACCGGCCGACCTGGAACGGTCCGCAGTGCAGCGCATGGATCTCCTCGACGCCCAGACGCTCCAGCACGCCCGCGTCGATCACCGCGCGGGCACCGGAGAGACTCTCCTCGGCGGGCTGGAAGAGGAAGACCGCTGTGCCGCTCAGGCGCGGGCGCAGCCGGGCCAGGACCCGGGCGACGCCGATACCGATCGCGGTGTGGACGTCGTGCCCGCAGACGTGGGCCGGCGCGGTGCCCGTTCCGACGATGTCGGTGGGCGGAACCGCGTCCATGTCCGCCCGGTAGGCGACGGTCCGGCCGGGGCGCGAGCCCCGCAGGACACCGACTACACCATGACCGCCCACCCCGGTGGCAACGGCCAGTCCCGCCGCCCGCAGCTCCCGGGCCACCACGGCGGCCGTGCGCTGTTCCTGCCCCGGGGCCTCGGGGTGCCGGTGAAGGTCCCGGCGCAGCTCGATCAGCGCCTGTCCGATCCGCGCCGTCTCGGCGTCCACGGCCGCCTGCCGAACCGGTCCTCGCCACCCCGCGGCGGCGGCCTGCCCCGCACCCGCCCAGACGGTTCCCGCAGCGGCCGCCGCCGCGCCGGCCAGCAACGTGCGTCGTGCGAGGGCGCGTTCCACAGGACGACTCACTGTCTTCTCCTTCGGCTCAAGGGGTTTGCCGAGACACAGCCTCGCCGCACACGCATGTCGCCGCCCATCCGGTGAGCCACCGCTTCGGGGTAGGGACACCTGGACCTCGCGGTGTTGTCGTGTCGCCGTGACGCGGTGATGATCGCTAGCCTTGGCGACCATGAATCAGCGGCGTCAAAAGAAGCTCTCCCGGCGGCTGTTCGGGGCGATCCTGGCTGCCGACCCCACACACGTGCGGGTGTTGCTGGGGCGTGGAGCGCACCCGGAGCGGGGGGACCGCGACGGCACCACCCCGCTCTATCTGGCGTCCGTGCAGGGAGAGGCCGAGATCGCGCGCCTGCTCCTGGCGGCCGGTGCCGGCCCCGACACCGAGAGCAGGGGTGACGGCTCGGACGGCACACCGTTGTGCGCGGCCGCGTGCTGGGGGCACACCGGGACCGTGCGCGTGCTGCTGGCCCATGGAGCGGACCCCGGCCGCCGCGAGGAACACGGAAGGGGCTGGTCCCCCTTGGAGTGGGCGAAGCGCGGAGGCCACGCCGAGACCACCGCCCTCCTCGTCGCAGCCGGAGCGGCCCCCTCGGACTCCATGAACGGCCGGACCTTCAGCTCGTGACCGTCCCGGCCGCGGGGGACGGAACCCGACCGCCGGGGATCGCCGCGAGCAACTCGCGGGTGTACGCGTGCCGTGGGCGGGCGAAGAGGTCGTCCGCAGGACCCGTCTCCACGACCCGGCCCGCCCGCATGACGGCGACCTGGTGCGCGATCTGGCGTACGACGGCCAGGTCGTGCGAGATGAAGAGGTACGCCACTCCCAAGCCCGCCTGCAACTCGGCCAGCAACTCCAGCACCTGGGCCTGCACGGACACGTCGAGCGCCGAGACGGGCTCGTCGCACACCACCAGGTCGGGGGAGAGGGCGAGCGCGCGGGCGATCGCCACCCGCTGACGCTGCCCGCCGGACAGCTCCGCGGGCCGCCGCTCCAGCACAGCGGCCGGAAGCGCCACCCGGTCGAGCAGTTCGCGGGCCCGCGCGAGCCGGGAGACGCGATTGCCGACCTTGAAGGCGCGCAGCGGCTCCGTGATCACCTCGCCGATGGAGAAGCGCGGATCGAGGGACGCGTACGGGTTCTGGTAGACGAGCTGGGCGCGGCGGCGCAGCTGTCTGGCACGAGTGCCTGTGGCGGTGGTGACGTCGGTGCCGTCGAACAGGACCTGCCCGGCGGTCGCGTCGGCGAGCCGGAGCACCAGTCGCGCGGTGGTGGACTTGCCCGAGCCCGACTCGCCCACCAGCGCGAGGGTCCGTCCGCGCTGGAGGGTGAAACTCACGTCGTCGACGGCGCGCAGGGTCCGGGGCCCGTTCCCGATGCGGGGCAGCCGGAACTCCTTGACCAGGTTGCGCACTTCCAGCAGCGGTGCCGTGCCCGTCGCGGGTGGCGCGGGTGGGGACGGGCGGCGGTGCCCGCCGGTCAGGCTCGGGGCGCTCGCCAGCAACTGCCGGGTGTACGCGTCCCGGGGGTCGGCGAGGACGTCACGGGTGGGGCCCGCCTCCACCACTCGGCCCTGCGCCATGACCACCAGCCGCTGCGCCCGGTCGGCGGCGACCCCGAGGTCGTGGGTCACCAGCAGGACCGCCGTGCCCGACTCCTCGGCGAGGCGCTGGAGATGGTCGAGGATGACCCGCTGCACGGTGACGTCGAGCGCGCTGGTCGGCTCGTCGGCGATGATCAACTCGGGTCGCGCCGCGATCGCGACGGCGATCAGGACCCGTTGCCGCATTCCGCCGGAGAGTTCGTGCGGGTACTGCCGGGCCCGGACGGCCGCGTCGGGCAGTCCGGCCCGGTCCAGGACCTCGATCGCCTCGGCGGCCGCCGAGCGGCGGCTCGCGAGCCCGTGGATGCGCAGCACCTCGGCGACCTGCTCGCCGATCCGTTTGACCGGGTTGAGCGACACGGTCGGGTCCTGGGGTACGAGGCCGATCCGCGCCCCGCGCACGGTGCGCAGCTCCGCCTCCGACAGCGTGGTCAGGTCGTGCCGGCCGAACCGGACCGTGCCCGCGTCGATGCTGCCGCTGTCCGGCAGGAGCCTGGTGATGGCGTGCGCGGTCGTGCTCTTGCCGGAGCCCGACCCGCCGACCACCGCCGTCACCTGTCCCGGCCATACGTCGAGGTCCACGCCCCGGACGGCCGCCACGGTGCCGCCGCGAGTGCGGTACGAGACGGACAGGCCGCGGATCTCCAGCAGTGGTGCGGTCACGTCCGCACCGCTTTCGGCGCTCGCACTGTTCGCACTGCCCTCACCGCTCTCATCGCTCTCATCGTTCTCTCGTCGGTCGGTCATCGCCGGCGGGACCATTCGCCGTCCAGCGCCCTCGCGACGCGGTTGGTGGCCAGTACGGTCGCGGCGATCGCCAGACCGGGCAGCGCGGTCAGCCACCAGGCGTTGGCCAGGTAGTTGCGGCCCTCGGAGATCAACGTGCCCCACTCCGGCGCGGGCGGGGGAGCGCCGTAGCCGAGGAAGCTCAGCGCCGACACCGCCAGGATGGAGGCGCCGAAGTCGAGGGTGGCCAGGACGATCACCGGGCCCGCGGCATTGGGCAGCACATGCCGGCCCAGCACCGAGTACCAGCGGGCCCCACAGGAGCGGGACGCCTCGACGAACACCGCCTGACGCACCCGGAGCACCTCGGCGCGCGCGACGCGGGCGAAGGAGGCGACACTGGCGATGCCGACCGCGACGGCCACCTTCACCGTCCCGTATCCCAGCGCGGTCACCAGGGCCAGCGACAGGAACAGCGCGGGGATGGACAGCAGGACGTCGACGAAACGCATCAGCACGTCGTCCACCCAACGGCCGACGAACCCGGCGACCACACCGAGCAGCCCGCCCACCACGAAGGCCACCAGCACCGCGATCAGCGTCGCCTTCAGGGACAGCTGGGCGCCGTGCACCACCCGGGCGAACACATCGCGCCCCAGCTCGTCCGTGCCGAACCAGTGCGCACCGCTCGGGCCGCGGAAGTTCTGCGTCGGCACCCCCTTCAGCGGGTCCCGCGAGGTGAACAGCCGCGGCCGGAACGAGGCCGCCACCACCAGCACCAGCACGCCGACCGACAGCAGCAGACCGGGCCGGAGCACCAGGAACCGCAGCATCCGCCGTACGTCGAGGCGACGCCCCGGTTCGGGAACGGACGACGCACCGACCGGCCGGGCGAGGCCGGACGCGGCCTCGGCGGGAGCCTCGACAAGGCTCTGACTCAGGCTCTGGCTCTGGCTCATACGACACGCGCCCTTCCGCCCGGGGAGGTCATCACGATCCGTGGGTCGAGCAGCGGATAGACCAGGTCGACGACCAGGTTCGCCGTCACGAAGACCAGCGCGCCGAACGCCACCACCCCCTGGACCACCGGGATGTCCTGGGCCGTGACAGCCGCCGCGGTCACCCGGCCCAGGCCGTCACGGGAGAACACCGTCTCGACGACGACCGAACCGGCGATCAGCTGCCCCACCAGCAGGCCGACGACCGTCAGCGCAGGCAGGGAGGCGTTGCGCAGCGCGTGCCGCAGATGGACCCGCCACCGGCCCGCGCCCTTGGCGCGGGCGGTCTCCACATACGCCTGGTCGAGCGCGGTGAGCAGGCTCTTGGCCAGCACCTGCGCGATCTGGGCGCCGGTCGGGACCGCCAGCGTCAGCGCCGGCAGCACCAACCCGCTCGGCCCGTCGTTGCCGAACGCGGGGAACCAGCGCAGACGGAAGGAGAACACCTCGACGAGCAGCAGCCCCACCCAGAACGTCGGGACCGACACCCCCAGCGGCGGCAGCGACAGCAGCAGCTGCCGCAGCCGACGCCGCGTGGTGTACGTCGCGGCCACCGCCAGTCCGCCGCCGAGGACCACCGCGAACAGCAGCGCTGTCGCGGTCAGTTGGAGGGTCTGTGGCAGAGCGTCGGCCAGGGTCGAGGCGACCGGTCGGCCGGTGCC
This sequence comes from Streptomyces sp. NPDC104096, assembly GCF_055584385.1. NCBI lineage: Bacteria > Bacillati > Actinomycetota > Actinomycetes > Kitasatosporales > Streptomycetaceae > Streptomyces > Streptomyces sp. NPDC104096. The sequence continues at coordinate 8,190 of NZ_JBVJMD010000059.1, forward strand.
GACCGAGTCGCCGAAGTCCCCGCGCACCGCCCGGCCGAGATACTCGGCGTACTGCGCGAGCACCGGCTTGTCGAAGCCGTACTCGTGCCGCAGCGCGGCGATCTGCCGGGGATCGACCTGCCCCGAGTCCATTCCGGCACCGGCCATCGCCGTGACCGGGTCGCCCGGCAGGTAGTCCAGCACCAGGAACGACACGGTGTACGCCGCCCACAGCACCCCGACCGCCTGCGCGAGCCGTTTGAGCACATAGCCGCGCACGGGGTCAGCCGATCCAGGTGTCGTGCAGCTGGATCCGGCTGGAGGCGTCGAAGGCGAGGTCGTGCACCTTCGTGGACACGCCCAGCTGGGTCTGCAGCTCCACCACCGGCACGTTGTAGGCGTCGCGCACGATCGACTGTTGTGCCTGGGCCACCAGCCGGCTGCGCTCGGCCGGGTCGCTGGTCGCGGCCTGTGCGGACAGCGCCGTGTCCAGGCTGCCTGCCGGTACGCGGTAGAAGTTGGCCAGCTTCGTGGAGAAGGTGCTGCGCAGGATGTCGGGGTCGGCGCGGGTGATGTTGCTCCAGATCACGTCGTATTCGCCCGACTGCTGTATCGGCGACAACTGGGTGAGCTGGAGCTGCCGGAGGGTCACCTGGACGCCGACGGACTTCAGTTGCTGCTGTATCAGCTCCAACGCGGGCTGGTTCGTGGCCGCGTTGGGAACCCAGTCGATGGTCAGGCTCAGCTTCCGCCCGTCCTTGACGCGGATGCCGTCGCCACCCACCTGCCAACCGGCCTCTTCCAGCAGGGACTTCGCCTTGGCCGCGTCGAAGGCGAGATCCGGGGCGAGGTCGGTGTAGTCGGGCGTGGTGTGTGCGAGGACGCTGGTGGCCGCCCGGGTGCCGGTGGGGAAGACGGTGTCGGCGATCTGCTTCCGGTCGACGGCGGACAGGATCGCCCGGCGGACCCTGATGTCCTTCAGGACCGGCCGCGCGTTGTTGAGGGCGAGTCCGAAGACGATGCCGGGGTTGGCCCGCCGCTGGAGGGCGACCTGGCCGCCCTTGAGCGCCGCCTCGTCGGCCCGGCCCACGCTGCCGATGGCGTCCACCTGACCGGACCGGAGACTGCCGGCGCGTACGCCCGCCTCCGGTACGACCTTGAACACCACCCGGTCCAGATACGCCTCGCCCCGCTTGTTCCACCGCGAGGATCCCCAGGCGTAGCCAGGGCGTCTGGTCAGGGTGACCGACTGGTTCTGCACGTACTGTTTCAGCACGAACGGTCCGGACCCGATCACCCCGTCACTGCACTTCTGCTGCGGTGACTTCGTCACGCTCGCCGAGGACTCGATCCCCAGCGAATGTGTGGAAGTCGCTTGCAGGAACTGGGCGTTGGGCTGTTGGAAGGTGACCTTGACGGTGAGCGGGTCGACCACCGTGGTGCTTTCGACACCGCTCAGATAGCCCTCGGCCAGAGTCCCCAGGACACCGAGCTTCGGCACCGCGTCGAAGTTGTCCTTGACCACCTGGGCGGTCAGCGGGGACCCGTCGCTGAAGGTGACACCGGAGCGCAGATGGAAGGTGAAGGCGGTCGAGTCGGCGCTGATGTCCCAGCTCTTCGCCAGCCACGGCACGATCTTGCCGGTACTGGGATCCTGGTCCGTCAGGGAGTCCACGATCTGGCGCACCGAGTAGATCGTGTCGTTGCTGCCGACCTGCTGGGGATCCACGCAGCCGGCGTCCGAACCCACGGCGAAGGTCAGGGTGCCGCCGGACCGCGGCTTGCCGCCTCCTGTGCCGGAGCCGTCGGTGCCCGACCCGCAGGCGGTCAGCAGCACGCCGGTGGTGAGCAGGGCGGTGAGCGTTGCCCATCGGGGAGTTCTGAAATCCGGTAGTGCTCTCACGAGAGGTTCTCCTCTATGCGTCGCCCGGCATGGAGCACCGCACGAGGCACGACCGCGCACAGGCGCGCGGTCCCGGTCGGCGCGATGCCGATGACGGGGAAGTGCCCTGCGGACAGGGGCTGGGCGGAAAGCGGATCAGGAAGATCAGGAAGATCAGCAGGAAACGGGGGATATCGACCGCTGATGGGTGTGACGGATGTCGACCGTCGGCGAGGAAGGTCGCCGAAGCCCGGCCGCGGGAAGGGCCGTCAGGCCTGACAGAGGCAGCTGGTCGAGCGCTTCAGATCGATGTGGCGTCGGCGCGCCAGCCGGGAGAACACCATGGCGACCAGGGAGGAGGCGGCAGGGCCACCATCGCGTCGCATCACGGTCCTCCACCTCGTCGGCCCTGAACACAGGGCCACGCGCTTGCGGGGATCGTCGCTGATCCCGCCGGGCTTTCACCTGGAGCACCCCGCCGCGCGGGAGGGTTGCCGGTCAGCGAGCCAGGGCTTGACGCTGACACTCAATGCCGTTCTTGATCGTACGGAGCGGTTCCGACGTACGTCAATGCCGCGACCGGACGCTCCCGCGGCGACGTGGGGACGGCCGCGGTCACGCCCGGAAGGTCATGGTTCAGGAACCGCCGCGCTCGCGCGGGATCTTCTGGCCCGCCTCGATCGCCACCTTCAGCCGGTTCTCCGCCGGCGGCAGCGGGCAGGTGGCCAGGTCCGTGTAGGCGCACGGCAGGTTCGTGGCCCGGTTGAAGTCCAGGACGACCGTGCCGTCGGCGGCGGGCCGTTCGACGGACAGGGTCCGGCTCGCTGTGTAGGTGGTGACCCCGGCGGTCGCGTCGGTGAACAGCACGGTCAACCGGCCCTGACCGGCCCCGGGGAACGCGGTGAGCGACAGTCGGTGCCCGTCCAGCTCGAACTCGATCCTGCCGGGCGCGTCGTACACGTGCTCCAGGCCCTCGACCACGGCGCCCACGGTGGTGGGCCGCGGCTCGTCGAAGGGGACGTAACGGCCCGTCACGGTCCAGCGCGGGTCGGGGGCGTAGGCCGGTGTCCCGGTGAAGGCCGTGCGCAGCGGCGCGTCCGGGTGCCGGGGGCGCACGATGTCATGACCGCCCCGCTTGGCGACCTCGATGACGGCGTCCTTCCAGACCGCGTCGACGCCACCGCGTTCGGGCAGTACGCCGAAGCGGTGCTCACCGCTCACCGGCTTCCCGTCGACGACCAGTTCCTCACCGTCGTCGAGCGTGACGACGACCCCGTCGGGGCCGGTGTGCCAGGTGCCGGGCGCGTCGGTGAAACGCTGCGGCCGGTCGTCGAGCCAGTGCAGGCCGGTGATCGCCAGGAACCCGTGCGGGCCGGAGAGCCGGGCCTCTTGTTCGCGGTACCACTCCAGCCACTGTTCGGTGAAGGCACGCAGGTCTGCCGTGGTCGCCTCGGTGGTCATCAAATCTCCTTCGGTGTACGGGGGTTCGCCCTCGTGCGGGGATGCGGGGATGCAGGGACGGGGATGCGGGGGCTCTGTGGGTCCGGTGGATCCGACGGGCTCAGGCGGCCAGTTCGCCGAGGAGTGCCCAGGTACGGCGCCGGTCCGCCGCTCCCGCGATCTCGGTGCCCGAGAACACGACCTCGGTCGCGCCGGCGTCGCGGTAGCGCCGTACCTCGGCCTCGACCGTCTTCTCGTCGCCGATCACGGCCAGGTCCGCGGCGCGACGGCCGCCGGAGAGCTCGATGACCCGGGCGTAGGACGGGACCTGTTCGTAGAACGCGAGGTCCTCGGTGACCTTCGCGCGCACCGCGTCGACGTCGGCCGTGACCACGCCGGGCACCAGCGCCACGACCCGGGGCGCGGGCCGTCCGGCGGCATCGGCCGCGGCGGTCAGGGCGGGCACGATGTGTTCCGAGAGGGCGCGCGGTCCCGCGAGGTAGGGCAGGATCCCGTCCGCCAGCTCGCCGCTGACCCGCAGCGCCTGCGGGCCCATCGCGGCGACGAGCAACGGGACACCGGACTCCGCGCCCGGTACGCGCGCGGGGATCGGGGTGGTGGCGGTGAGCAGCTCGCCGTGGAAGTCGGCCGTGCCGGTCTCGGTCAACTGGCGCAGTGCGGTGAGGAATTCGCGCAGCCGGGCGATGGGCCGCCGGAACGGCAGGCCGAAGCCGGTCTCCGTCAGCAGTTTCGTGCCCAGGGCCAGTCCGAGGTGGTAGCGGCCGTGGGTGGCGGCCTGGGCGGTCTGGGCCTGACTGGAGACCGGCAGGGGGTGCCGGCCGAAGACGGGGATCGCGGAGGTGCCCACCTGTAGTTCCGGTACCGCGCGCCCGACGATCGCGGCGAGCTGGGGTGAGTCCGCGCCGAAACTCTGGCCGAACCACACGGACCGCAGCCCGGCGGACGCGGCCTCCTCGGCCAGTCGCACACTGGCGTCGACCTGGTTCTGCGCATCGGATGCGTTGAGTGCTACGCCAACAGTCATGTCAATGGAACGGGTGGTCGGTGAGCCCGCATTCCTGTCGTGTGTGACGGCTGTATGTCATTCGTGTGAGGCGCCGCCGCCCGGCCCGCCGGTCGGGTGCGGGGCGCGGCAGCCACGCCGACGGACCCGCCAGGACGTGCGGTTCACCGGCCCGACGGCTCCGTTGACGCCTTCCGCCCCGCGTGCTTACATCCCGCCATGCCGTTGTCGGAGCCGCTGACCCGCCGTCGCGCCGTGGACCTCGTCCGCGTGGCCGCCGCGCTGTGTCGGACGACCGGCTGATCCCGCGCTGCCGCCAACCTCCTTCCAGGACAAGCCGGTCGGGCGTACATCGGCCCGTCCGGGGGCTGCCCGCGCCGACTCGCGCCGTGCCCTCTCGTTCGTCCCGCCCCGTCATGACGAGGACCCGCCATGCCTTCACCCACCCCGGCCGACCGACACCACGAAACCGAGTACGACCGCCGCAGACTGCGCCAGTGGCTCGCAGGTGAGGCCAGAGCCGACGGCGTCACCCGCCGTCGGCTGCTCACCCTCCTCACCGCGACCGCCTCCGCGACCGCGCTCGGTGCCGTACAGCCCGCCCGCGCCGCCGACCGGACGATCGTCAAGCCGCTGCCCGCCGAGTGGTTCATCGAGCGCGGCACCAACGCCGAGACCCGCTGGGAGGCACTGCGCGGAACCGGCCACCACACCCCGAACGAACTGTTCTTCGTACGCAACCACACCGCCACCCCCGTCCTGGACGCCGACGACTGGCGGCTACGGCTGTGGGGGAGCGGATTGCGCGGCAGCCCGGGGGAGGACCGGCCGGTGGAGTTCGGGTACGACGATCTGCGCGCGCTGCCGGCCGTCACCCGGACCGCCTTCGTCGAATGCGCCGGGAACGGCCGCTCCTACTACACGACGCAACAAGGGGATACGGTCACCGGCACCCCGTGGACCCTCGGAGCGATCGGCGTCGCGCGCTGGCGCGGGGTGCGCCTGGCCGACGTGCTGCGCAGGGCCGGGCTGTCCGCTCGGGCCGTGGACGTGCAGCCGCGCGGTCTGGACGCCGAGTACGTCAGCGGCGGCGAGAGCCTGGGCCGGGTACGCCGGCCGCTGCCGTTGGCCAAGGCCCTGGACGACGTACTGCTCGCGTACGAGATGAACGGCGACCCGCTCCCGTACGATCACGGCCATCCGGTACGGGTGCTGGTGCCTTCATGGGTGGGGATCGCGTCGATCAAGTGGGTCGGCGACATCGAGGTGTCCGCACAGCCGCTGTTCTCGCCCTGGAACACCACCTTCTACCGGCTGTTCGGCTCCACCTACCCCGAGAACGGCAGCGCGCCGCTCACCCGGCAGACCACGAAGAGCGCCTTCGAGCTGGCGAGCGGGGCCACGTTCACGGCCGGCCGCAGACACGTGCTGCACGGCCGGTCGTGGTCGGGGGCGGGAGCCGTCGCCGAGGTCGACGTCAGTACCGACGGCGGTACCACCTGGCGGCGTGCCCGGCTGCACGACCGGCCCCGGGCCGGCACCTGGACCCGCTGGTCCCTCGGCTGGCAGCCCGACACACCCGGCCCCACCCACCTGCTGGCCCGCGCCACGGACACGGCCGGCCGCACCCAGCCGGACACCGCCGTGCCGAACACGCAGGGGTACCTGTTCGGAGCGGCGGTACGGCATCCGGTGAGCGTGGTGTGACAGGGGGCGGTTCCGGGCGGAGTCCGTGGCGTCGAAGGCCGGAGACGGCGGACGGTCACGGCCCACTGCGCCCGGCGCCCTTTCGGGGAAGGAGCTCGCCCACGAGGTCGGCGACCTGCGCCACCTCGATGAGGAAGCCGTCATGGCCGTGGGGGGATTCGATCAGCCGGAGGTTGTCGGCGGTGGGGATGCCGGCCGCCAGTTCCGCCTGTTGAGCCGCTGGGTAGAGGCGGTCGGAATCGACCCCCGCCACGAGGGTGGGGGCGGTCACCCGGCGCAGGGCGGCGCGCACGCCACCGCGGCCCCGGCCGATGTCGTGGCTGTTCATGGCCTCGGACAGCACGACGTAGCTGCCCGCGTCGAAGCGGCGTACCAGCTTGGCGGCGTGATGGTCGAGGTAGGACTCGACCTGGTACCGGCCGCCGTCCCAGGGGTCCTCCGGGCCCTGGGGCGTACGTCCGAAGCGGACCTGGAGTTCCGGCTCGCTGCGGTAGGTGACGTGGGCGAGCCGCCGGGCCAGGCCGAGTCCGGTGTGCGGGCCGCGGCCGGTGTCGTGGTAGTGGCCTCCGAGCCAGTTCCGGTCGGCGCGGACGGCGCGCAGCTGGATGTCGGTCCAGGCGATCTGCTCGGCGCTCGCCGCGGCGGTCGTGGCGAGCAGCAGGAGTGCGCCGGTTCGCCCGGGACGGGACACGGCCCATTCCAGAGCCCGCATCCCGCCCATCGAACCGCCGACCACCAGTGCCCAGCGGTCGATGCCCAGCGCGTCGGCCAGGCCGGCCTCGGCCGCCACCTGGTCGCGCTGTGTCAGGAAGGGGAAGTCACCGCCCCAGCGGCGTCCGTCCGGTGTGAGCGAGGAGGGACCGGTACTGCCCTGACAGCCGCCGAGGACGTTGGGCGCCACGACGAACCAGTGGTCCGGGTCCAGGGCGCGTCCCGGTCCGACGAGGCCGTCCCACCAGCCGGGGGTGGGGTGCCCGGGTCCCGCCGGTCCGGCGACGTGGCTGTCCCCGGTGAGGGCGTGCAGCACGAGGACGGCGTTGGAGGCGTCCGGCGCGAGCCGTCCCCATGTCTCGAACGCGAGCCGCGAGCCGGGCAGTTCGCCACCCGCCTCCAGCGAGAGCGGCTTCTCACGGCTGTACCACCGGCGACGTCCCGGCGGGTCCCCCTCCCGCCAGGCACCGGTAGCCGGCGGGAGGGGTTCCTGAGGGGGCGTCAGTACGGTGCTCAGGACGCGCCCTTGGCCGCGCGGAAGCCTGCCTCCAGGTCCGCCTTGAGGTCGGCGAGGTTCTCGATGCCGACCGACAGGCGCACCAGGCCCGGTGAGGCGCCGGTCGCCGTGAGCTGCTCCTCGTCCAGCTGGCTGTGGGTGGTGGACGCCGGGTGGATGATCAGGCTGCGTACGTCGCCGATATTGGCGAGATGGCTGAACAGCTCGACCGCGTCCACGAACCGCTTGCCCGCCTCCACCCCGTCACGCAGCTCGAAGGAGACCACCGCACCGGCGCCGCGCGGCAGATACCTCCGGCTCGCCTCGTACCACCTGCTGGACTCGAGTCCCGGGTAGTGGACGGCGGAGACCTCGTCGCGCCGCTCCAGCCACTCCGCGAGCGCCTGGGCGTTCGCCGAGTGCCGCTCGATGCGCAGGCTCAGCGTCTCCACACCCTGCAGCAGCAGGAACGAGGAGTGCGGGGAGAGCGCCGGGCCGAGGTCGCGCAGCAGTTGCACCCGGAGCTTGACCGCGAAGGCGCCCGGGCCGAGGGCGGGCCAGTACCGCAGACCGTGGTAGCTGGGATCCGGCTCGGTGAAGTCCGGGAACCGGTCGGCGTGCGCGCCGAAGTCGAAAGTACCGCCGTCGACGACCACACCCGCGATGGCGGTGCCGTGCCCGCCCAGGAACTTGGTGGCCGAGTGCACCACGATGTCCGCGCCGTGCTCGAGAGGCCGCAGCAGATAGGGAGTCGGGACGGTGTTGTCCACGATCAGCGGCACGCCCTCGGCGTGCGCGACGTCCGCGACCGCCCGTACGTCGAGCACGTTGCCGCGCGGGTTGCCCAGTGTCTCGGCGAACAGCGCCTTGGTGTTCGGCCTGATCGCCGCCCGCCAGGCCTCGACGTCGTCGGGGTCGTCGACGAACGACACCTCGATGCCGAACCTGGGGAGCGTGTGCCGGAAGAGGTTGTACGTGCCGCCGTACAGCGACGTACTGGAGACGATGTGGTCGCCCGAGCTCGCCAGCGCCAGGATGGCCAGCGTCTCCGCCGCTTGCCCCGAGGCGAGCGCGACGGCCGCGACGCCGCCCTCCAGCGCGGCGATCCGCTGCTCGAAGACATCCTGGGTGGGGTTGTGGATGCGGGTGTAGATGTTGCCGGGTTCGGCCAGTGAGAAGAGGTCGGCCGCGTGCTGGGTGTCCCGGAACACGAACGACGTCGTCTGGTAGATCGGCGTCGCCCGGGCGCCGGTCGTCGGGTCGGGCGCGGCTCCGGCGTGGATCTGCTTGGTCTCGAACGACCAGGCCGAGGTGTCGGGACCCGCGGGCGACTCCTCCGGCGTGTGGCCGGCGGTGACCGAGTCGATGGGCTGGCTCATGGTGGTGCTCCCTGTACGGAGGGTGAGAACGGGAAGGCGTGAGGGAACCACGGCACCGCGCGCCCGTGCCGGTTCAGGCAGCGGAAGGCGGCGCTACATGGTGAAAGAGACGCTGGTCAGAGGCCCGAGCGTGAGGTCAGCTCGCGGCGGGACAACCGGTGGTGGTGACACGCACGTAATCGACGTGGCGGCGGGTCACGAGCACGGTCATGGGTCCAGACAACCACATGGCGGCGTCACGAACCAGCCGGTCGGGGGTGTTTCGTTCGCAGGAAGGCGCGGCGGACACGCCGCTCCGGGCGGGTGCAGAGCATTGCGAGGCTCTCAAGTCCGCCCCGTCTGCCGGGCCGGACGGGCGCGCGGCAGGGTCGGTCGACCGGACTCGGCGTCGATGGCGGCCGGCCGACGCGCGACCACGCCCGAGCCGGGTGAGCCCGACTCGTCGCCTTCGCGGACCCGTTGCGGGTTCTCGACCAGGAGCTGGATCCGGTCGGCGATGGCGGGCAGGTCCTCGACGGTCGGACCGAGGCCGAGCAGTTCGCGGATGACGCGGACTCCGTACGTGCGGGTCAAAGGCAGGCGCCAAGTGTCCTGGTCGCCTCGGCGCGTGATTCCGCCGGCCGCCCGCAGCCCCCTTCCCGGCGCACCCCGTCGACCGTCCGTACCGGCCACGTGTCCACTCCTTGGACATGTCGCGTACCTCGGCGAGCGGTTGGCGAAGGCTGCGTGCACGGTTCACGCGCCCGCGTCCGCCGAACGTTCACCAGCCGGTCGGCGGGTCCCGGCGAATTCTCGTCAGCGCCATTGCTGACCAGGTATTTCCGCTCCCCCGTGGGGTCACTGGCAGGGGGCCGTGAGGGGGCTGGTGCCATCCGCCCCGGCCCGTTCGCACGGGCCTGGCGCGAGCCGTCGTCCGGCGCGGGACCGTTACTGTTCGGGACAAGCGGAGAGCCCCTCCGTGTCCGCGATGCGAGACCCGTTCTTGACCGCCCCGGTGGACGTCTGCTGAACTCCCGTCCCATGAACCCGCACGTGGACCTCACCCGGCGGCGCCACATCGATCTGGCGCACGTCGCCAGTACGTTCTGTTGTCGCTGACCCGGTAAGCCGTCCCCGGCAGCGACCGGCAGCGACCGGCAGCGACCGGCAGCGACCGGCAGCGACCGGCAGCGACCGGCAGCGACCGGCAGCGACCGGCGCGCACCGGCCGCGCACCTCGCACCGATGCGGCGACGTGGCTGAGGAAGCGTCAAATCATCTCTGTCGCGCTGTAGTTCTGCGGGACCGACGCATTCGACTTCTCGGCTACCCCTTCCAGGTCCTTCACCCGCACCCCACCTTCCCGGCCGCGGCCGGGAAGTCCGCGGCGCGGGGCGCGCACGGGCGGCGACGCCGTACGAGCGAACCGGCTCGGTCGTCGAAGAACCGGTAGCCGACCACAGGTAGGCAAACGGCCCCGTCATCGGGTTCGACTGTTCGCCATCAGCCCCCTGGTGGCCGGATCCGCCCGGCCGTGCCTCCCGCACGGCTGACGGCCGCCTGCCCCGCGTCGTGACCGCAGCCCCTTTCCCTTTTCCGTCCGGCCGGCCGGTGAGGCGATTCGTCATCGCCGCCGACCTCTCAGCACACGGTGGTACGCCCACCCCTCCCCGAGAAGGACCTCCTCATGCCCGTGTCCATCCGCAAGCTCACCGGCCGCATCGGCGCGGTGGCCGAGGGCGTCGATCTGACGACGCCACCGGACGACTCCACGCTCACGGCACTCCGTGACGCCCTCAACGAGCACAAGGCACTCGTCTTCGACGACGCAGGCCTCGACAACTCCGGCCAGGAGTGCGTGGCCCGTTGGTTCGGCGAACTCACCACCGCCCATCCGAACGTGGCGGCCGTCGACGGCACGACGAACGTGCTCGCCGTCGACAGCGAGACCTCCAAGGCCGACGAGTGGCACACGGACGTCACGTTCGTGGTCAACCCGCCGCAGGTCACGACGCTGAGGTCGCTCGTGACCACGCCCTACGGCGGTGAGACGCTCATCGCCAACGCCGCCGCGGCCTATCGAGACCTGCCCGCACCGCTGCGCACCCTCGCCGACTCCCTGCGCGTCGTGCACACCAACCAGTACGACTACGCCCGCCCCGTGGCCGCCACGGCACAACAGCAGGAGTACGACCGGGCCTTCGTGTCGACACCGTACGAGGCCGAGCACCCGGTCGTGCGGGTGCATCCGCTGACGGGCGAACGAGGCCTGTTCATCGGGGGGTTCGCCAAACGGATCGTCGGCCTGTCGGGCAGCGACTCGGCCGATCTGCTGCGCATCCTCCAGTCGTACGTGACCCGTCCGGAGAACATCCTGCGCTGGAACTGGTCCCCCGGCCAGCTGCTGATCTTCGACAACCGGATCACCCAGCACTACGCGGTGGACAACTACGACGACCACCCGCGTCTCCTGAACCGGGTGACCGTCGCGGGAGAGGTGCCGATCGGCGTCGACGGGCGCCGCAGCGAGCAACTCGTCGGCGACGCCTCGCACTACACCGGCGTCCTGGCGGTGGCGGCATGACCGAGGTCCGCATCCCGGCTCCCGCAGTCCTCAAGGGCCCGGTCGCCGCGACGAAGAACGAGCGGGAACGTGAGGTGTTCGTTCCGCGTGGCGCGCGCCGCCGTACGACGCTCGGCGCACTCCGCGAGCGGCTGCGCTGGCCACTGGGCATCTACACGACCCCGGTCGTGATCCTCGTCGCCTGGGAGGTATTCGCCCGGGCCGGGGTGCTGACGAAGACCTACGCCCCGGCCCCGACCTCGATCGTGAAGGCCGCCGTCGACCTGTGGCGGCAGGGTGTGCTCGGCCCGGACCTGGCCATCTCGCTGCAACGCGCCGGTCTCGGACTCGCGCTAGGCCTGACGGTGGGCATCGTCGCCGGAGTGCTCGGCGGACTGCTGCGCAGCGGTGAGTACCTGTTCAACGGCGTCGTACAGGTACTCAACACGATCCCCCTCCTCGCGGTGCTGCCCCTGATGATCGTGTGGTTCGGCATCGACGAACTCACGAAGGTCCTGCTGATCTCCTTCGGGGCGGGCGTCCCGATGTACCTCAACCTGTTCGCGGCGATCCGCGGCGTCGACCAGCGGCTGATCGAGATGACCCGCACGACCGGGGCGGGCACATGGCGCCTGGTGACGCGGGTGCTGGTGCCCGGGTCCCTGCCCGGCTTCCTGGTCGGCCTCCGCTTCTCCCTCGCGTACAGCGTCCTGGGTCTCGTCGCCGCGGAAACCGTCAACGCCGACAAGGGACTCGGCTTCCTCATCACCCAGGGACAGACCTATCTGCAGACCAACCAGGTCTTCGTGGGGCTGGTGATCTACTCGCTCCTCGGTCTGCTCGCCGACCAGTTCGTCCGGGCTCTCGAGCGGGTGCTGCTGCGGTGGCGCCCGAGTTATGAGGCGTCATGAGCAGCACAGTCGCGGCCGACCTCCGCCGGAGCACCGGTGTCGTCGTCGAGCGGGTCGTCCGGCGGTTCGGCGACAGGGTGGTGCTCGATCAACTCGATCTCACCATCGCCGAAGGGGAGTTGGTGATCCTGCTCGGCCCCTCGGGCTGCGGCAAGAGCACCCTCCTGCGGCTGCTCGCCGGTCTTGACCGGCCCGACGGAGGACGCGTCGAGGTCCCGGCGCAGCGGGCGATCGTCTTCCAGGCCGACCGGCTGCTGCCCTGGCAGCGGGTCCTTCCCAACGTCACCCTCGGCCTGCACGGACCCGACGCGGACCAGCGGGCCCGCGACGTGCTCGCCGAGGTCGGACTCCCGGGCCGCGAGAAGGCGTGGCCCAAGGAACTCTCCGGCGGCGAGGCGCAACGGGTCTCGCTCGCCAGGGCGCTGGTATCGGAGCCCGAACTCGTCCTGCTCGACGAGCCGTTCGCGGCCCTCGACGCCATCACCCGGCTGCGCATGCACGACCTCGTACGCGCCCTGCGGACGAAGCACCAGGCGGCCATGCTGCTGGTCACCCACGACATCGACGAGGCGATCGCCCTGGCGGACCGAGTCCTCGTCATGAGCGACGGCCGCATCGGCAGCTCCTACGAGATCCACCTCTCCGCCGCCGACCGTGAGGCGAGCGTCGCGCGCGAGGAACTGCGCGCCCGGCTCCTGGAAGACCTCGGCCTCGCCGGACAGCACTGACCCCCGAACACCGGCACCCAGCACAGAAAGCACAGGACCTCCCATGCACAGGACAACCGGCAGAATCGTCACCGCCGCCGCTTCCCTCGCCCTCGCGAGCACTCTCGTCGCCTGCGGCTCGTCCTCGGACGCCACCGCGCCGCTGAGCAACGCCGGCAACGCGAGCAGCGCGAAGCATCCGGAATGGAGCAAGTACACATTCACCATCGGAGACAACGGCGGCGACGGCAGCCAGGAGCTGGCGGAGATCACCGGGGTGTTCGACAACGCGCCCTACAAGGTGAAGTTCGCCCGCTTCACCTATGGCCCGCCGCTCGTCCAGGCCGCCGCGTCGGGAGACATAGACCTGGGCAGCGTCGGTGACGTACCGCCGATCACGGGTGCCGCGAAGGAGTACGGCTTCAAGATCGTCGCCGTGAACCGCTCGCTCACGCCCGACCAGGCGGTCGAGAACATCATCGTGCCGAAGGGCTCGAAGCTGAGGACGGCCGCCGACCTCAAGGGCAAGCGGATCGCCGTTCCGCAGGGCAGTTCCGCCCACGGACTGGCCCTGAACGCGCTGAAGAGCGTCGGCCTGGGGCCCAAGGACGCCAAGCTGGTCTTCCTCGACCCCGCGGCCGCCGCGACGGCGTTCAACACCGGCAAGGTGGACGCCTGGTCGATCTGGAACCCGCAGTCCGCGATCGCGGTCAAGAACGGCGCGCGGATCCTGGTCAAGGGCCTCCCGCCGATCGACCAGACGAGCAGCTACTACGTCGCGGCGGACAAGTCGCTGAAGGACGAGACCAAGCGCGCGGCCCTCACCGACGTCCTGAAGCGGCTCTCCCGCGAGTACGCCTGGGCGATCAAGCACCCCGACCAGTACGCGAAGGCGCTCTCGCAGGAACAGGGCATCCCCCTGGCCGACGCCGAGGCGTCCCTGGCCGCCTACTCGAACCGGGTGACCCCGGTCGAGAAGTCCGACATCGAGCTGGAGCAGAAGCTCGCGGACGTCTTCCTGGAATCGGGCCAGATCACCAAGAAGGTGGACGTCGCGTCGATCACCGACAACCTCCTTCCGGCCGGCTACGACAGCTCCGAGCTGACCTTCGACTGAGCCCCGCCATCCACCCCGACACCCGAAGGAGAGAACCCATGACCGCAACACAGCGCCGGCTCCACCTCAACGCCTTCCTCATGGAGGCGGGCCACCACGAGGCGGCCTGGCGGCTCCCGCACAGCAACCCCCGGGCGGACTTCGACCTGCGCCACTGGATCGAGTTGGCGCGGCTCGCCGAGAGCGCCAAGTTCGACTCGCTGTTCCTGGCCGACGGCCCCGCCCTCATCGGCACCGGTGAATTCAGGCCACCGGGCCAGCTCGAACCACTGACGCTGCTGACCGCCCTGTCCCAGGCGACCAGCAGGATCGGCCTCATCGCGACCGTCTCGTCGACGTACAACGAGCCCTACAACCTCGCGCGCCGGCTCGCCTCCGTCGACCACGTCAGCGGCGGTCGTGCCGGCTGGAACATCGTCACCTCGGCGGGGGCTGACGAGGCCGCCAACTTCGGCCTCGACGACCGCCCCGGCCATGCCGAGCGCTACGCCCGCGCCGACGAGTTCCTGAAGATCACCAAGGCACTGTGGGACAGCTGGGAGTCGGACGCCGTCGTCGCGGACAAGGCCGGCGGACGCTACGCCGACCCCGAGCGGCTGCACCGGCTCGACCACCAGGGCACGTACTTCAAGGTGGCGGGTCCGCTCAACGTCCAGCGTCCGCCCCAGGGTTATCCGCTGCTCGTCCAGGCCGGCTCCTCCGAGGACGGAAAGGACTTCGCGGCCCGTCACGCCGAGGCCGTCTTCACCGCCCACACGACGTACGAGCGTGCGGCCGCCTTCTACGCCGACATCAAGGCCCGGACCAGGGCCGCGGGCCGCGACCCCGAGGGTGTGATCGTCCTGCCCGGCATCGTCCCGTACATCGGGTCGACCGAGGCGGAAGCCCAGGCGCTGGCCCGGGAGTTCGACGAACTGCGCGTCCCGGAGTACGGGCTGCGCCAGTTGGCCGCCGTGTTCGAGACCGAGCCGTCGGCCTTCGAACTCGACGCGCTCCTGCCGGACTTCATCCTCGCCAGGCCGAAACTGGAGGGTGCGCAGAGCCGTTCCGACCTGATCATCGACCTCGCCGCACGCGAAAAGCTCACGGTCCGGCAGATCATCTCCCGGCTCGGCGGCGGGCGCGGCCACTTCGAGTTCATCGGCACGCCCGAGCAGGTCGCGGACACGATCATCGCCTGGTTCGAGGGAGGCGCGGCGGACGGGTTCAACATCATGGCGCCCGCCCTGCCCTCGGGCCTCGAAGCCTTCGTCGAGCACGTCCTGCCGATCCTGCGTGGCAAGGGCCTGTTCCGCGAGGAGTACGAAGGCACAACCCTGCGCGAGCACTACGGGCTCCCGGTTCCGGCGAACCAGTTCCACGGCTGACCCGCACCGGACTTCCGCCGCTCCCGAGCGGCGGAAGTCCGACCTTGCGTCTGTCCCGCCCGCGTCCGTGAACCGGGGCCGGCCCGGCGGGCGCGATCACGCGCGCCCGCCGGTCGCTCCGGTCTCTTCAGCACCTGGAGCTGCTGGAGATCTTGATTCCGGTGACGCTGTAGCCGTCGGTGAAGAGGGTCTGGGTGTTCGGCGGAAGGCAGATCGAGGACCCGTCCTGGAGCCGCAGATACACCACGTCGTCATTGCGGGTGTTCAAGACCCCGTAGTGCGGGCGGGGCTTGACCGCCTGGTAGCCACTGGTGACGTCCCGGTACTTCGAGATCGGCTTGCCCGCCAGCAGGTCGGCGTTGTTCAGGTAGAAGCAGACGTAGGGGTACGGACAACCCTGGGTGGGGGCTTCCGCGTGGGCCGCGGACGCGCCGGTCAAGGACATGGTCGCGACGGCCACGCTTGCCGCCGCGAATCCCGCAGCCCTCCGGATGACGGACTTCATCAGACCTCCAAGTATTCAGTCAACTGTTCGAAGCCGCCTGTGATCGGCGGCAGGTCATGACCAGGCCCGGGCAGGGTCGGCGCAGTTGTGCCCTGCTGTCGCGAGTCCCTCGTATGCCAAAGGTGTTTGCGGACACTCGCGCCCGGACTCGGCCGGTGCAGCGCTGCCGCTCTCCGCGGACGCTCTCGCCGACTATGCAGAAAATCTTCCGGCAGCAGCCGCCCGACCCGCAACGGTGAAATGATCCCACCCCAGTTGACCTGTAAGAACACGGAAGCCTGGGATGTCTCCCCAGGATCGGCCCGCGGGCGTAGGACTCGCGGCGGATCGGTGCTGTGCCGCTGGGCCGATGTGGTGGGAGACATCGCCTTCTACGCTGTCGCGGCCAGAACGTGATCGATGTCGAGGAGCACGCATGCCCGCCACCGGCCGGAGCCACATCCGTATCGCCCGACCCTCCCGTGACCTCGCCGCGGCGGAACGGTTCTGGGTGGACGGGCTCGGGTTGAGCGTGCTGTTCCGGTCGCAGAACGCAGACAAGCCGGACGAGCACGATCTGCTGATGGTCGGCTGGCCGGACGCCTCCTGGCACCTCGAACTCGTCCACGACGCCGTAGTCGAACCACGTCCCACCGAGGAGGATCTGCTCGTCGTCTATCTCGACGAACAGGTACCGCAAGCACTGCTCGCACGCCTGGAGGCCCACGGCGGCAAGCGCGTACCGGCGCGCAACTCGTACTGGGACACCTGGGGCGCCAGCGTCGAAGACCCTGACGGCTACCGGCTGGTGCTCAGCACCCGCGGCTGGAGCAACTCCTGACGGCACCGGCCCGGGCCGGAACCGTACGAACTGTTGTCAGGGGCTCGGCCTGAGCGCCGAGCTCAGAGGTTGGCGCCGCTGCCCCTCTGTGTCCACGGTCGTAGCTTCTCCGGGTTGCGGACCGCCCAGATCCGGGTGACGCGCCCGTCGGAGACGTCGAACGCGGCCACCGTCATGACGGTCCCGGCCCGCCGGGCCACCAGGCCCGGCACACCGTTGACCGATCGCTCCAGGAGTTCCAGCCCCGGAGCCTTGTCGGCGATGGCGACCAGGTACCGGGCGATGCGCGCGCCGCCCTCGACCGGGTGCAGTACGGTGCCGACCAGGCCGCCGCCGTCGGCGGTCATCACGGCGGCCGGGTCGAGGAGACCGACGAGCGCCGCGATGTCCTTGGTCTCCCATGCCTCCTTGACCCGCCGCACCACTTCGGCCCGGCCGTTCGCGGTCACCGGAGCCTGCGCGCCGCCGACCCGCCGCCGGGCGGAGGCCGCAAGCTGCTTGCAGGCCGCGGGGGTGCGGCCGAGTACGTCGGCGATCTCGGCGAACGGGTACCGGAAGATGTCGTGCAGGACGAGCGCCACCCGTTCGGCGGGCGTCGTCGACTCCAGCACCACGAGGAAGGCCATCGCCACCGACTCGTCCAGGACGATCTGGTCGGCGGGGTCCGCAGGGCCGGCGCCGTCGGCTCCGACCGTGTGGTTCCACTCGGCGCGGTCGGGCAGCGGCTCGGGCAGCCACGCGCCGACGTAGTGTTCACGACGGGCCCGCGCCGAGCCGAGCAGGTCCAGGCAGATGCGGCTGGTGACCGTCGTCAACCAGGCGCCGGGGGAGCGGATCTCCTCCTGCCGGTCCTGCGGCAGCCCGTACCAGCGCGTGTAGGCATCCTGCACCGCGTCCTCCGCCTCGGTCACCGAACCGAGCAACCGGTAGGCGACATTGACCAGTTGACGTCGCTCGTCGGCTGCCTCGGCGGTACCGGCCCGCACACTTCCCATGCCTTCCGGCCGCCCCCTCGCCTTACCTTTCGTCCGCCTGCGTCGTCGGACTGGTGAGACCTTATCGATCTGTCGCCCGAGGGCGGACAAGGGGACTGCGACATGGCCACTGAGACGACGAAGCCGGCGAGGACGACGAAGGCGGCGAGCGCACGACGGGGCTCCTCGTTCCTGCGGATCGCCATCCTCCTCCAGACCCTGACCATCTTTCTTCAGGCGCTCTCCGCGGGCCTGTTGCTGACCGTTTCCTACGGAGAGACGTTGCACAGTGTCGGAGCCCGGGTGATGTACGGGGCGTCGATGCTGTACGTGCTCGCGGCGGTGCTGGCGTGGAAGCCGGGCGGCGGCTCGCCCCGGCCGGTCTGGCACGCGTCGGGGTTCCTCGTGCTGGCCTCGATCCAGGTCGTGCTCGGCATCGCGCACATCCCGTCGGTCCATCTCCCCCTCGGTGTCCTGATGTTCGGTCTGAGTGTGCTGGCGCTGTCCCGACACCAAGGCCCGGATCAGGGCTTCCACGGCTGACCCGATGAGGGGGTGACCGCCGTCGGCCCGCTCGTTCAGCGTCATGGATGATGAGGGAAACCGGCATCGAAG
Source organism: Streptomyces sp. NPDC104096 (assembly GCF_055584385.1). Taxonomy (NCBI): domain Bacteria; kingdom Bacillati; phylum Actinomycetota; class Actinomycetes; order Kitasatosporales; family Streptomycetaceae; genus Streptomyces; species Streptomyces sp. NPDC104096. The sequence continues at coordinate 26,366 of NZ_JBVJMD010000059.1, forward strand.
GGGGCGTTGTGCGATTCGCTGATGGTCCGAGCGTGCACTGTGACGTTCATGTCGCGGCGGCTGTGCCGCGCGTCTGGGAACTGGTGGCCGACATCGGTCTGCCCGCCCGGCTCAGCCCTGAACTCCGGCGTGTCGCATGGCTCGACGGCGCGGACCGGCCCCGGGTGGGTGCCTGCTTCGAGGGCTACAACCACCACCCGCAGCTCGGCGAGTGGCGGACCGTCTCCCATGTGGTCGAGCTGGACGAGCCCCATGCGCTCGCCTGGGCCGTCACGGACGCGGACGGCCGCTACGGAGAACCGACGCTGGATCCGGCGCAGGCCATGGCGAACTGGCGTTACGAACTCGACGCCGAGAGCGGGGGCAGCCGGCTGCGGCAGTCGGTCCGCATCGGACCGGGTCGCAGCGGAGTCACGCTGGGCCTGGAGCGCTGGCCGGACCGGGAGGAGGAGCTCATCGCCTTCCGGCTCCAGGAGTTGCGCGCGGGGATGGAAACCACCCTTCGTGGCATCAAGGCACTCGCCGAGGAGAACTCCTGACGCTCCGTCACGGCCTGCTCGACCGTGTGCAGGGCAGGTTGACGTCGTCTCCTTCGTGGAGGAGGCGACGTCAAGCGACGGTGTCCCGGCCATCGTGCCCTCGTCCGTGCGCCGGTGCGAGGGTGTCCGTCGTAGAGGCGCGCGAGTGCGGAGACGCTCGGGCGGGCGAGCAGGACTGATATCTCGACAACTCTGGTGAAATAAGTCTAAATCGCACAGAATGCGGAACTCGGGAGAAGTGAGGAACACAGGAGACAGGAAGTGAGGAACACAGGAGACAGCTGGAGGCAGCGGAGGAGGCAGTCGGATGCGTCGAAGGATGGTGCAGGAGAAGTCCGGCAGGAGGTCCGCGCCCAGTCGCCGCGCGCTGGAGGAGACGGACGATGGCCCGCGTCCCGAGATCCGGAAGGACATCGCGCGAACGTGGTGGCCTGATGAACGTTCCGGACAGGTACCGAGCGGCGCTCCCTAGGAGCGGAGCGTGAATGTGGGGAGGACTTCTGACTTCATCCGCCCGGATCAGGCGAGGCCGCGGCTGTCATCGGTGATCTCCGACGTGACAGCCGCCGCGCTCGTGGGGCGAGTCGGCACCGCCGTTCTCGCTGATGAAGACCGGCGAAGCCCGAGCCTCACGTCCGGGCCGGGAAGCTCCCCCTCTCGTCCGGGCTAGGAAGCCCCGCTCCCGGTCTTGGCGAACTCGGTGACCAACGCCCTGCAGAACGCGGGAAGATCGTCCGGCTTGCGGCTCGTGATCAGTGTGTTGGAACCCGCGTCGATGTGTACCTCCTCGTCGACATGGGTGCCGCCGGCGTTTCGGATGTCGGTACGCAGACTCGGCCAGGACGTCAGGGTGCGCCCCCGCAGCACATCCGCCTCGACCAGAGTCCACGGTGCGTGACAGATCGCCGCCACCGGCAGCCCCTCGTCGAAGAAGTCCTTCACGAACGCCACCGCCGCGTCGTTCATCCGAAGGTTGTCCGGGTTGGCGACGCCTCCCGGCAGGACCAGGGCACCGAACTCCCGTGCCGTCACGTCATCGACGACCGCGTCGACGGGGAAGGTGTCCGCCTTGTCCAAGTGGTCGAAGGCCTGGATCTCGCCCGACTTCGTGGAGACCAGGACCGGGATGTCCCCGGTCTCCGCCACGGCCTTCCACGGCGCGGTCAGTTCGACTTGCTCGACGCCTTCCGGCGCCACCAGAAATGCGATGCGCATAACGGTTGCCTCCTTTCGAACGTGGCGGCGGAACGGGCACGGCAAGGTGCCTGCTCCCCGCCCTCTCGGTCCGGGCCGTGAGGCCCGGCGCCGGACTTCCGCAGACCCGGATGCGGCGGCGGGTGCGAGGCCGCAGAAGTCCGCCGCGTCGTCCATCGGGTACCCCCTGTCGGCCCGCCGAACTCTCGTCTCACGGGCCGGGAACGCCTGCTCCGCCGGGTACGTCAGCCGACGCCCATGCGCAGGTAGCGCACCCCGCACTCGCGGCAGAAGGGATCGGACGCAGGCGTACCCCACGCCGTGGACGGCTGAGTCCACGCGGCCGGATCGAGCCGCTGCCCGCACAGAGCCTGGGTCTCGCCCTCCTCCGTCATGTGCCAGATCTCGACAACGGGCCCGGCGGAGCGTGGCGAGGGATCCTCCGCATACTGCGCACGCAACTCGTACCCCACGCGTCGTCCTCACTTCCCGTCCCGCGCGTACGGCTCATGGGACCCGATTCGGGTTCCCCCGCCGATCCGGGCGAATCATCGTGAAAGCCGACCGTGGCGGTCGTGTGTCCAGTCCGGGCCCTGGCAGAGCGGATCAGCGTCTGATGCCCGTCGGCGCCGAACCCGACCGAGCGCAACCGACCCCAACCCGAACGCGACCGGGTCACCGGCCGCCGCCCGGCCCGCGCGAGGACGGGCGCGGGCCGGTCAAGCGCTCCATACGCGCGCCACGTCACCCACGACCTGCACGAACTGTCGTGCGGACCGGTGGTGATGCGTGGGGGAGAAGCCTGGAACGAGGCCCGTGAGCTTCCCCTCGGCCGGATCCCACAGCGACAGACCGGTCTCACCGCAGCTGAACAGACACCCCCGACGGCGACCCGGACCGAGTCGATCCAGGCCATCGCGTGATCCCAGTAGTACTCCCGGCCGCACACATCGACCCGGCCCGGACCGTCCTCGGACTCCCAGGCGTCGACCTCGATCCATCGGTCGAGATCCCACACCGAGGGAATCCCGACCGGATGCCACACCCAGCCGTCGTCCAGGGCCCGTTTCCCGTCGGGACTCACCCGCAGTGCGCCGTGGAAGCAGTCGAGACGATGGTCCGCGTCGGCGTCCCCGTCGGCAGGCGCAGCAGCGCCGTGGCGGTGGCTACCAGCTGATCCCGGCCGCCACCGGCAGGTGGTCGCTGCCGGTGGTCGGCAGCACCCACGCACTGTCCGCCTCCACGCCACGCACCAGGATCTGGTCGATCCGCGCGATCGGGAACGCGGCCGGCCAGCTGAAGCCGAAGCCGTCCCCGGCTGCCTCCTGGGCCGAGCGCAGCCGCGAAGTGAGACCGGTGAGCGCACGGTCGTCCGTGGTGCCGTTCAGGTCACCGAGCAGTACCACCCGCTCGTTGTGCTCGGCGGCTATGGACTCGGCGAGCGCCTGCGCGTTCCTGTCCCGGCTCTCCGTCCAGAAACCGCCCCGGGGCGACACGCGTACCGATCCCAGATGGGCCACGTACACCGCCAGCGGCCCGTGGTCCGTGGCCACCGTGGCGCGCAGCGCCCGGTTGTACGCCATCTTCTCGTCGGCCGGCTTCGCGTCGCCCAGCGGTCCGACGTCCTGCTTGGTGTCGACCGGTCGCGTGTCCGACAGCGGCAGCCTGCTCCACAGCCCGACCGTGCCCAGCACCGTGTGGTACGGGTAGGACTTCGCCAGGGCCTTCTCGTACAGCGGCCGCGCCTGCGCGGTGATCTCCTCCAGGGCGAGCACGTCCGCCTTGGAGGCGGCCAGATCACGCGCGGTGCGGGCCGGGTCGGGATTGTCGGCGTCGACGTTGTGGCTGACCACGGTGAGGTCGCTGCCCGGGTGGGACTTGTCGCCGAGCAGCCCGCCGAACAGACTCGCCCACACCACGACGGGCAGCAGCAGCGCGGCGACGGCGGAGGCGGAGCGGCGCCACAGCGCCGCGGCCAGCAGCACCGGGACGAACAGGCCGAACCACGGCAGGAAGGTATCCGTCAGGCTGCCGAGGTTTCCGATCCGGTTCGGGATCTTCGAGTGCAGCAGCATGAGCAGACCCAGCAGCACCGCCAGGGCCGCGAGCACCGGCCCGCGCTTCCAGGGCCCCGGCCGGGAGCCGGCCCGTATCGCCCGGCGGAGGACCACGCGCAGCGTGCGTGGGCGGGCATCGCGGGGTCCGGCGTCGTCCCGCCCGGTCTCCGCCGTGCCGACCTGCGTCATGGTCCGTCCTTGCTCACTGCCGGTCACGGCTGCTTCCTCGGGCTCTGGGTGGGGTGGGCAGCCGACGGCGGGATTCGAGTCATGCCGCCAGTCAAACCGACGTGGTGTTGCCGGGACGTATCCGGTTTTCGATATGCCGACGATATGCGCCGGTTCGTAGCATCGAGAGCATGCGTGTGTCGATCGTCGAGGACAGGCAGCCCGGTCTGAGCGTCCGCGTCAAGCTCACCCTCAGCTATGCCGGATTCCTCATGCTGGCCGGCGGTCTGCTGCTCGCGGCGGTGTGGGTGTTCCTCACCCGTGTGCCGCACGTCGGGCTCCTGTTCGAACCCGACTACCAGTACTCCGTCCTGCGGGACTTCGCCCCGATCGCGGCCGTCGTGCTGGCCTTCCTGCTGGTGTTCGGCCTGCTGGGAGGATGGATCCTCGCCGGTCGCATGCTCGCCCCGCTGAATCGCATCACACGCGCCACCCGCATGGCCGCGAACGGCTCGCTCTCCCACCGGATCGCGCTGGAAGGCCGCAGCGACGAGTTCCACGAACTGGCCGACGCCTTCGACGCCATGCTCGAACGACTCGAAGCACACGTCGCCGAACAGCGGAGATTCGCGGCCAACGCCTCACACGAGTTGCGCACACCGCTGGCGATCTCGAAGACGCTTCTCGACGTGGCCCGCACCGATCCGAGCGCCGACACCGGCGAACTCATCGACCGCCTCCACGCCGTCAACACCCGGGCCATCGGCCTCACCGAGGCACTGCTCCTGCTCAGCCGCGCCGACCAGCGCTCCTTCGCCCGCGAACCGGTCGACCTGTCCCTCCTGGCGGAGGAAGCCACCGAAACACTCCTGCCCCTCGCGGAGAAGCACGGCGTCACCATCGAGACCGGCGGCGCCGTCAGCCGCACCCTCGGATCGCAGGCGCTCCTGCTGCAGTCGGCCATGAACCTCGTGCACAACGCCATAGTCCACAACCTGCCCGAACAGGGCACGGTGTGGGTCGACACCAGCGTGCGCCCCGGGACCGTGGTGCTCACCGTCGAGAACACCGGCGAGAAGCTCACCCCAGAGCTGGTCTCGACACTCACCGAACCGTTTCAGCGCGGCACCGAACGCGTACACACCGATCACGCAGGTGTCGGCCTCGGACTCGCCATCGTCAAGACCATCACCCACGCACACGACGGCACGCTCACCCTCACCCCGCGTTCCGCCGGCGGGATCCGGATCACCGTGGAACTCCCCGCGATGGACCAGGAGGCCGACAGATGAGCGGAACCGGGCGAGGTCGTGGTGTGGGCCCGGTCGGGTCCGTCGGCGCGGCTCACACCGTCACGGCAGCTCGGCGCCCTCGACGCTGAGCAGTTCCATGAGCTCGGGTCGGTGCAGGGCGGCGACGGTTTCGAGAAGGTCGGGATGGCGGAGCAGGACGGCGGCTTCGTGGTCCCGGTTGCCGGGATCGGTCAGCCGTTGCAGGGCACCTGCGTCGCCCTGGTGCTCGGTCCCCCTGACGGCCCGCTGGGCGGAGGCGGCCAGGGCGGGATCCGCCAGCAGGCAGGCTGCCCAGCTGACGACGGTTTCGTCGACCCAGGTCCGCCAGGCCGAGTCGTCGGGCTGCGGATCGTGCCCGTTCAGCCAGTCCAGTCGGTGCGCGCCGCTGGGCGCGAGCAGATGAAGGAGCTGCACGTCCATGTCGGTGGGGTAGCGCAGGGCGGCGGCCAGGGACGCGGCCTGCCGGGCCTGGGCCTCGGCCAGCGCCCGGCTGAGGGCACCCGCGGGCGCGGGGTAGGCGGCGAGAAGCCATCGAGCGGAGGCGGCTATGACAGGAGTCAGATCATCGGTCACGGCAGTGGGTCTCTCGGGAGCGCGCTCGCCGGTGTCCGGCCGATCCGTCCTGCGAGCTGTTTCGCGGAGCCGCGCTGCCCCGCCTGTGACGCAACAGCGTAGACAGACGATCCGCCCGAGGAAATGGCCGGCGTCACAGCCTGCGGCCCGGCTGCGGGCCGCACCCAACGCGCGGGACCGACCAGGGACCCGGCCCTTCGGCCGTGGAGGCGTTGCGTGAGATGTGGGGGTGTTGCGTGATGAGACGGGAGGGGGACGCGGTCGTACCCAGGCGCTGGGTGGTACCTGCGAGACTGAAGAGCATGGATGTCGCTCGGAGGAACAACGTCGTCGTCACCGGCAACCCGCGCGGGCGGACCGTGGTGCTGGCTCATGGGTTCGGCTGCGATCAGAACATGTGGAGGCTGACCCTGCCCGCCCTGGCCGAGGACCACCGGGTGGTGCTGTTCGACTACGTCGGTTCGGGCCGCTCGGACGCGGCCGCGTTCTCGGAGGATCGCTACACCTCCTTGGCCGGCTACGCCCAGGACGTGGTCGAGGTGTGCGAGACGCTCGATCTGAGCGACGCGGTGTTCGTGGGCCATTCCGTCAGCGCGATGATCGGTGTGCTGGCGGCCGACATGGCTCCGGAGCGGATCGCGGCACACGTGATGATCGCGCCGTCCGCGCGGTACATCGACGACGACGGCTACCGCGGCGGCTTCAGCGCCGACGACATCGACGAACTCCTGTCGTCGCTGGAGTCGAACTATCTGGGCTGGTCGGCGGCGATGGCACCGGTGATCATGGGGAACGCGGACCGGCCGGACCTCGGTGAGGAGCTGAAGAACAGCTTCTGTGCCACCGATCCGGACATGGCGCGAGTCTTCGCCCGGACCACGTTCCTGTCGGATTCGCGGCAGGACCTGAAGAGCGTGCGGGTGCCGACCCTGGTGCTGGAGTGCGCCCAGGACGTGATCGCTCCCCGTGAGGTGGGCGCCTTCATCCATGGGGCTATTCCCGGTTCGACCCTTGTCACGCTGGACGCGCACGGGCACTGTCCGCACCTGTCCGCGCCCGAAGCCACCAACGAGGCCATCCGGAACTTCTTGGCGGGCCTGCGGTGATGTGCCGGGCCGAGCAGCGTCCCGATCCGCACGACGCCCACAAGGGGGAAGCGTCCGGTCCGGTGTTCGCCGCACTGCTGGAGGACAGTGCCGAGGAACTGTACGAGAGCGCACCGTGCGGCTACCTGTCCACGCTGATGGACGGCACCATCGCGAAGATCAATACGACGCTGCTCACCTGGCTGGGCCTGGAGCGTGAGGCGGTGGTGGGCCGGATGCGGTTCACCGACCTGCTGACCGTGGGCGGCAAGCTGTATCACGAGACGCACTTCGCACCGCTGCTGCGGATGCAGGGCGAGATCAGCGGCATCGCCCTGGAGATCAAGCAGGCCGACGGCCGGATGCCGGTGCTGGCCTCCTCCGTGGTCAAGCACGGCAGCACCGGTCAGGCCCTGCTGATCCGCACCACCCTCTTCGACGCCCGGGACCGCCGTGCCTACGAGGAAGAGCTCCTGCGCGGGCGTAAGGCGGCCGAGGAAGCGCGCAAGCAGGCGGAGGCCGACCGGTCCCGGCTGGAGGACGCCCTCGCCGTCCTCCAGCAGTCGCTGCTGCCCGACACTCTGCCGCGGATACCCGGCATGGAGGCGGCCGCCCACTACCACACCGCCCATCCCGACCGGCTCGGCGGCGACTTCTACGACGTCTTCCCGGTGGACGGCAAGCGCTTCGGTTTCTTCCTCGGCGACGTGTGCGGCAAGGGGCCACAGGCCGCTGCGGTCACCTCGCTGACCCGCTACACATTGCGCGCCGCGGCCCTGCACGACTCCGACCCCGTCTCGGCCCTGAGCACCCTCAACCAGGTGCTGTACGAGCGGTACGCAGGCGGCAGCGGTGACCCGCGATACTGCACCGCGGTCTTCGGCACCCTCGAACCCGATCCCGGCACGGGGCAGGTCGCCGTCCACCTGGCCTCGGGCGGACACCCTTCAGCCGTCATCACGCGTGGCGACGGCACCGCCGAGTTCCTGCCCACCCCCGGTGGCCTGCTGGTCGGCGTCCTGCCCGCGGCGGGCTTCAGCGCCGCCGCGACCGTCCTCGCTCCCGGCGACACTCTCCTGCTGTACACCGACGGCATCACCGAAGCGCGCACCGGCGAGGACCGCACCAGTCTCTACGGGGACGAGGCCCTGCTCTCCTTCGCCGCCGGTCGGGCCGGCAGGTCCCCGTCCGCTCTGATCCGGGGGCTGACAGGCCTCCTGCACGGCTTCGGTGACGGTCTCGACGACGATACGGCTCTGCTCGCTCTCGGCGTCCCGGCCTCCGACCGTCGGACGGGAAGCCGATGAGCCCCCTGAAGGTCACCGTCCGAGATGCTGCGGCTGGTCCCGTTCTGGAGATTTTCGGCACGCTCGACTACGACAGCGCCGCCGAACTGCGTGCACTGGTCTCCACCGTCCCCCTCCGGCCGGGCCAGCGCCTCCTCCTGGATCTGGGCGGCCTGGAGTTCTGCGACTCCAGCGGCCTCAGCGCGCTGATCGCCGCTCATCACCACGCTCGCGCCGCACAAGCGGCCGTCGCACTGACCGCCGTACCCGCTCACACGCTGCGCATCCTGCGCATTGTCGGCCTCGACCAGATTCTCCCCGTCCACCCCGGCGTACGGGGCGGGGGAGAGCCGATGCAGGAGTAGTCGTTGTTCCTCGACCGGGCACGGTCTGTCGCCGATCGCCTTGGCGAGCGTACGGTCACGCCGAGGGCTTCGGGCCGAACCGCGGACAGCAACCCGGCAGCCGCCGACCGACCGGCCGCCCGGGCCGACCTTCGGCCCTCGGGCGTCGACCCGCGTGCCACGACGCCGATGAGTAGTCCGCCTCCTTCAGATGTCGTCCGGCGCTAGCCCGGCCGAGGCCCTGACTTCGGGTCCTGGGGGTCCACGCCGGTCATGGCGGAGGTGTCCTTGGTGCCGCTGGGGCGTCGGGACGCTCCTCTGCGCCCCGTGGACCTGTGGCCCTGCTGGTCTCCGGCGGCGTGTTCCTCGCCGCGGGTGCTGTCGCTCTTCACCGTGTCGCCCGGTACCGATCGTGTCTCTTCCTCGGACTTCGTCCGGCCCGGCCCTCTGCCGCCGCCGTACTCGGCCGCATGGAAGGAGCGATGGGCGCTCGGGTTGTCCTGCTGTCGTGTCTCGTCCACGTCGCGGGACCAGCCGTGCTGGCCGGTGCCCCGGTGACGGCTCGGGCCCTGACCGTGTGCGGGCTCGGACGGGCGTGGCTTCTCAGTCATGGGTGGACCTGCCTTTTCGACGGGGCGGAGCCGTTGTGCACGCTCCTGTCTCGCGCTGCCGAGTACCCAGGACGAGCGGTTCCACGAAGCCCGGCGAGGAATCGGGGCAGGGCTGTCGGGACGACGGCGACATCGGACGCGAGGGGTACTGGAGAAGAGCCCCACCCGTCACGGAAAGGCTTCGGAGGGAGTCGAGGTGCGTCCCCGGCACAGCCGGCCCCGTGACCGTTGCGCCGACCTCAACCACAGCTATGGCCTCACCACGCTGCTGCTCCGTGAAGCGTCCGGGCGGGACGTCTCCGCAAAGGACTTTCGCACTGGCATGCCACTGTGCCGGACGCTGTCGCTCTGGTGGTCTCGCAGCCCGTCGCGAGCAACGAGACCGCTCGGAGCCGCGCGATCACCCGGGCGGTCCGTGAAGTGGCCGGTTGTCTCGGCAACACGCCTGCGGTGTGCCGGGCTGCGTCGGCCGAGTTCATTAAAAATCCCGTAAACGGTGACAAAGGGATATGTGAGGGCAGATGGGAAAGGCGGACCCCGGCGCCGGCAAGCCGGGCGGCTGCCGGTGGGTGACTTCACCACCACCCGCGGCGAGCGCACCAGGGCCGCCCGCGCCGTCGGCGACCGGGCGCGGGCATGCTCTCCCGTGGCCTCGCCGAAGCCGGCTCCTGAACGTCCGGGGCGCGCACTCCGACCGGCACGGGAACCGGGGGACTCGAGAGGAGCACACAGCATGACGAGTCGGGCTGACCGGGCCGCGGACGCCGAGGTGCTGGACACCGCGTTCGCGGAGACGGTGCGCCGAACCGGTGCGTCCATCGGCGCGCTGTACCTGCTCGCCTCGGACGAGCCACTGCTCTGTCTGGAACTGGTGTGCGGCGTCCCGGTCGAGTTCGCCGCGCCCTGGGAGAAGATCGTGCTCGCCTCCCCGACACCCGTGGCCGAGGCCGTGCGCGAGGAACGCATGGTGTGGGTCGGCAGCCAGGAAGAGATGGCCCGCTCCTACCCCCGCACCGCCCTGGTGCTCCCCTATCCGTTGGCGCTGGCGGCCGCGCCGGTCATCGGGACCCGGCGATGGGGGACGCTGCTGCTGATGTGGCCGGCCACGCGCCCCTCCCACATGACCCCGCGCGAGCGCGGCAACATCACCTCAAGTTGTCGCCGTCTGGCCCGGCTGCTCGAGGAAGCCGCCGAGCAGGGTCGGCCCGTCCACTACGCAGTGCCCCGCTCCGTTCCCGTGGGAACCGGCCGCAGGACCGCGCCCTCGGAGCTGGCGGTCACCGACTTCGTCGAACGTCTGCCCGGTGGAAGCTGCTCCCTGGACCTGGAGGGCCGCTTCACCTACATCAGTTCCGGCGCCGGGGACCTGCTGGGCCGCGACGCCGGTCAGCTGCTGGGCACCGTGCCGTGGCTGTCCCTGCGCTGGCTCGACGACCCCTACTACGAGGACCGCTACCGTGCCGCGGTGATCAGCCGGGAACCCGTCTCGTTCACCGCCTGCCGTCCGCCGGACCAGTACCTGGACTTCCACCTCTACCCCGATGACAGCGGGATCAGCGTCCGCATCCTTCCCGGCGATGCCCACACGTCGTCCCCACCGCCGTCCCTCGGCCCCACGGGCGGGGCCGACGGGGCCGCACCGGCCCGCGTCAGTCAGCTGTACCAGCTCACACACCTTGCCGCCGCGCTGACCGAGGTCGTCGGCGTCCAGGACGTCGTCGACCTGGTCGCCGACCAGATCATGCCCGCCTTCGGGGCCCGCGGCCTCGTCCTGGCCACCGTCGACGCCGGCCGGTTCAGGATCTCCGGCCACCGCGGCTACGCATCCGAGACCATCGCACGCCTGGACGGCCTCCCCCTCGACACCGTTCTCACCCCTGCCGGACAGGTCCTGGCGACCAGCACACCCGCGTTCTTCGCCGACGTCGCGGAGATGCGGCACAGCTTTCCCGAGGCCCCGTCGGTCAGCGGCAAACAGGCCTGGGCCTTCCTGCCCCTGGTCATCTCCGGCCGGCCGGTCGGCATCTGCGTCCTGTCCTACGACAGTCCGCACACCTTCGCCTCCGAGGAACGTGCCGTCCTCACCTCCCTCGCCGGGCTCATCGCCCAGGCGTTCGACCGGGCCCGCCTCTACGACACCAAACACGCACTTGCCCACGGCCTCCAGCAGGCGCTGCTCCCGCACAGTCTTCCCACGATCGACGGCCTGCGCGTCGCCGCCCGCTACCTCCCCGCCACCCGGGGCATGGACATCGGCGGAGACTTCTACGACGTGATCCGTCTCGGCGACACGGCGGTGGCCGCCGTCATCGGGGACGTGCAGGGCCACAACGTCGCCGCCGCCGGCCTGATGGGCCAGGTCCGTACCGGCGTCCACGCCCACGCGACCCTCGGCACGACCCCCGACCAGGTCCTTCACCGGACCAACCGGCTCGTCGCGGATCTCGGCTCCGACCTGTTCACCAGTTGTCTCTACGCCCACCTCGACTTCGCCCGCCGAAGGCTCATCCTGGCCAGTGCCGGTCACCCGCCACCGATCATGCGCCTTCCCCACGGCGAGACCCGGCCCCTCGAGGTCCAGCCCGGCCCACTCCTCGGCATCGACCCGGACGCCGACTTCCCCATGACCGAGAATCCGCTCACCGAGGGGATGCTGCTGGCGCTGTACACCGACGGCCTCGTCGAGACACCCGGTGTCGACCTCGACGACTCCATCGCCCGTCTCGCCCGCCACCTCGCCCGAGCCGACGACCAAGACCTGAACCTGCTCATCGACACCGTGCTGAGCGAGGCCGGCACCGCCGGGCAGCGCCTCGACGACATCGCACTGCTCGTGCTGCAGGACGTTTCCTAGGCCGGACGTTCCCGAGACGGTCCGCTGCCGGGGGTGCCTCCGGCGTCTGACCGGACGCAGTCGGAGGAGCGGGACCGTGTGTCGTTGGGCGGATGTTCCCGGTGCGCCCGTTACCACGCCGAGCGGGGCGGTCATGGCTGTAGCCCTGCCCCGAGCACGGCGCGGGCGTCGAGCATGGAGGAAAGATGCCGAAGTCCCACCCGATCAGAGCCGCCGCCGAGAAGGTGACCGACGTCCTGGGCCACGGCCGCCCGGCCGAAGGCATCCCCGGCGCGCCGTCGTCCGGGTCCGTTCCGGTCGAGGAGCCCGTCGAGCCACGCGAGCCGCTACCGCCCAAACCGGACCAGGGAACCCCTGAGACCGTGAGCCCCACCGGCCAGCCGACCGGAGCCGAGCCCGGCCGCAACGCGCAGAGCGGTTCCTACCTGACCACCGCGCAGGGCACCCGGCTGTACGACACCGATCACTCTCTCAAAGCGGGTGCACGGGGGCCGGTTCTGCTGCAGGACCACCACCTGCGCGAGAAAATCATGCACTTCGACCACGAGCGGATCCCCGAGCGCGTTGTCCATGCCCGCGGTGCCGGTGCACACGGGGTCTTCCGGGCCTACGGCACCGCCGAGAACGTCACCCGCGCGGCGTTCCTGCGCAAGGACACGGAGACCCCCGTCTTCGTGCGTTTCTCCACGGTGCTCGGATCCCGCGGATCCGCGGACACGGTCCGTGACACCCGCGGATTCGCCACCAAGTTCTACACCGAGGAGGGGGTCTTCGACCTCGTCGGCAACAACATCCCGGTCTTCTTCATCCAGGACGCGATCAAGTTCCCCGACGTCATCCACGCCGGCAAGCCTCACCCGGACCGGGAGATCCCGCAGGCCCAGAGCGCCCACGACACCTTCTGGGATTTCGTCTCGCTGCATACCGAGGCCCAGCACCACACCCTGTGGAACATGTCCGACCGGGGAATCCCCCGCTCGTTCCGGACCATGGAGGGCTTCGGCGTCCACACTTTCCGCCTTGTCGACGCGCAGGGCAAGTCGACGCTGGTCAAGTTCCACTGGAAGCCGAAACTCGGGGTGCACTCCCTGGTGTGGGAGGAAGCTCAGATCGCGGGCGGCGTCGACCCGGACTTCCACCGCCGCGACCTTGCCGACGCGATCGAAACCGGTGCCCACCCCCAGTGGGAGCTGGGCATCCAGGTCTTTCCCGACACCCCGGAGCAGACCTTCGAGGGGATCGACCTGCTCGACTCGACGAAGATCGTTCCTGAGGAGCTGGCCCCGGTCCAGCTGATCGGACTGCTGACCCTCGACCGCAACCCGAGCAACTTCTTCGCCGAGACGGAACAGGTCGCATTCCACGTCGGCCATCTGGTTCCGGGCATCGACGTCACCGACGACCCGCTGCTCGCCGGCCGGCTCTTCTCCTATCTGGACACCCAGATCACGCGCCTGGCGGGCCCCAACTTCAACCAGATCCCGATCAACAGGCCGCACTCGCCCGTCAACGACATGCTGCGTGACGGTTTCCACCAGCAGGCTGTGCACAGCGGGGTGGCGCCCTACAAGCCGAACTCGCTGGACGGCGGCTGCCCGTTCGCCGCGGGGGCGGACACCGGCGCCTTCATCGAAACACCGCTCGAAGTCCCCGCAGCCCGCAAAGTCCGTGACGCCCCGGCCAGCTACGCCGACCACTTCAGCCAGGCCCGGCTGTTCTGGCTCAGCATGTCCTCGGTCGAACGCGAGCACATCATCGCCGCCTACACCTTCGAGCTCGGCAAGTGCTGGAGCAACGCCATCAAGGAGCGGCAGCTGCGCGCGCTCGCCCACATCGACTCCGAGCTGTGTGCCGCGGTCGCCGTGGGCCTCGGACTGCCCGCCCCCGAGGCCACCGAACCGCCCGCCGATGTGCAGCCGAGCCCGGCCCTCTCCCAGGTCGGCCGGGAATGGCCGGCCGACGGCCGGGTCATCGGGATCGTCACCGGAGGCTCCGACCACCTGGAGGGAGTCAACGCCCTGCGCCAGGCCGTTCTGGACATGGGCATGGTTCCGCTGGTCGTCGCACCGGCCGGAGGAAAGCTCGGCACCGGCGGTGACGCGATCACCGTCCAGCGGACCTTCGCCACCGCCCGCTCGGTCGAGTTCGACGCCGTCGTCGTCGCCGGGGCGCCGGCTCCGGACGGCGCCCACGGCGCTCAGGACGCCAAGGCCGCTGCACCGGGACCCAGCCGGACGGCGCTCGACCCGCGGGTGCTGCTCCTGGTCTCCGAGGCGTTCCGGCATGCCAAGGCCATCGGCGGCTGGGCGGGTGCCGACGCGGTGCTGGAAGCAGCCGGGGTACCCGTCGACGCCGTCGGCGTCGTTCTCGCCGAGGACGCCGAAGCGGTACTGAACCAGTTGGCCCCTCTGCTGGCCCGGCATCGGGTCTGGGAGCGCTTCACCGCCGCCGTCTGATCCTGGGCGACACGCCCGGACCCCGCCGCCTTGCCGGGCGGCGGGACCGGGTGCCGTTCCCCGCCGACGAAGAGTGCGACCTCGTGCCAAGCAGGCCTCGTTTCCTGTTTGTTCGGAATGATGCGCCTGGTGGGCCCGACTCCGCCGGGCCATCCGCGTCCGCACCGGGCACCAGCGGTTCCATCGGGCGTTCGGCTGCGGCGAATAATCGTTCGAAACGCGTCGGCGCCTGCGCGACACGCTGCCCGGCCCACCGGCGGCTGCCGCGCCGGAAGACCGAGGGCGCGGTGTTTCAGGTGGGAGCCGAGGGGGAGACGGGAGTTCGTGGCATCGGACTGCAGGCCCTCGTCCGACCGGGTCCGGGCTGCCGGCCCGACGGGCGGACGGCCTCCCCGCTGCCGCGCCCCTGACCGAACTCCGGAACCCGGGCCGGCCGCCGTGGTCCGGACCCTGACCCGGAACGACGGCTCGCCAGTGGTTCCGCATGCCGACCGGAACGCCGGTGAGCCGCCGTCGAAGGCCTTGCGCACTGCGGCCGACGCACAGGAACCCCGCGCGCGGCGTGACGCACCGCATTCGTGGACGAGAGGCGCGTGATGAGTGAGCACCCTGCCGAAAAGTATCCCCAACCCGACTTCCCCGAGCAGGACCAGAAGCATCCCGGCTGGACGGGGGCGATGGACCCGCCTCCCGACCACGGCGAGGAGACGTACGAGGGTCACGGTCTGCTCGACGGACGCAGCACCGTGGTGACCGGAGGCGACTCGGGCATCGGTCGCGCCGTGTGCCTCGCCTTCGCCCGTGAGGGCGCGGACGTCGTGTTCACCCACCTTCCGCAGGAGGACGAGGACGCGCGTGAGACCGCGCGGCTCGTCGAGCAGGCGGGCCGCAAGGCGACAGCCGTGCCGTGCGACATCCGCGACGAGGACCAGTGCGACCGGCTGATCGAACGTGCCGTCGCCGAGTTCGGGCGCATCGACGTCCTCGTCAACAACGCGGCCTATCAGATGTCGCAGCCCGACGGCATCGAGGCGATCAGCACGGAGCAGTTCGACCGGGTCGTGCGTACGAATCTCTACGGCATGTTCTGGCTGTGCAAAAAGGCACTGCCGCACATCCCGGCAGGCGGGTCGATCATCAACACCACCTCCGTGCAGGCGTACAAGCCCAGCCCTCATCTGCTCGACTACGCCACCACCAAGGGGGCGATCGTCACTTTCACCCAGGGCCTCGCCCAGATGGTCGTGTCCGACGGCATCAGGGTCAACGCCGTCGCTCCCGGTCCCGTGTGGACCCCCCTGATCCCGGCGACGCTCCCGGACACGAAGGAGTTCGGGAAGCAGGCCCCCCTGGGCCGGCCGGCCCAGCCCGCGGAAATGGCGCCCGCCTACGTCTTCCTGGCGTCCGACCGCGCGAGCTTCATCACGGCCGAGATCCTGAACGCCACGGGCGGAACGCCGCTGCCTTGATACGTGCGGGCCGTACTGCCGAGGGAAGTGCGAGGGCGTGGCCGTGGACCGGAACGCTTCACGCGTCAGCAGGGCGATCCGGCAGGTGGGCGAGGCCGCCAGGAGCCTGTGGCACGCCGGCCGGGAGATCGAACTGCTGCACCGCGCGATGGCCTTCGCCACCCTGTTCTTCGTCACGCTGGTGCCCCTGCTGGTCGTGATCGCGGCGGCTCTGCCTGCCCGGGGGAGCGGGGTCGCGGACTGGATCAACGAAGGTCTCGGCGTGTCCGGCAGCTCGGCCCAGGCGGTGGACAGGCTGTTCGCCTCCCGCAGCGCCGTCCTGAGCACCACCACCGCGCTGGGTCTGGTCGGCCTCGCCGTGTTCGGCATCTCGCTGATGGCCGCGGTCCAGAACGCCTACCAACGGATCTGGCACCTGCCGCCCGGCCGTTGGCACACGCTGTGGCGCCAGGTCCTGGGCCTGGCCGGACTGATCGCACTCATCCTCCTCAGCACCTGGCGCGGCCTTCCCTGGCTCGGCAGCGCTGCCGCGACAACACCCCGGATCGCGGTGGGCGCGTGCGGCGGCGTGCTCTACTTCTGGTGGCTCCAGCACCTCCTCCTCGACTCGCGCGTCACGTGGCTGCGCCTGCTTCCCGGCGCGTTCGCCACCGTGGCCGCCTTCGTCGGTCTGCGGATCTTCTCCGAACTGGTCTTCGTGCCGCTCATCGTGTCCAATGCGGTCTCCTACGGCGCGGTCGGCATCATCCTGGTGGTGCAGTCCTGGCTCGTCGGCGTCGGCTACACCGTCTACGGCGGCGCGCTCATCGGCCGCCTCATCCCTCCAGGGCGTCCTCGGCGTCCTCGGCCTCCCAGCGCAGCAGGTCGCCCGGCTGGCACTCGAGCACCTCGCAGAGTGCGGCGAGGGTCGCGAAGCGCACCGCCCTGGCGCGGCCGTTCTTGAGCACCGCCAGGTTGGCGGGTGTGATCCCCACCCGGTCCGCGAGCTCGCCCACGGACATCTTGCGCCGGGCCAGCATCACGTCGATGTCGACGGCGATCGGCATCAGATCACCTCGTCCAACTCGGCCTGCATCCGCGCCGCTTCGACGTCGCGTGCGACGGCCTGGGCGAGCAGCATCCGCAGTACGAGCACGATGAGCGCGACCCCCAGGACGGCCAGGCCGATCCCACCCATGATGACGGTGACGCCCGGGTCCTCCCGCTGGCCCGGCGCGTTGACGGCCGTGACCGCGAACCACAGGAGGGCGGCCGCCACGATCGCGCCGATCACGGCGTCCACGTACCGGAAGGCGGCGTGGGAGAACACGGTTCCGCGTCGCACCATCGCCACCAGCCGCCAGACACTGACCAGGGCGACCTGGGCCGACACCATGCCCAGGATCGTGATCACGCGCAGCGCGGTCAGCGGCATCGACCCGTCCTCCGGGTCGCTCCCGCTGACCAACACCCAAATCATCCCTGCCTGTACGAGCACGGTGCCGGCGAGCACCACCACGAGCACGGCGCGCAGCGCACGCACGGTCAGCTTTCCCATGACCCATCCTTCAATCGAGTTGCGATGGGAATCTATCGAATATCGATAGGTGGAGCAAGGTGCGTGTCGATGCCCCGCCGGGGCGGACGCAGGCAGGGCCGTGTGCCCGGGTCGTCAGCCGCCGTTCGGACCGCCCGAGGCGGCCTTTCAGGTGATTGCCGGACGCCCCAGGAGCCCGGCCGGCCGTCGCACGGGTACGAGGTCCAGGCAGAGGACGAACCCGGAACGCCGTGAGGAGCTCGGTGATGTACGCAGCAGTCCGGCGGTACGAAGGGGTGACCGATCCGGCTGAGGCCGCACGTCTGGTGAACGACGGCTTCGTGCCGCTCCTGCGCCAGGTCACCGGCTTCGTGGCCTACTACTGGATCGATGCCGGGGACGGAGTGATGGTCTCGACCAGCGTTTTTCAGGACCGGTCGGGCGCCGACGAATCGATCGCGAGGGCCGCGGACTTCGTACGGGACCACCTTGCCGCACTGCTGCCCGATCCTCCCCAGGTCATGGCCGGCGAGGTCGTGGCCCACTCGTGAGTGCCGACTGAGGGATGACAGGCCCCACGGGGACCCGGCGGCGGAACCGGGGCGCGGCGGAGGACGCGCGGGGCGCCGTCGGAGCTCGGCCTGGGTCCCGGCCGGTATGGGGTGAAGTCGCCCGGCCGGGAAGGGGCAGAGCGGTCCGTCGGCCTGCTCCCTCAGGCGACTTTAAGCGGTCGGCCGCGGCCACGCTCGCGCTGCCCGGTCGAGTCGTGGCGCCGTACCCCCGGTCGGCCGGTCCGCCCGACGGCAACGGAGACGGGACTGCCGCACCCGGCGTGATCCCGTGACGTCAGCCCTGTGGCCGGTCGACGACGGGCACCGCGGTGACGGGGTCGTGGCCCGTGGCGACCAGCCGCATCACAAAACCTGCCACGCCTTCGAGCTGCCGGGCGTGCTCCAGCCCGCCGATCGCGGCCGGCACGCCGCCGAGGTCGCGGATCAGCTCGGCGGCGACGGCGAGCGCCGCGTCGTCGTCGCCGCACATCGCCACGGTCCGCTTCGGTTGCCCCGCCGGTGTCGGGGCCAGCCAACTCGTCCCCGCGAACAGATGCAGCGCCTTGACCATGCGGCTGCCCACGGCCCGCTCGGCGATGTGCTCCACCGCCGACCCGGTGGACGGCTTGAGCAGTCCGGAGGCGTGGTCGACGGCATTGGTGCAGTCGATCACGGTCTTGCCCGCCAGCGACCCCTGGTCGGCCTCCGCGAGAGCGAGCATCCGGTCGAGCCCCTCCCAGGCCACCGCCACGACCACGGCGTTGCCGGCCCTGGCCACCTGTACGGGCTCGACCGCCTCGACCGACCCGCCGAGCCGCTCGGCGATCGCCCGCGCCCTGTCCTGCGAACGGCCGCCGACGAGGACCTGATGCCCACGTCGCGACCACGCCTCCGCCAGCGCCTCGGCCATCACGCCGGTGCCCAGAATTCCGATACGCACGTCGCTCTCCCACTCCTCGAAGTCCTGACACCTCGTACGGTAGGAACCTCGGGCCTACCGATCGGTAGGCCCGAATCCGGTAGGAAGGGACGTGTGACCGACCACTGCTCACCCTTCGCCGCCGACTGCGCGGTGCGCCTGGCCGCCGATCTGATCTCCCACACCTGGGACCCCGTGGTGCTGATGGCCCTGCGAGCGGGCAGACGTCGCCGGACCGACCTTCTGGGCGACATCGCGGGCGTCAGCGACAAGGTCCTGACCCAGACCCTCGGCCGGCTGCACGCCAACGGCCTGATCACACGGATCACCACGCCGGCCGACCGCTCTGTCGCGTACGAGCTGTCCGAGCTGGGCGGCAGCCTCGCCGAGGGACCGCTGGCCGCGCTCGGCCGGTGGGCCGTCGAGCACGCCGATCAGGTCCTTGCCGCTCAAGAGCGCCACGGCGCCGGCATCGGCGACCGTGCGGGGGCCGGATAGGGGTCGCGCGGACGTGCCCGGGCCCGGCCCC